>JBCDDH010000070.1:0-19426 GCA_039180415.1 Planctomycetota bacterium | reverse complement strand
GGCTGACAAGCAGCGTGTCGCCGCCGGCAACGATGATAATTTTTATTCTAAGCGTGACTTGCAGCGTGACCTTAAGAATCTGGCCGACATCCCCGGAATCCCTCGGATGGCGTATCTAATTCATTTTGACCCAAAGTCGAACACTGAAATTGATCAGTATCGATTATTTCTTGAAAAGCATTTGAATGGGCCGGCAAGCTTCAGAGATTTCGACGTAATCGACCCTATTCTTGCTCTTCCCAAGATACAGCCCTTCCTTGATCAATTGAACGCAGAAACAACTGGCAAGTAAGGTGAATGAGGTGAAAGCGCGCACACGATTACCATGCGCGCCTCCTAGCGCATGTACTGAACTTGAACAGTGTACTCTCGTATTACACCTACATCGATATATTGATTACATACGATTGCGGGAAATATCATGAATGTCGCTCGTGCCTATGCAAGCGATGAAACAAGGTCTTTGTTCCGACCTTCGTTCTGACACCTACTTCTCCAGATACCAACTCGAACGAGTGGTGGTTTCCGGGACGACATAGCGATGTTGGCATTAATATTAGCATGAATCTATTTATCAGCGACGTGACCTTGAAGTGGATGATTGAACGAGCGGAGGCCGCGGGAGTCAAGATGGGTAAATCAGGTCTGCCGTCAGACGAATTGATCCGTAGGCTACGAAACACCCCGTTCACTGATCCCGGGCCAGCGTTGCCGACCGATCCAACCCAGTATCTGAATGATAATTAGTCGGCCCTGAAGAACCCGTTCGAGAACACGGGCGAGTCGGCGGTGACGGTGACGTCGATCCGGCCGTCGTGCGGGTGCACGGCGGCGCAGCTGGACGAGCCGACCATTGCGGCGGGCGAGAGCTCGGCGATCGCGGGTTCGTTCACGATCGGGGATCGGCGGGGCAAGCAGAGCAAGACGATCGTGGTGGGTGGGGGCGCAGCCGGAGCGGTTGGCGCTGACGGCCGCGGAGCTGAGCGCGGGCGCAAGGGTTTGGAACGGAAAGGGGGGTATCGACACAACTCCGCGGAAGGGTTTTACGGCACAATGCCGCGCGACTTCCGAGGATTTGTCGACGCCATAAACCGCTCCGGGCAGCGGGGGGAAGCGTGTACTCCACGCTTTTGGCTTGGTTTGTCGGGAAATGGGCCCGGTAGGATTCGAACCTACGACCTCACCCTTATCAGGGGTGCGCTCTAACCAGCTGAGCTACGAGCCCGAATTGTCAAGTCAGAAAGTGTAACAAACCGTCACCTGCCGGGTGATTCCGGGGAAGCCACCGACTGGACTCGAACCAGCGACCTGTTCTTTACGAAAGAACTGCTCTACCAACTGAGCTACGGTGGCAAACGGGTCGCTAAGCATATCGAACGCCCCCGGCGGTGTCACGGGGCCAGCCTCCACGCCGGTCACGATGCGTCGGGGCCGGGCTCGGCGGCTTCCGCGGGCGGGTCGGGTTCGGATTGGCCGGCGACTTCGGCGGGTTTGGGAGTGACGGGTCGCTGCACTTCGTAGTACCGGCGGTCGGCGGGGACGGACGGGCCGTTGTACCCGAGTAATCGCCACGGTCCAGCGAAGGTGAGGTCGGCGTGCTCGGTTTCGTGGGCGGCCTCGATCGCTTCGCGGGCCTGAGCTAGACGGGTCGGGTGGGGGTCGCCGAAGAAGCCGTAGGACAGGACGTTCATGGGCGGGACGTCGCGGACGGTGACCGAGTCGTCGTCGTCGTCGGGGCCGAGATCGCCGACGTGGGCGGCGGGATACAGGAAGCCCATGGTCATGTCGTTGCGGTCGAGCACGGGGGCGTCGCCGGCGTCGAGGTGATCGTCGGAAGCGTCGGCGTGCTCGTTGGCCATGGTGACCGGGGCGGTCATGGGGATGTCGGCGCGTTGGATGTGGCCGAAGAGCCGCCAAAAGGCGTTGCGGCCCTGAGCGATGGCGACGCGATAGGTCGGGTAGTGCTTGAGCGACACGGTGTGGGCCGGGCCGGGCGCGGGGAAGCCTTCGGGCAGATTGGCCTCGGCGACGTAAGGCTCGGGCGCGGTATCGGCGTCGGTATCGCTTTCGCCTTGTGCGGGGGGCGTGGCGTGGTCGTGGGGCTCAGCGGCGAAAGCGGCCGGCGAGCCCGCGACCAGTAGGGCGGCCACGGCGGTGCGGAGGGGCGTGAAAGGGTGAGGTTGCGAGCGGTTCATGAACAAGGTTAGGCGGCGCTTCGTATGCTGAGCCGAACCGCCGCCGGAGAAACGTGATGCCGATCCATGCTTTGCGTCGTTGGGTGCTCGCCGGGCTCTTGCTCGTCGGGGTTTTATTCTCCGGGTCCTTGGGGTGGGGCGCGGCCGGGCCGGTGGCCGCCGCGGCCGAGTCCCCGCAGCACGTATTGCCGTCCGCCGAACCCGTCGCCATGCCCGAAGCCCAAGCCGAACCCGCCGGATCGATCGACCTCGCCGGAGACCTCGAAGCCGCGTCCCCCGTCACGCTCCAGGAGCGAGACGATCGGGTGATCCGCGTGCTACCCAACCGGATGGTGCTCGTGGCGCAACGCGTGCCGGTCGCGCCGGTCGTCTCGGTGCACCTGTGGGTGAAGACCGGCTCGCTCTACGAGCAGGAGCACATGGGCGCGGGCCTGTCGCACTTCCTGGAGCACCTGCTCTCGGGCGGCACGACGACCACGCGTCCCGAGGCCGAGTCCAACGGGATCCTCGCGAGCATGGGAGCTCAAACCAACGCCGCGACGTCGCTGGACACGGTGCGGTACTTCATCAACACGACCCGCGACCACACCGAGACCGCGGTCGCGGTGATGTCGGATTGGATCCAGAACAGCGCCGTGCTGCAGAGCGAGTACGAGCGGGAGCGCGACGTGATCCAGCGCGAGTTTTCGATGGGCCGGGGCGATCCGAACCGCATCTTCTGGAAAACGACGCAGAAGGCCCGCTTCGCCGGCACGCCTAACCACCCCGGCGCCCACCCGACCATCGGCTACCTCGACGACTTCATGACGATCACCCGCGAAGAGCTCGAGGGTTTCTATCGTCGGATGTACGTGCCCAACAACATGGTGATGGTCGTGGCCGGCGACATCGATCCGCAGCGCGTGGTCGCGCAGATGACCGAGCTCTGGCGGGACGTGCCCCCCGGGCAGCTGCCGGAGCTTAAGTTCCCCGTCGAGCCGGAGGTCCCGCCGGTCGTGGAAGAGACCGCGTTCGCGGACATCCGGACCCCGCGGGCGCGGGTGTTCTGGCGGGGCGTCACGCTCGGGAGCGAGCACGACTTCGCGCTCGACCTCGCGGCGTCGATCCTGGGCCAGGGTGAGTCGAGCCGGCTCGTGCAGTCGTTGCGGGAGCGGCAGAAGCTGGTCACCAGCGTGGACGCGTACAACTTCAGCGCGACCTGGGGCGAGGGCTTCTTCGGGATCGACTTCCAGCCGGCCGAGGGCGTGGGCATCGAATCGGCCCGCGACGCAGCGCTGGCGGAGTTGGCGGAGCTTCGCGACGCACCGGTGACGGAAGAAGAACTCGCGCGGGCCAAACGCAAGGTGCTCGCCGGCGTGCTCAAGACCGGGCAGAGCGCCGAGGCCGTCGCCGGGCGCATCGCCGCCGACTTGATCAGCACCGGCGACCCGGACTACCTCCGCCGCTATGCCGACGCGATCCAGCACGTCACCGCCGAGGACATCCAAGCCGCGGTGAACGCGGTCGTCCCCGAAGGCGGCTTCTCCACGGTCGTGCTCCAGCCCGCCGACGAAACCCACGCCGTGAGCACGATGGATCGGCCCGCCGACCTCGCCGTGGACGACGGCCCGGCTACCGGGTTTGATCTGGACAACCGCCGCGTGATCGGGCAACTCCAAGCCGCGCTCGCCGACGCCGACGCGTCGGCCACGCCCATCGAGACCGACGCCCCACAGGTCCGCACGCTAGGCAACGGGCTGACCGTGATCGTCAAGCGCAGCACGGTCGTGCCCGCCGTCGCGATGCAGATGTACACGCTGGGCGGCCTGCTCGCCGATGAGCCGGGCGGCGAGGGCTTAGGCAACGCGGCGATGTCGATGATCGACCGCGGCGCCGCCGGGCTGACCGCGCCGCAGCTGGCCGCCATGATCGAAGACCTCGGCGCCACGCTCGCGCCCGCCGCGGCGAACAACACGAACTACCTCACCGCCACCGCGCTGCGGGAAGACTGGCCGGCCGTGCTCGCGATCCTCGCCGATGTCGTGCTCCGTCCCGACTTCCCCGAGAAAGAATGGCAACGCCTTCAGCCCCGCTTGCTCGCCGCGATCGACCGGCAGGACGACCGCTGGTCCGGTGAACTGCGGCGGCGCTTCCGCGCGGCGTACTTCGGCGACCATCCCTGGTCGGCCACGACGTTGGGGCGGCGTGCGGTCGTCGAAGCCGCCACGGCCGAAGACCTGAAAGCGGCGTACTTCGACCGGCTCGCGGCCAAGGACACGGTGCTGGTGGTGGTAGGAGACGTCGAGCCCTCGGCCGTGTTCGCGGTGGCCGAGTCGATGTTCGGCGATATGCCCGCGGGCGACGCGCCGTTCGCCCCGCCCGTGCCGAGCCCGCCCTCGCCGGGGCTCCACGTGCTCGAGACGGGCAAGCCGGTGACGGCGGTGCAGATCGGCTTCGGGCCGGGCGTCGCGCGCGACCACCCGGACTACGCGGGCCTGGCCGTCCTGTCCCGAGTGATCAGCACGTTCCCGTCGGGCTGGCTGGTCCAGGCGTTGCGCGGGGAAGGGCCGGGGCTGGTGTATGCCGTCAGCGCGGGCAACGTGTCGGGCAAGATCCCGGGGTACTTCACCGCGGTGTTCAACACGGCGGCGGATACGGCCGACCTCGCGTTGCAACGCACGATGGACGTCATGGAGCGTGCCCGGACCGAGCCCGCCGACGCCGCGACGCTGGCCGCCGCGAAGGCGAAGGTGCTCGCCGACGAGTTCCGGGCCAAACAAACCAACGCCAGTCTCGCGCAGGGACTCGCCCTCGACCGGCTTTACGGCGTGGACGACCCCGAAGGGGCGGCGCTCGTCGCGGCCGTGGACGCGATCACGCCGGAAGAACTCATGCGGGTCGCACAGACTTACCTCGTCGATCCGGTTGTGGTCGTGATCACGCAGGACCCGGTGGACGAGGACGCGTTGCGGGCGATTTTGGACGGCGATGCGCCGGCGACGCAGTAATCGGCGATGACGCGTGAAAAAGCCCCACATGATTGCAGGGCATCATGGCGATCCGTGGGTTTTGGTTGACGCCGCTCAGCGTTCGCGAGGCGGAGGCGACGCAGCTCGGTTCAAGTCGACCGAAGGGAGCGAAATGATGGAGGGGTCGCCGATGGTGCCGCGGACACGGGAGGCGTCGCGGGCCAGCCGCATGCGGTGAGCCATATCGTCCATGAGGTACCAGTCGCGCCAGTGGTCGATGCCGGCGGCGCGGGCGGCGGCGGGGTCGAGCTTCCGGCCGGGCGTGGCCAGGCCGGTTTGTGGGTCGATGGGGCCGGCGCCGATGGGGATGACTTGGCCGGTCTCGAAGGCGAGCTTGTAGGCCTGCTCGGTGCGGGTCAGGCCGTTTTCGTCGACGGCGGTGTCGAGGTCGGCGAGCGCCTGCTCGTCGAACTCGCCGCGGAGCTGGTCGGCCAGCGGGTTCACGGCGGCGAGCACTTCGGCGCGGATGAGCTCCCGCAGCGCGTCGGGCGAGCCGAGCGGGCGGTCGGCGAGGTTCTGCACGATGCCCGCGAGCAGGGCGTCCGTGTCCACCGGTTGGGCCGGCTCGGGCAGTCGGGCGACGATGGCGTCGACGAGGTCGGCGGTGGCGGTGTTCTTGAAGGTGTCGCCGTCGAGCTGGGCGACCTGGGCCGCGAGCGTTTCGAGTTGGCGTTGGGTTTGGACCTGAGCCCGGGCCTGCTCCTGAACCGACGCGACGATCTGGGCGAGCACCGGGTCCGACGCGGCGGGGCGGTTGTCGGCGAGAGCTTCGAGCTGCTGCTTGATGAGACCGGCGTCGTCGCGGTCCTTGAGCTCGGCGAGGATGGCCGTGAGCTGCTGCTGCATCGCCTGGGTGTCGGCCTGGTTGGCGAGTGTGTCGCCGATCTTGGCGAGTTCCTGCCGCAGGGCTTGGGCGTCGCTTTCGGACGCGCGGGGCAGGTCGGCCAGCGCGGAGCGGACTTCGGCGAGCTGGGCCTTCATGGCGTCCAGGACGCCGGCGTCGGGGGCGTTGCGTTGGTCGAGCTTGTCGGAGAGCGCGGCGAGCTGCGAAGCGATCTGCGAGGAGGCGGCGGAGTCGTCGCGCTGCTCAAGCCGGGTGGCGACGGCGGCGAGTTGGCCTTGGAGCTGGGTGAGCGATTCGGCGAACTGTTCGTCGGGCGAGCCGAGCATCGCGCTGAGCGTGGTCAAGCGTTCGGCGTCGCGGCGTTCGAGGGCCTCAAGGTCGCCGAGCGTGGGCAGGGCGGCGAGGCGGTCGGTCAGCGAGGCGAGCTCCTGCCGGGTGGGCGTGTCTTCGAGCTTGGCGAGCGCGGCGTCGAGCTTGCCGGTGGGATCGGGCGGGAGTTGGCGGCGGAGCGTTTCGAGCGCGGCGGCGAGTTGCCGGCGGTGTTCGGTCAGCTTCTCGGCGGACTGGCTGCCGGCGTCGTCGAGGGTTTCGAGGCGGGCGAGGACCTGTCCCATCGGCGTGGCGAGCTGGCCGGGCACCTTCTCGATCAGGTCGCGCAGCTCGGCGACCTGGCTGCCGACGGTCTCGGCGTCGGCGAGCCGCTGAGCGGCGGCGGTGAGGTCGGCGGCGACGCGCGGATCGAGCGGTTGAACGGCGGCGGCGACGCGGTCGGCGAGCTGATCGGCGGTGGGCTGAGCGTCGAGCGCGGCGAGCACGCGGTCGGCCATCGTGGCGGTCTGGCCGCCTTGCTGACGCATCGCGTTGAGCACGCCGTCGAGCTTGGCGACGAGGACTTCGGCCTGTTCGTCGTTCTCGACGGCGGCGAGCACCGTGTCGAGTTGCCGGCCCAGTTCGCGGCGGAAGCGGTTTTGATCCGGGCCCAGCGCAGCAAGGGTCTGGCTCATCTGCTCGGCGGTGATCCGGCCGTCGGCGAGCATGGTGCGGACCTCGTTCTCAAACGCGGCGCGGTCGGGGTCTTCGGCGACGGCGGTGAGCTGCTGCGAGAGGTTCTGCGTGCCGGCGGAGGCCTGGAAGAAGGTGGCAACGTTGAGCCCGAGCAGCACGGCCGCGGCGATCGCCCCGCCGCCGATGAGCATCTTCTGGGCCTTGGGCGTGAGGACGGGCTGACCTGATTCGGGGTCGCCGAGCAGGGCGGCGCGTTCGGCCATGAGCGCGTTCATGCGGGCCATGACCATGACGGTGGAGCCGACCTGGAGGTAGTCGCCGTCTTTGATTTCGACGCGGTGGTCGATCTTCTTGTGGTTGCGGAACGTGCCGTGGGTGGAATCGAGGTCTTCGAGGTACCACTTGCCGCCTTCGGACCAGAGCTTGGCGTGCTTGCGGGAGCACTTGCGGTCGTTGAGGCCGACGGGGTCGCCTTCGCGGCCGAGGACAACGGGCTGGTCTTCGCGGAGTTCGTAGATGCGTCCCTTGTCGGGGCCGCCGGCAATGATGAGGATGAGCAAGAGGAACTCCTTGGGAAGCAAGCCGAAAGCGTGAGGCAAAGCCCGCCGGGGGAGGGGCGGCTTCGGGCGACGCGGCACGCAGGGGCGGGAGCGAAGGGGTTTCGGTCCGGGAAAAGCCCGCGAAACAGCGTGCGAACCTTGTTCCTGCGTCCGGATAAGGTACGCGGGTTTCCCGGCTTGAGCAAGGGCTACGCAACACAAGACGGGCGGTCAAACGCCTTTAGGTTCGGAGGGCGTTCGTGTTTTCGGCCGGCCTGCGAGTCAGCGGCGAGCGGTGAGGTAGGCCAGCCACGCGGGGACTTGGTGCGGGCCGGGCAGCTGGGCGGTGGGTGTGAATCGGCCGGGGGTTTTCGGGTTTTCTGCCCAGACCTGTGGTTCGTCAAAGCCGGCGTCGCGTAACGCGTCGAGCAACTCGGGCACGGTCCATAGACGCCAGTCGTAGGCGAACGCGTCCCGGATCTCGGTGCCGTCGGGCCAGCGAAAATGGATGCGGCAATCGATCCGCGCGGTAAGCGGGCTATACGTCCGCTGCTCCCAGCGGTAGGTCGCGGGGCGGCCGGCGTCGTCGGTGATCGGGCGGTCTTGGGTTTGGACGGCCGTCGCGTCGGGGCCGCCGAACAGGTCCATGACGAACACGCCGCCTTCGGCCAGGCCGCGGCGGGCGTGACGGAAGTACTTCACCAAGGCGGCGCGCTCGTGCCAGATCAGGACGCTGAAATTCAGCGCGGCGATGACGTCCACGCGGGGCCCGCGGAAGTCGAGCACGTCGGTGGGCACGAGATAGAGCGTGTCCAGTTCCGCGTGGGTTCGCTCGGCCCACGCGACGGTGGGGCGGTGCGCGTCGACCGCGATCGCTTCGCGGTCGGGGTCGCTGCGGCACCAGGCGGCGGCCACCGACGACGTGCCGGCGAAGTCTTCTCGCAAAGTCCGTGGCCAGGCCTGCGGCGGGTTTGCTTCGGCATACACGCGTTCGAGAAACGCGACCTCGGCCAACGGTTGCTGCACCGCCGATTCGTATAGCCGCAGCTTCCGATCTAGCGTCGCTTGTCGCATGCGTAAGCCGCGTGATCCGCCCATGCCGCGACCGTACCATGCGGGCTTCCGCTGTCACGATCTCTTCTCCGTCGTCGTCCCCTACTCATGCCGCACCTGATCCTCTCCGTTCTCGGCCCCGATCGCCCCGGCCTTGTCGGCGCGCTCTCCGCCACCGTCCGTGAGCACCACGGCAACTGGCTCGAGTCCCGCATGGCCAAGCTCGCCGGCCAGTTCGCCGGCGTGGTCCGCGTCGCCGTCGCCGACGATCAACTCGGCCCGCTCGACGACGCCCTCAAGGCTCTTGCTCAGCAAGGCCTGGTCGTCACCACCGCGCCCGACCCCGATCGACCCGCGACGTCGGGAGCCGTCGACGCTCCGCCGCGGCAACTCCACATCGGCATGCTCGGCCTCGATCGGCCCGGCGTCGTCCGCGACCTGGCCCACGCCCTGGCCGTCCGCGGCCTGAATATCACCGAGCTCACCAGCCGCGTCCGCAGCGCTCCGATGTCTGGCGAATTGCTCTTCGAAGCCCAGGTCGCCCTCGCCGCGCCGCCCGACGCGGACCTCGACGGGCTCCGCGAGCAGCTCGAGCAGCTCGCCGATCAGCTCGACATGGACCTGAGTTTCGAGGCGGCCGAACCGTGAGCCCGCCGATCACGAAAGAATTCAACTTCGACGGCCTCGTGGGGCCCACGCATAACTACGCCGGCCTCGCGCCGGGCAACCTCGCCTCCGCGCTGCACAAGGCCCAGCCCTCCAACCCTCGCGCCGCGGCGTTGCAAGGCTTGGACAAGATGCGGACGCTCCACGACCTGGGCGTTCCTCAAGCGGTGCTCCCTCCGCTGCTGCGGCCGCATGTCGAACTGCTCCGACGGCTCGGCTTCACCGGCGACGACGCCGAGGTTCTCAACGCCGCCCGCCGCGACGCGCCGCACCTGCTCGCCGCCGCGGGTTCCGCGTCGTCGATGTGGACCGCCAACGCCGCGACCGTCTCGCCCGGTGCCGATACCGCCGACGGCAAGCTGCACTTCACCGCCGCCAACCTCACGGCGGCCTTGCACCGCAGCGTCGAGCCGCCCGCCACCGCCGACACCCTCGTCGAGCTCTTCCCGCCGGGTGAACACTTCGAGCACCACCCGCCACTGCCCGCCGCCGTGGGCTACGGCGACGAAGGCGCCGCCAATCACACCCGTTTGACGCCCGGCTTCGGCCGATCCGGCGTCGAGTTTTTCGTCCACGGCGGAACCGAGACCCAACGCTTCACCCCGCGCCAAGGCCTCCAAGCCTCCCGCGCCATCGCTCGCCTGCACGGCCTCGACCCGCGGCGTACCGTCTTCGCCGCCCAACACCCCGCCGCCATCGACGCCGGCGTCTTCCACAACGACGTCATCGCGGTGGGCCATCGGCACGTGCTGCTCTACCACGAGCTCGCCTTCGCCGACGAGACCGCCACCCTCGCCGCGTTACGGGAGGCCTGGTCGCACACCGACGCCGAGCGCGAGCTCGTTCTCCTACGCGTCAACCAAGAACAATTACCGCTCCCCGACGCCGTTGCCTCGTACTTGTTCAACTCGCAGCTTGTCACTCGGCCCGACGGCAAGATCGTGTTGATCGCGCCGATGGAATGCGCCGAACAGCCCGCGACGCGGAGCACGATCGACCGCTTGCTCGACGACTCGTCTTCCACGGGCGGCATCGACGAAGCCGTGTTCGTCGACGTCCGCCAATCCATGCACAACGGCGGCGGCCCCGCTTGCCTGCGTCTCCGCGTGGAACTCACCGACGCCCAGCAGACGGCGGTGCACGCGGGCGTCCGCTTCACGCCGCAGCTCGAAACGCGGCTCCGCGCTTGGGTCGAGGCTCACTATCGCGACCGCCTCGTCCCCGACGACCTGGCCGACCCTCAACTGCTCGAAGAAGCCCGCGCCGCCCACGCCGCGCTCCGCGGCGTCCTGCGGCTGCCGTAACCCGGGGGCCGGATCGGTCCCGCGCGGGCCGATCGCCGCCGCCTAGCATCCGCCGTTAGCCCAACTTGTCTCCCCCTCTGCACAAGGCCCCCGCCCATGAACCGCCGCCAACTCCTCGGTACCGCCGGCCTGTCCACCCTCGCCGCCGTCGGCGCGACCGCCGGCCACCACGAAGGCCATGATCACCACGCCGCTCACGATCACGGTCACGGCCCCGGTCACGAAGGCCATCTCCACACCTTCTTCTCCCAGGGCTACGACGCCGACAAAGGCCTCTACGTCGTGCCGCCGCTGCCGTACGCCTACGACGCGCTCGAACCCGCCATCGACGAGCAGACGATGCGCATCCACCACACCAAGCACCACCAGGGCTACGTCAACGGCCTCAACACCGCGCTCGCCAAGCTTGCCAACGCGCGCGACGCCAATGACTTCGGTCTCATCCGTCACCTGTCCCGCAGCGTCTCGTTCAACGGCGGCGGCCACACCCTCCACACCCTGTTCTGGAACAACATGGCTCCGGCCGGCGAAGGGGGACAGCCTTCCGGCAATCTCGCCCGCTGCATCGAGGAATGCTTCGGCGGGATGAACAAACTCAAGGCCCACTTCGTCGCCGCGGCGTCCGGCGTCGAAGGCTCGGGCTGGGGCATGCTCGGCGTCGATTTGGTCTCCGGGCAACTGATCATCGTCCAAGGTGAGAACCAACAGAAGCTCACCACCTGGGGCTTCGTGCCGATCCTCGTCTGCGACGTGTGGGAACACGCCTACTACCTCAATTACCAAAACAAACGCAAGGACTACGTCAACGCGTTCTGGGGTGTCATTAACTGGCTCGAAGTCGCCAAACGCTACGACGCCGCGATCGCATGACCATTCGCCAAGCGCAGCCCGCTACCGGCCCCGCGAAAGCTCGTGGGGTTTTTTTCTGCGCCGCGGCTGGACGGCGTTCTGCGAATACGATCACCGCATGACACCAGCCTTGTTGCGACAGTACGCCCGCTTGTTCATTCCGGTGTTGTTCGTGATTAGCGGGAGCCTCGCCTCACGCGGGCACGCCCAGGCTGATCTTGATGGTCTAGGGCCCGCCCTCGAAGCCATCCGCGCCGAGCACGACTTGCCCGCCATGTCGGGCGCGATCGTGACGGCCGAAGGCATCCGACACCTCGCCACCGTCGGCGTCCGTAAGAAGAACGACCCGGACCAGACGCCCGCCACCGACGACGACCTTTGGCACCTCGGCTCGTGCGGCAAGGCAATCACCGCCACGCTTATCGCCCGGCTCGTCGAGGCCGGCACGTTGCGCTTCGACCAGACGCTGGCCGAATCGTTTCCCGACGCGGCCGACGAGCTGCCCGAGTCGCACCGTGGCATCACGCTCCACCAACTGCTGACGCACCGTTCGGGCCTGCCCGCGAATTTCACGCTGCTCGCGTACGTTCAGGAAACCGACCCCGCCGCCGCCCGTCGCAAGGTGTTCCGCGAAACGATCGACACGCCGTTGGCTCATGCGCCCGGGTCTGCGTACCTCTACTCCAATTGGGGCTACACGCTCGCGGGCCATGTCGCCGAGCGGGCCGCCGGCAAGCCCTTCGAGCAGCTGCTCCGCGACGAGGTTTTCGGCCCGTTGGGTATGACCACCGCGGGCTTCGGCGGTACCGGGACCCTCGGGCAGATTGATCAGCCTTGGCCGCACACCGGCAACGGCCGGCCCACGCTGATCAACGGCCCCGCTATGGATAACCTGCCCGTCATGGCCCCGGCCGGCACGATCCATATGTCGATGCGCGACTGGGCCAAGTTCGTCGCCGAGCACCTCAAGGGCCGCCAAGGCCAAAGCGACTTTCTGAGCCGCGACACCTTCCGCCGGTTGCACACGCCGGCCGAAGAAGTCATCGGTGATGACCATTACGCGCTGGGCTGGAACGCCGTGAAGCGCGGCTGGGCCGGCGACGCCCGCGCGCTCAACCACGGCGGCGACAACACGATGAACCACGCCACCGCCTGGTTGGCACCCGCACGCGGCTTCGCCGTTCTGGTCGCGACGAATCAGAGCCGGGCTCAGGCCGCCAACGACGCCGCGGCGACCGCGCTCATCCTGGCTTGGCTTAACGCCCAAGACTGACCGCCGACGAACACCTCGTAGCGTTCGGGGTCCAACTCGATGCGGCCGACCACGAACGGGCCTCGGTGGCTTCGAGTTTCGACATGAGCGGCGACCCGCGTTTTGACATGCGGTAAACCCTAAAACCCGAAGGTTACGGGCTCGTTTGGGTTGCGTAATCGCGTGGCGGAAGAACGGTTTGTGTCCGGTCAGAGCGACGGGGGTTGGTTTGATATTTTACTCAGGTAGGTGAGGCCGATCGGCGAACGCCGCGCGTTCGCACCGGGGCGACCCCCATTTTTTGTTGAGACGGATCGTGGGCGGGTGGGTCGTTATGAGTGTGTGGCCCCGCAAGGCCGGCTTGTTTTCGTATGGTTTGTCGATCGGATCGCCGACTGTTGGCCTCCGCCGTCGCTTCTTGCCTTTGTTTTTCGTTTTTGTTTTGCCGCCCTGGAGCCCGCCATGCCCACGACTCGCACGCGTCCTTCCGCCAAGTCTTCCAAACTCGTTGCGCTGATTGCGAATGGCGACCTGCGTTTGTCCGCGAACCGGACCTGTTGGAAGGCGCAGCACGCGATGGAAGAAAAGCTCGGGCAGGTCGTCGCGTCGATGGGTTACCGCGTCGTCCGCGCCCACCCCTACAAGCCGGACGAGAAGCACGGCTTCATCGCGTCGCAGAAAGAAGGGATGGAAGTCTTCGCCGATCTCGATCCGGATGCGCCGCTGATCGTGGCCGAGTCGGTGTGGCAGTACTCCCATCACGTGCTGCACGGGCTGATGAGCCACCGCGGACCGATCCTCACCGTCGCCAACTGGTCCGGAACCTGGCCCGGGCTCGTCGGCATGCTCAACCTCAACGGATCGCTGACCAAGGCCGGCGTCGAGTATTCGACGCTTTGGAGCAACGATTTCGAGGACGACTATTTCCGGTCGCGTCTGGAGACGTGGCTGAACACCGGGGCCTGCACGCACGCTACCCGGCACGTCACGCCCTTGGCCAAGGCCGCGGTCCCCGGGGCGGCGAAGAAGCAGGGCGAGAAACTCGCCGCGGAACTCGCGAAACGCAAGGCGATCATGGGCGTCTTCGACGAAGGCTGCATGGGCATGTTCAACGCGATCATCCCCGACCACCTGCTCAATCCCACCGGCGTGTTTAAGGAGCGGCTGAGCCAGTCGGCCCTGTTCGCGGAGATGCGGACGGTCACGGCGGCCGAAGCCAAGGCGGTCTACGACTGGTACGTCAAGAAGGGTTTCACCTTCCACATCCCGCGCGGCGCTAAGCACAAGAAGGATCTGACCAAGGAGCAGGTGCTCGACCAATGCCGGATGTATATCGCGGCGGTGCGGATCGCGGACGATTTCGGCTGCGACTGCATCGGCATCCAGTACCAGCAGGGGCTGAAAGACCTCTGCCCCGCGAGCGACTTGGTCGAAGGCACGCTCAACAACGGCGATCGCCCGCCGGTCAAGTCACGCGACGGCAAGCGCGTGTTGTTCAAGGGCAAGCCGGTGACGCACTTCAACGAGGTCGACGAATGCGCCGGCCTCGACGGGCTGATGACCCAGCGCGTCCACGAAGCGCTCGGCCAGCCCACCGAGAACACGCTGCACGACCTGCGCTGGGGCGACCACGATCCGACCGGAACGACCGAGGAATACGTCTGGGTGTTCCTCATCTCCGGCAGCGCGCCGCCGGCCCACCACATCGGCGGATGGCGCGGCAGCGAGGGCTTCCGTCACCCGGCGATGTACTTCCCCAACGGCGGATCGACGCTGCGCGGCATCGCCAAGCCCGGCGAGATCGTCTGGTCGCGCGTGTACGTCGACGGCCGCGGCGGCAAGGGCGGCGGCCGGTTGAAGATGGACCTCGGCCGGGCCGAGGTCATCAGGCTGCCGAAGAAAGAGACCGAGCGGCGCTGGCAGGAGAGCACGCCGCAGTGGCCGATCATGCACGCCGTGACCTACGGCGTGTCTCGCGACCAGATGATGGCTCGGCATCAGTCCAACCACATCCAGTGCGCCTACGCCAAGGACGCGAAGTCTGCGGATCGGGCGCTGCTGACCAAGGCCGCGATGGCTGAGGCGATGGGCATGGAAGTCGCCCTGTGCGGCACGAAGAAGGACGGGAGCGGCTGGTCGTGAGCGCGACGCAAACCGACACGCTCGCGGAGCTGCTCGAACTCTCTCACGAGCTCGGCCAACCCGCGCGGCGTTACGCGATCCTCGGAGAAGGAAACACCTCGGCGCGCGCGGGCGACGGTTCGTTCTGGGTCAAGGCGAGTGGTTCGGAACTCGGCACACTGCGACGCGATCAACTCGTGCGCGTGGGTTTCGCGGCGTGCGACGCGATGTTGGCGGGGCCCGAGCTCACCGACGAAGCGACCAAAGACGCGTTGCTCGCCGCCGTTGTCGAAGGCGAGGCGGGCGTGCGTCCCTCGGTGGAGACGGTCTTGCACGCGGCCCTGCTCTCCCTTCCGGGAGCCGAGGTGAACTTCGTCGGGCACACGCACCCGACGGCCGTCAACGCGCTCACGTGCAGCGACCGGTTCGGCGAGGCCTTGGCCCGGCGGTTGTTCCCGGATCAGGTCGTGGTCTGTGGCGAATCGGCGGTGTTGGTGCCCTACGTCGATCCGGGTCTGCCGCTCGCGCGAGAGGTCCTTGCGCGTAGCAAGGCGTACCTCGACGCCTACGGCGAAGCGCCCAAGACCGTTTTCATGCAGAACCACGGGTTTATCGCTCTGGGCAAATCCGCCAACCAGGTCTTGCAGATCACGCAGATGGCGGTGAAGTCGGCAGAGATCTTGGCGGGCACGTTCGCGGTGGGCGCTCCGAGCTTCATGACCGATGCTCAGGTCGCCCGCATCGCCGGCCGTGACGACGAGCATTATCGGCAGCGGGTTTTAGACGGCGTTTAAGCTCAATTCAGTCGTACGCGGCGCTCGCTTCGCCGGTGCTGCCGGTACCGAGCAGCCAGACCAATGCGCCCGCGGCCCGATCGCCCCATGACGCTTCGCGGTGTTCGGCCCGCCCGGCGGGGTAGGTCGTGTGCGTCAGGTCGGCGTCGTGGGCTTCGAGCCAGTCGGTGACTACCGCGAGGTCCGCGGCGGGCGTCGTGGTCGCGTAAAACTCGTCGTCGTCCACGGTGTCCAGGAAGAAGCGGGTGTCTTGGGCCCAGGCGACGGTCGCGGTTTCGGCGGACTGCCATGCGTCGGCGATCGCGTCGTCTTGTTCATCGACCACCCACGGCGACAGCGCGACCACGGTGCCGAAAGCGTCGGGTTGGAGCCGCGCGACCTCCAGAGCGGCCCGGCCGCCCAGGCCGGAGCCGGCGATGGTGTTCCGCTCGCGGTCGGTCGCCACGCGGTACGTCTCCTGGATGAACGGCTTGACCGTGCCGATCAGGTGTGCGGCGTAGTCGGCGACGCTGGGGCCGTACTCGGCGTCGCGATTCTCGGTGTTGTAGACGCCGACCAGGACCACGGGCTCGATGATCCCGTCGTTGACGAGGCGTTCAGCGATTTCGTCGAGGCCCCACTCGACGCCCGCGTAGGTCGTGGCCTCGTTGAACAGGTTCTGCCCGTCGTTGAAGTAGACCACCGGGTAGCGGCGTTCCGCGTTAGCGGCCTCGGCATAGCCGGGGGGCAGGTAGACGACGACGCTGCGCGGGTTGGTGGGATCGACGACCGAGGCGAAGCGGCGTTCGTGCAGGCGGACGTCCCCGGTCGTGGTGATGCGATTGGGGATGGTTTTGCCGTTGTCGATCCAGGCGTCAACGGCGACGGTGAGCGTCGTGTCCGGCTGCGGGACGAAGGTGCGGTTCTCGACTTCGTCGGCGTTGGCGGTGGTCTCGACCGTGCTCCACGAGCCGCGGGTGACTTTGAATTCGTGCTCGATGCCGCTGAGCATGGTCGCGGTGCCGCGGAAGCTGCCGTCGTCGGCGCGCTCGAGGGGCAGGCCCGCAGCGGCCCACGAGCCGAGGTTGGGGTGGCTGCCGGAGATGTAGACGCTCTGGTCTGTCGGCGTGGTGGTCGGCGGCTGTACGACGAACGTGACTTCCACCTGTTCCCGGGCCTGGACGTCTTGGGCGAAGGCGTCGGCCTCCGCCGCGGCGCCCGCGACTTGCGACTGCTCCCAGAAATACAGGCCACCAAAGCCCAGCAGCGCGACGACGATCAGAACGGTGACGGCGATTTTCATGGGATCGGTTTCCGGAGAGGCGACGGGAGACGACATGAAAACAAGCCCCGGTGGGTAGCGGATTGTACTTCGCGGCCGCGATAGGAAAAAGGCCCGCGTCGATACGACGCGGGCCTATCAAAAACGATCGGGAACGATGCCTACGCGTCTTCGCCGGCGGCGGGCTCCGCCGCTTCGGACGACTCGGCTGTTTCGTCGGTTTCCGCGTCGGGCTCCTCGCTCGTTTCGGCGTCTTCGAGCGGCCGGTCGCTGACGACGTGGAGCTTGATTTCGGTCTTGAGGTCTTTGTTGATGACGACCGGCACGTCGTAGTTGTCGATGCGCTTGATCGTTTCGCCCAGGCGGACGTGGCGGTCTTCGATGGCGAAGCCCTGTTCGCGGAGCAGCTCGGCGACCTCGTGCTGCGAGACACCGCCGAAGAGCACGCCCGAGTCGTTGGCCGAGCGCTCGAGGGTGATCTCGTGGTCGGCGAGCTTCTCGATCATCGCGGCTTGTTCGGCGGCGAGCTTTTCCATCTCGGCCTTGACCACGGCGCGTTGCTCGGCGAGGGCTTCGACCTTCTCCGGGGTCGGCGCCTCGGCTAGGCCGCGGGGCAGCAGGTAGTTGCGGGCGAAGCCGGCTTTGACTTTGACGACGTCGCCGACGATGCCGAGGTTATCGACGGTGTCGAGTAAGAGCAGTTCGTAGGGTCGGGCCATGGTGGGTTCCTGTCCTCAAGGGGTGAGTTAGACGCGTCGCGCAACGGGGCGACGCATCAAGATTGAAGTTGGGGCGGATTTAGAACGGGATGTCGTCTTCGTCGACGGGCTCGTGGACCGGGCCGGATGAAGGGGCGGCATAGTTGGGTTGCGTCCCCGCGTTGCCCGCGCCGCCGGATGCGCCGCGGCTGTAGCCGCCGCCGCCACCGGAGCTGTCGCCATCGTTTCGACCGCCCATGAACTGGAAGGTGTCGACGATGACTTTGAGCTTGCTGCGTTTCTGGCCGGTCTGCTTGTCGTCCCACTGGTCGAAGCGGAGCTTGCCTTCGACGAATAGCGGCCGGCCCTTGCCGACGTATTGCTGGATCAGCTCGGCGGATCGGCCGAAGGCTTCGCAGTCGATGAAGTTGGGCTTCTCGACCCATTCGCCGGATTGCTTGTCCTTGTAGCGGTCGTTGACCGCCAGACCGAAGCTGCACACCGGGACGTTGCTGGGCAGGTGGCGCAGCTCGGGGTCGCGGGTGAGGTTGCCCATCAGGATGACGCGGTTGAAGTTGGCCATGGGCGGTGATGCGGGGCTGGTGACTGGTGCCGCAAACCGGGGGTGGTTCACGCAGAGAACGCGCTGGGTTTAGGCATCGGCCGCCGCGGGCTCGGCGGGGGTTTCTTCGACCTCGGGCCGGATGTCGTTGATCGCGTTGTTCAGTTCGATCTCACCGAAGTGGTCGCAGCGGGTGAACATGACGCGGATGACGTCGTCTTCGAGGTTGCAGTCGCGCTCGAGCTTGATGAGGTTGGTGGGCACGGCGTTGAAGTAGGCGATGAGGTACGTGCCGCGCTTCTGGCCGTCGATGGTGTAGGCGAGCTTGCGGTCTTCCCACTTGCGTAGGGCGAGAACCTCCGCGTCGATGCGGGCGAACAGGCCGGAGACTTTCTCGAGGCAGGCGTCGAGGCCGTTGGTGACGGCGGCCTGGCTGACGAGGAACATGCCTTCGTAGAGGCGGGGCGTGGAATCGGCCATGGGGTCAGGGGTCCTGAGGGTCGTCTTGGCCTTCCGGGGCCCGCGGCGGACGAGGCCGGGGGGCTGGATTCGGGCCGACTTTGGCGCGAACCGGAGGGCGGAAAGGGGAATCGAAGAGTGTAGCGGGAGCAGGCCCACGGTCAATCACGATGGGTCTCGGGTTATGTGGCTTGGGGTTAATCCCCGCCGTTAAATTTGGTCATGGTTTTTTCGGTGCCTTCGGCGAGCCAATGTTCGATGGCGTCGCAGGCGCGCGGGAGCGCGGGGTCGATGGCGTCTCGCTCGGCGTCGGAGAACTTGCCCAGGACGTAGTCGATCTGCGGGATTCGGCCGGGGGGGCGGTCGATGCCGATCCGCAGGCGCGGGTAATCGCGGGTGCCCAGGACGCGTTCGATGTCCTTAAGGCCGTTGTGCCCGCCGGCGGAGCCGGTCGCGCGGACGCGGATATGGCCGGTGGGCAGGGCGAGGTCGTCGACGAGGACGAGGAGGTCCTCGGGGGCGAGCTTGAAGAAGGCCCGGGCTTCGTTGACGGCGAGGCCCGAGCGGTTCATGAAGGTGATGGGCTTCATCAGCGCGACGCGGTGAAGCCCTCCGGAAGCCGGGATGGCGCCTTCAAGCGTGAGCGCGTGAAATTTACTCCGCTCACCCGTCAGGCCGTGGCGGCGGGCGAGCGCATCGACGACCATGAACCCCGCGTTGTGGCGGGTCTGGGCGTATTGGGGGCCGGGGTTGCCGAGGCCGACGATGAGCTTCATGGTCGAGGCGAAAGGCGGGTCACGAAATCGCGGCCGATCG
>JBCDDH010000069.1:0-19859 GCA_039180415.1 Planctomycetota bacterium | reverse complement strand
TGGCGGGGCAATCCTACTACCGCGACGCAGGCGTCGAGCACGAGGTAATCAATGCAGGGCCAGGCGAGCTGCGGTTCGTCGAGGTCGTATGGAAAGGATGAGATGGGCCGAGAGCCCGTCCGCAAGGGAGGATTGATGGGACCGGAGAAGCAGTTCGAGGCATATCTGGCCGACGGCAAGTTCATGATCCAGCGCTCGGCCTCGACCGGGACCTATGTGTTCTATCCCCGTGCGTTCGTGCCGGGCTCGGGCGAGGAGGACCTGGAGTGGGTCGAAGCCTCGGGCGAGGGCACGATCTATTCAACCACGGTGACGATCGGTCCCGCTGCCCGATGCGTTGGCGAGGGGCGGCGGCGCGTCGCTGATATGGGTGACGACGATGAGTACGACCGAGCAAGACACGGTGGCGTCGATTGTCGTGGACGCAGAAGTCGGGGACGCGTCCGCGCGGCAGCGGCTGGGCTTCCGGCAAGCGGCGGGCACGGACGCGTGGAGGATTTTCTCGGCCGAACTCGTGAGGGTCCATTCCACGCGTTAGACAAGAACCGCGGGGCAGGCTTAAGCCGTTTCACCCGCTTCGGGTTCCGTGGTCTTCTTTTTGCCCAGCACGCGGTCTCGGATCTGTTCGATCATCGCGTAAAAGCTCGGCGTGAACAGCAGGCCGACGACCGTGGCGAGCAGCATGCCGAAGAACACGGCCGTGCCGAGCGAGACCCGGCTGGCGGCGCCGGCACCGGTGGCGATCACCAGTGGGAACGTGCTGAAGATGAACGAGACGGCCGTCATCAGGATCGGGCGGAAACGGAGCTTGGCGGATTCGGCCGCGGCTTCGCGGGCCGCGAGTCCCCGCTTGATCCGCAGGTCGCGGGCGAATTCGACGATCAGGATCGCGTTCTTGGCGACCAGCGAGATGAGCAGGATGAAGCCGACCTGGGTGTAGATGTTGGCGTCGAGGCCCATCGCGTTGACGCCCACCAGCGCGCCGCACACGCCCAGCGGCACGGTCAGCAGGATCGTGATCGGGATGGTCCAACTTTCGTATTGCGCGGCGAGCACGAGGAACACGACGACAAACCCGAGCAGGAACGCGATGGAGGCCTGGCTGCCGGCCTTGAGCTCCTGGTACGTCTGGCCGGACCATTCGTAGCCGAAGCCGGTCGGCAGGACGTTCCCCGAGAGGCGACGCATCGTCTGGATGGCTTCGCCGGACGAGACGCCCGCCGAAGCCTGCCCCGTGATCGTCGCCGCGGGGAACAGGTTGAAGCGATTGATGACGGAGGGGCCGAGGTCGTTTTCGATCGTGGCGACGGCGTCGAGCGGGAGGGTGTCGCCGGCTTGGTTACGGACCTTGAGTTGCAGGATGTCGCCCGCGTCGGCTCGGAAGCGGGGCTCGGCCTGGGCGTACACCCGGTAGACCCGGCCGAAGTAGTTGAAGTCGTTGACGTAGCTGCCCCCCAGATTGGTCGCCATGGTGTCGAAGACGACCGAGAGCGGCACGCCGAGCCGTTGGGTTTTGACGCGGTCGATATCGACGAACAGCTGCGGCACGCGGGCGCGGAACCCGGTGAACATCTGTGTGAGCTGCGGGTCGTCCGTGGCGGCAAAGATCATCTCGTCGGCGGCGTCCTGCAGGGCCTCAACGCCGCTGCCGCCGCGGTCCTGGAGTTGATACTCGAAGCCGCCGGAGCTGCCCAGGCCCTGGATCGCAGGCGGCGGGAACGGGAACACGATGCCCTCGGGGATCTGGGCGAATCGCGCGCCGACCTGCCCGAGGATCTGGTTGACGTGAGCTCGCTCGGCCCAATTGTCCAAGATGACGACCGCGAACCCGTTGTTCGAGCCTTGAGCACCGGCGAGCAGGGAGTAACCGTTGACGGTGACGACGTCGGCGACGCCGGGGGTACTCAGGGCGATCTGCTCGACCTGGTCCATGACGCCGCGGGTGCGGGCGAGCTTGGCGGCGTCGGGGAGCTGAGCGTTGACGAAGAAATAGCCCATGTCGTCGGGCGGGATGAACCCGGTGGGCGTGGTGCGTTGGAGGACGACGGTGCCGGCCACGACGCCGGCGAAAAGCACCACGACGACGATGCCGAGTCGCAGTGCTTTGCCGACCAGCCAGAGGTAGCCGTCGCGTGTCGTGCTCAACAACGAGTTGAACCACTTGAAGAGGAAGAAGCGTGTTTCCGTAGACGGTCGCAGCAGGATGCCGCAGAGCGCCGGGCTGAGCGTTAGGGCGTTGACGGTGGAGAAGCACGTGGCCACGGCGATGGTGATGGCGAACTGCTGGTAGAGCACGCCGGTCATGCCGCCCAGCAGGGCTGCGGGGATGAACACGGCCAGAACAACCAGCGTGGTGGCGACCAGCGCGCCGCTGACTTCGTCCATCGCTTGGCGGGCGGCTTCCTTGGCGTCGAGGCCCTTCTCGTCGATGTTGCGGGCGGTGTTCTCGACGACGACGATCGCGTCGTCCACGACGATGCCGATGGCCAGGATGATGCCGAACAGCGTGAGCAGGTTGAGCGAGAAGCCCGCCAGCAGCAGCACGCCGAAGGTCGCGAGCAGCGAAACGGGGATGGTAACGGTGGGGATCAACGTGGCCCGCCAGTCCTGGAGGAACAGGTACGTGACGAGGAACACCAGGAAGGCGGCGATGAAGAGGGTGGTGACGACTTCTTCGATCGAAGCGCGGACGAAGTCGGTGAAGTCGAAGGTGACCTGGTAATCGATGTCTTCCGGGAAGTCGACGGCGAGCTCTTCGAGCGCACCGCGGATGCCGTCGGCGACCGCGACCGCGTTGGAGCCGGGGAGCTGGTAGATGCCCAGCGTGGCGGCGGGGCGGCCGTTGATTTCGGAGTCCCAAGCGTAATCCTGCGCGGACAACTCGACGCGGGCCACGTCGCCGATGCGGACCACGCGTTGGTCGTCGCCGACCTTGAGCACGATGTTGGCGAACTGTTGGACGCTGCTCAGCCGGCCCTGGGTCGTGACCGTGAATTGAAAGCCCGACTCGGTGGTGGCGGGTTCTTGGCCCACCTGACCGCCGGACACCTGCACGTTCTGTTCTCGCAGCGCGGTGAGCAGGTCGGTGGTCGTGAGGTCGCGGGCGGCCAGCTTCTCGGGGTCGATCCAGACCCGCATCGAAAACGGCTTGCCGCCGAAGATGAACACCTCCCCGACGCCCGGCACGCGGGCCAGCCGGTCCTTGATGAACACCTCGACGTAGTTGCTGAGGTACAGGTCGTCGACGTCGGGGTTGACCGGGTTGCCGGCTTCGTCGGTGGCGGCCTTGACCGAGATGACCATCAGCAGGCTGGTCGAGCGCTTCTTGGTCTGCACGCCTTGACGCGTCACCTCCTCGGGTAGGCGGGGCTCGGCGATGGCGACGCGGTTTTGGGTGTAGACCGAGGCGAGGTCGGGGTCGGTGCCCAGCTCGAAGGTGACGTCGATCGTGACGGTGCCCTGGGCCGTCGAGGTCGACTTCATGTAGATCATGCCCTCGACGCCGTTGATTTCCTGCTCGAGCGGGGCGGTGACGGTGTCGACGAGCGTTTGCGCGTCGGCCCCAGGGTAGCTCGCCGTGACCTGCACCACGGGCGGGGCGATCTCGGGGTACTGCTCGACGGGCAGGAGCAGGACGGAGATGCCGCCGATGAGCATCATGATCAGCGCGACGACGGTCGCGAAGACCGGACGGTCGATGAAGAAGCGGGACATGGCTTAGCTCTCCGCTTCGGTGACGGGGTTGTCGATGGGGGTGTTATCGATGGGTGGGTTGTCGGTTGGTGGATTGTCGATAGGAGGGTTGTCCGTCGGGGCGGGCGTGTCATGCGGCGTCGGCGAGACGGGGTTGCCGGGTCGGGCCTTTTGGAGGCCTTCCACGATGATGCGCTCCGAGCCGGCCAAGCCGGTGAGCACCGTGACGGTGCCGTCGTCGTTGGGCTCGCCGAGCGTGACGCCGATGCGTTGGACGATGTCGCCGTCGCCGACGATGAGCACGAAGTCGCCGGCCAGGTCGGTGCCCACCGCGTCTTGCGGCACGACCACCGCGCCTTGGATCGTGTCGTACGGCGCCCGGACGCGGACGAACAAGCCGGGGAACAACGCGTCGTCGCCGTTGTCGAACAGGCCGCGGACCTGGATCGTGCCGGTCTGATTATCGACGCGGGGGGCCACGAAATCGACGAAGCCGGTGAACGGGAACGTGCCGTCGGGGTCGCTGGCCCGGGCGATTTCCAGCGGCGGCGGTTCGGCTTCTTCGCCGACGCCGCCGTTGCGGCCGCGCTCGAGGTACTCGAGGACGATGCGTTCGGACACATCGAAGTACGCGTGGATCGGGTCGAGCTGCGTGACGGTGGTGAGCAGCGTGCCCTGCGTGCCGGAAACGAGGTTGCCGACGTCGACGAGTTCGCGATCGACCCGGCCGGCGATCGGAGCCTTGATCTGCGTGTAGCTCAGCTGGATGTTCGCTTGTCTCAGCTCGGCTTGGGCGCCCTTGAGTTCGGCGACGCGCTGCTTGACGGTGGCGTCGGCGCGGAGGCGTTCCTGCTCGGTCGCCGCGTTGCGCTCGAACGCCTGATCGATCCGCTGCTTCTCGATCTCGGCGAGCTCGAGCGCGGCTCGGGCTTGCTCGACTTGTGCATCGGCGGCGGCGACCTCAGCCTCAAACGGCGCGGGCTCGATGACGAAAAGCAGATCGCCCGCCTCGACGTTGGTGCTTGCCGTGAAGTGCTTGCTTTGGAGTTCGCCCGTGACGCGGGCCCGGACCTCGACCGATTCGACGGCGGCCATGTTCCCGGTGTAGCGGTAGTACGACGTGACGTCGCGGACCTCGGGGCTCTGCACGATCACCGCGGGCGGCGGCGGGGGCGGCGGCGGTTCTTGCGAGGAGCAGGCCGAGAGCAACGCGGCCAGCGGGATCGCCGCCGCGATCGGCCGGAAGCCGGCGGGTCGGGCGGTGCGGGAGGGGACGCCCGGCGGCGGGGTGGCTTGCGGCATGCATGAGTTTTAGGCGGTCGCGGCCGGCCGGTAAAGCGCAACGCAACCCGGGGATTCTTTGACGGCCACCGATTCCAACCGGACGCCGTCGGGCAGGCCCGTCGCGATCGAATCGCCGACGTGTTTTGCCACCCGTTCGGCCGAGGGATTGATCTTCGGCAGCGCCGGCGAAGGGCCCGCGAACGGATCGCAACGATTCAGGTCCTGGTTCCGCCAAGGCTTCACGATCGCTTCCAACGCCGCCTGGAGAACGTGAAAATCCATCACGGTTTCCATCGCGTCCAGGCCGTCCGACGCGACGGTCACGTCGACCCGCCAGTCGTGGCCGTGCACGGGTTCGAAGGTGCCGTCGGGCAGCCGTAGGGCGTGGGCGGCGGAGAAGGTGGTCGTCACGGAGATCGCGAAGGGCATCGCCGCATCGTAGATTGCTTGCGTGTTGCGTGAACGCGTGCATCCCGGCGGCTGGCGGACGCTCGTGAGCCCGAAGCTCGAATCGCTCGGCGTGCCGCACGGGTTTACGACGGCGATTGGCGGAGGCGACGGCCGTTGGAGCGTGAAGTCGGCGGACGATTTGTCGCCGATGCTCGACGAGGAGGGGTTCGGGCGACGGGTCGTCGTGATGGGCCGGCAGGTCCACGGCTCGGAGGTGAGCCTGCCCGGCGTGCCTTCGTCTCGGGGTTGCGATGGTTTTGACGCTCACGCGACGAACCGGCCCGACGAGATGGTGGCGGTCCGCACGGCGGACTGTGTGCCGGTGTTGTTGAGTGCGACCGACGGCGGCTGCGTAGCGGCGGTCCACGCGGGCTGGCGGGGGTTGGAAGCGGGGGTGATCGCTAAGGCGTGCGCGGCGGTGAGAGATTTAGAGCCCGTGGCCGGGTTGATCGCGGCGATCGGGCCCTGCGTCTGCGTCGAGCACTACGAGGTCGGCGAAGAGGTCGCCGGCCGGTTCGAGCACGGGGTCGTGCGGAACGAACGCTGGCTCAAACCGCACCTGGACCTGCGGGCGGTCGCGTTGCGGCAGCTGCTTGCTTCGGAGGTGCATCCCGATCAGATCGACGTTGCGACGGAATGCACCTTCAGCGACGCGAAACGTTTCGGCAGCTACCGCCGCGACGGCGTCGGCTGCGGTCATCAGGCCGCGTACATCGGGGTGCGGGGCGAGCCGGACGGTTCTTGATGGCGCAAGGCCGGCCGCCCGGTACTCTACGCCCACCATGACCCCGATCACCATCCGCCAAATCCGCAAGGTCTTCGGAAGTACCGTCGCTGTCGATGGCATCGACCTGGATATCTCGGCCGGCGACCTGTTCTTCCTGCTCGGGCCGTCGGGCTGCGGGAAGACGACGCTGCTGCGGATGATCGCCGGCTTCACCGATCCGACGTCCGGCGCGATCCGCTTCGGCGACGACGACGTCACGCACCTGCCACCCAACAAGCGCGACACCGGTATGGTCTTCCAGGGCTACGCGCTGTGGCCGCACATGACGGTGCGGCAGAACGTCTCTTTCGGCCTGGAAGTCCGCGGCGTGAGCAAGGCCGAGATGAACCAGCGGGTCGAGGAAGCCCTGGCTTCGGTGCAGCTCACCGTTCAGGCCGACCGCAAGACCAACCAACTCTCCGGCGGCCAGCAACAGCGCGTCGCCTTAGCCCGGGCGTTGGTCGTTCGGCCGCGCGTGCTGCTGCTCGACGAGCCGCTGTCCAACCTCGATGCCAAGCTCCGGCTGGAGATGCGGCAGAGCATCCGCGACATCTGCAAGAGCTCGGGCATCACCGGCGTTTACGTCACGCACGACCAGAAGGAGGCGCTGAGCATGGCAGATTCGGTCGCCGTGCTCAGCAAGGGGCAACTCATGCAGGCCGGCCCGCCGCGGTCGCTGTACGAGCGGCCGGCCAACCGTTTCGTGGCCGACTTCCTGGGCGAGACCAACTTCGTGCCCGCCGAGGTCAAGGGCAAAGAGACGCTCGACGACGGCCGCGACGCCGTGATGCTCGAGACCGCCGCCGGGCCGCTGCGTTCGACCGTCTTTCCCGACGACCTGCCGGGCACGGGCAACGTCACGCTGTCGATCCGGCCCGAGTCGCTGCGGCTCGGGGTCGACGGCGAGGCCGACGCCTGGCCCGGCCACAACCGCCTGACCGCGTCGCGGCAGCGGACGATCTACCTCGGCGAGATCGCCCAATACGAGTTGGCGGTCCACGCCGACGGCCACGACGAAGCCGACGCGGCGTTGCGGCTGCGGGCCTACGAGCTCAATCCGGCGCTGCTGGACCGCGAAGACGCCCGGACCCACCTTCACGTCGCCAGCGACGACGTGGTGATCCTGCGCGATTGAGCCGGTGGTGCGGGTCGGGTAAAGGCTCGGCCGCTCCGCACGGTCCCGTCGCCGGCCGGTCGTGCCGAACGATCCGGTTGCCCCCGCCGGCGAAAGCTCGGGAAGTTTTCCGTTTCGAAGGCGAGGGGTTTTCGGGTCAATTCCGGCGGGGGTTTGCCCGATGCTGCCGGGGCGACGTACGAGGCGTCGATCCGGTTGTTTACGGCATGGCTTCACGCACCGACGACAAGACGCTCATCGTTTCGGACCTGCACCTGGCCCACCCGGCGGTGCGGAGTTCGAAGCGTTTGCGCGCCGCGCACCTGCGGCCATTGTGGCGCGGCGTCCGGCGGTTGGTGGTGGCCGGCGATATGGCCGAACTGCAGATCAGCGCCGCCCGCGCCGACGCCGCGCGGGAAGTTGCCGAGTTGCAGCGGCTCTGCGAGCAGGACGGTGTGGAACTGGTCGCCATCTCCGGCAACCACGACGCGTACCTCACCGACCGTCGACATCTTGAGATGTGCGGCGGCCGCGTCCTCGTCACGCACGGCGATGCGTTGCACCCGGCCATCGCGCCGTGGGCCCGCGGCGCTTCGGCGATGCGTGAGGCGGTGCTCGGGGGTATCCGCCGGGTGCTGCGGGAGCGGGGGCTGCCCGACGATCCCGATCGGCTGTCTCTGACCGAACGACTGGATATCGTGCAGCACGTCGCCCACGGCCAGTTCGTGGCGCACGAATCTCAAGGCAAACACGGCGTGAGTGAGCTGCTGCTGCGGCCCGACCGCGTCGCGCTCATGGCGTGGTACTGGCGGAACCAGCCCGATCTGGCGGCGGCGTTTCTCGAGGCGCTCGCGCCGCAAGCGGAAGTGCTGGTCTTCGGCCACTCGCACCGGCCGGGCGTCTGGCAGCGCGGCGGGCGGACGATCATGAACACCGGCAGCTTCGCGCTGCCCGCGCGGCCCCGCGCCGTATTGGTCGAGGACCGAAGCTTGCAAATGCACCGCGTCGTGCGGCTCGGTAACGGCGACTGCAAGCTGTGTCGGACGCCCGCCTACACGCACCATTTCCGTACGGCTCGGGTCGGCTCCGAGCCGCGCGAACTGCCCCCGCGGTTGCGCCTCCCGCGGGCGGCGTGAAGGGTTCATGCCCCGCGGGTTTCGAATCGATTTTCTACGCGCGGCGGGGCGCGATCAGCTCGCGGGCAGGTCGCGCATGTACCGCGGCAGAAATTCGAACAGCCCGCCGAGCGTGCGGACGGAATTGAGCATATGCGTGATGAGGATGTCCAGCGTGGCCTCCCGGCCGTGCTTGGCTTCGCGCTGACAGACCCGGAAGTACCGCTGTTCGACGCGCTGCCAATCGTGCCAGAGCTTGCCGTAGATCGCGGCGGTTTCGTCGCCGGTGAGCAGGGGGGAGAGGCGGATGCCACCGCCGGTGAGTCGTTTGAGCGGCGGTTGGAGCTGTTCGGGGTGGGCGGCGTAACGCTGCCGCCAGGGCGAGTCGGGCGCGACGCAGGCCTGGTGGAAGATGTGCAGCGGCGCCTGGTTGGGGTGCTTGGCGAGGAAGTCGCGGTAGGCCTCGGCACCCAGGCGGCGCTTGGCGGCGGCGAGCGCGGTGAGGCGGTTGGGGTGGGCGGACTCGCGCGAGCCTTCGAGCAGCCAGCACAGGTCGTCCTCGAGCAGATCGAGCGCGGCGTGGGTCTGCTGGGCGATGTTGTGAGGCAGCTCGGGCGGCGTGCGGGGGGGCGAGACGCGGTCGGCGTCGGTGATGCCGCGAGGGCCGAAGTAGTCGACCACCAGCGCGGTGATGTTGTCGGGCCCGCCGGCCGCATTGGCGGCGTCGATCAGCGCGGCGCAGGCCGCCTCGGGATCGTCGTGGCGGCGGAGCAAATCGGTGACGGCGTCGTCCTCGAGCGGGTCGGTCACGCCATCGGAACAGAGCAGCAGCCGGTCGCCGGGCACGAGGGCGAGTTGGCCGACGTCGGGTTGGAGCGGCCGGCGGGTGCCCAGAAACTTCATGAGCAGGCGCTTCTCGCCGGCGTCTTCCAGGTCGCCGGCTTCGGATTCGACGAAGCGCTGGGCGGTGCGGACGTGGTCGACGGTGAGCTGGCGGAGGGTATCGTCGCGGAGCAGGTACGCGCGGGAGTCGCCGGCGCTGAAGAGGAACGCGCTGCGGGCGTCGAGCAGGGCGCCGACGATGGTGCAGCCCATGCCCTCGAGGGTGGGGATCGCCCGGGAGTGTTCGTATAGCTCCTGGTTGATGCGGATGACCGCGTCGGCGAGCAGGCGTTTGAGGATGACGTCGTTGAGGCGGTTGTACCGGCGGACGCCGCGTTTGAGCAGGTGGGCGACCGAGTGGGCGACGAGGTTGGAGGCGGCCTCGCCGGAGGGTTGGCCGCCGATACCGTCGCAGACGACGAACAGGCCCAGGCGGGGGTCGGCGGCGAACGCGTCCTCGTTGGCGAGGCGCTGCTTGCCCGGGTCGGTCTGCGCGCCGTGCCGCAGGTCGGGCAGCTGCGGCGCGGCGGGCGGGCTGGTCGGGTCGGCGGACATCGCAGAGCGATCATAAATACCCGTCCGGGCCGCGATGGCTCCCGGCCCTGCGAAAGCCGGCGGCGAGATTCGCAGGGACGCGTATGCGTGCGAGATTTAGGGCCCAGGGCTTTACAATCGCCGGCATGAACGCATTCGAAATCATTCTGGCGATCGGGGTGGGGGTCGGCCTGGCGGCGGCGTGCGGTTTCCGCGTGTTCGTCCCGTTTTTCGTGACCGGCGTGGCGATCCGTTCCGGCTACACGCCGACGGGCTTGGAGTCGATCGCGGGCCTGGACTGGCTGAGCAGCGACGTCGCATTGATCGTGCTGGGCGTGGCGACGACGGCGGAAGTCCTGGCGTTTTACGTGCCGTGGTTCGACAACCTGATGGACTCGATCGCGACGCCGGCCGCGGGCGTCGCGGGGACGGTGATGATGATGGGCGTGCTGGACGGCGCGCCCGAACCGATCCAATGGGGCGTGGGCCTGCTGATGGGCGGGGGCACGTCGCTGGGGGTGCAGGCGACCACGGTGCTCACGCGAGGAGCGTCGACGGTGGCGACGGCGGGGCTGGGCAACCCGATCGTGGCGACGACGGAGAACGTGGGCTCGACGGTGCTGGCCGTGTTGGCGGTGCTGATCGGGCCGATCGTGATCGTGGCGGTGATCGCGTTGCTGTTCTGGTTCGTGCGGAAGCTGGCGCGTTGGCGTCGGCGTGGCCGGGACGAGGCCCTGGTCGCCGCGAGCGTGGCGGAGGACTTGGACGCGTCCGGTGACGATCCACTGCCCGCAGAGACGGAAGGCGAGCTGCCGCTATCCGAGATCACCCCGCCGAAGGCGATGGAGGCTACGCGGCGTCGCGGCGTGATCCGGCGGCGGATGTCGCGGCCGTTGCGCAACAAGGGCGTGGTGGGCCTCCGCGCGAAGCCGGGCGGGTGACGGTTACCGCCGTTCGGCGAGGTGGCGTTGCATCGCTTCGAGCAGGCGGACGTTGCCCCGCGAGTCGGCCCGGGGCATGAACAAATCGGCGTCTCGGAGCGTGCCGGCTTCATAAGCGCGAACCGCGTCGGCGAAGGCGTCGGCCTCGTTGCCGTACAACTCGGACGGGGCTCGGACGGCGTGTTCACCGGGAGCGGGAGCCCCGGGTGCTTCGGTCGATGGGTCGGCCCGATCCATTTTCGGCGGGGTCTGTCCGCGGACCACGAACACGGCGTGGCCCCGAGGGGGCTTCCAGGGGATCGGCACGTCGAGGAAGCCGCCGGTGCCGCCGACGTGCAAGACGTTGTCCGCCTGAGCGGTCATGCCGCAGGTGAAGGTGGCGAGCACGCGACCTTTGTCGAAGGTCAAAGTACCCGCGGCGTAGTCGTCTACGCCAGAACCATGGACGTGGGTGAAGACTTCGAACGCGTCGGGCTCGATCGCGGCGGCCGGCCCGGCGTCGCCGACCTTCAAACCGGCGAGCAGGCGGGCGTAGCTCAGGCAGTACCCGCCGATGTCCCAGAGCGATCCGCCGCCGAGCCGCGGGTCGAAGCGGATGTTCCCGTCGATGCGTTTGGCGGCGTAGGAGAAGCTCGCGCGAACGAAACGGATCTCCCCGATCGCGCCGCCGCGGATCGCGTCGCACACCGCGGCGGTCAGCGGATGCGCCCGGTACATGTAGGCCTCGACGAGCAGCCTGCCTTGGGCGTCGGCGGCGTCGAACATCGCGTTGGCGTCGGTTGCGGTCAGCGCGAGCGGTTTTTCGCACAGCACGTGCTTGCCGGCTTGCAACGCCCGGATCGTCCATCCGTGATGCAGCGTGTTGGGCAGCGTGAGGTAGATCGCATCGACATCGGGGTCGGCGAGCAAGGCGTCGTACGAGCCGTGGGCACGGATCGGGCCGTGCGGCTGGTGGTAATTTTCGGCGAAGGATTGGGCGACTTCGAGCGAGCGGGAGCCGCAAGCGACGACGGCGCTGCGCTGGGCGGTCGGCGCGTCGCCGGCAAACTGCCGGGCGATGTTGCCGCAGCCGAGGACGCCGATACGCAAAGGGGATTCGCTCATGGCGGTCAAGCTACGGGGACGCCGTCGCGGCGAGCAACCCGGCGGCGGCGTGTGTGGCTTCGGTTTGGACGCCGACGGGGCGTAAAGTGCGGGCATGAAGACGATCTCTGCCGCGTTGCTCGGGGTGTGCGTTTCGATGTTCGTTTCGGCCGAGTCGCCGTTCCCCGACGAGCCGGTGGTCGAGACGGTGGCGGAAGGCTTCCGGTTCACCGAAGGGCCGGCCCTCGCGCCCGACGGATCGATCTGGTTCACGGACATCCCGAACCACGCGATCCACCGGTTCGACCCGGCGACGGGCGAGACGTCGTTGATCACCGACGACTCGGGCGGCGCGAACGGGCTGTTCTTCTTCGGCGATCGGCTGGTGGTTTGCGAAGACCGGCAGCGGCGATCGGTCGTGGTGCACCGCCTGGTCGAGGGTGCGGAGGGGCGCGGAACGATCGATGCCGGTTCACCCCTGGCGCGGGTCACGCCGCCGCAGGGGCGCTTCAACGGGCCGAACGACGCGGTCGTCCACCGCTCCGGGTCGGTGGGCTTCTTTACCGATCCGCTTTACGGCCAACGCCCAAACCCGTTGCCCAGCGAGAACGTGTACCGCGTGACGGCCCCCGACCCGATGCCGATGATCGCGCCGGTGCCGCTGCGAGCCGAGCCGATCGTCACCGACCTTGTTAGTCCCAACGGCATCGGCCTCTCGCCGGACCAACGGACGCTGTATGTCGCGGACAACGGGGCGAAGTTGCTGATGGCGTACCCCTTGGACGAACAAGGAAGCCGCGACGGCGAGGGCGTGCTGTTCCACGACGTGTCCGACCTGGGCGGGCCGGACGGGATGACGGTGGACTCGAAGGGCCGGGTGTACCAGACGATTTTCAATCTGGGCGTGGTCGTGATCTCGCCGGAGGGCGAGCGTTTGGGCGTGCTGGAAACCGGGCCGCGCACGAGCAACTGTGTGCTGACGGCCGACGAACGCACGCTGTATATCACCTCGGAGAACAAGCTCAAGCGGGTGACGCTGAAGTCCAGTGCGATCGAGCAGGATTAGCCAGGGGACGTGTGGGCTTGAAAAAACGAACCGCCCGGGTGTCGTTGGAGGTTTCGTGTTCTTACGCGTTTTCCCCGGCTGGATTCGCGGGTTTGCTACGCCGGGCCCATGGTTTTTCGGGCGCGGGGCACCAGTTTGTGGCACACTGCGGTCGCTTAGATTGAATCGTCCGCACTCGAACAGGGAGCTTGAGTCATGGGTATTGCGACGTTGGTTGTGCTCGGGGTGATCGCGGTGGTGGCCGTGGGGCTGATCCTGCGGGGGATCGGCGCGTACAACAAGCTGGTGCAGTTGTTGGAGCGCACGAAGAACGCGTTCGCGCAGATCGACGTGCAGCTCGAACGGCGGTACGACCTGATCCCGAATTTGGTCGAGGTCGCCAAGGGGTACATGGCTCATGAGAAGGACACGCTCGAGGCGGTGATGCAGGCCCGCGCGTCCGCGACGCAGGCCCGCGTGCACGTCGGCGGCGACCCGACCAACGCCGCCGCGATGGGCGAGCTGGGTCAGGCCGAGGGGATGCTCACCGGCGCCCTGGGCCGGCTGCTGGCGGTCGCGGAGAACTACCCCGATCTCAAGGCCAATCAGAACATGATGCAGCTCACCGAAGAGCTGACGGCTACGGAGAACAAAGTCGCGTTCGCGCGGCAGGGCTTCAACGATCAGACGAACGTGTACCGGGCGTACAAGGGCGCGCTGATCATGCCGCTGCTCGTCGCGAAGATCGCGGGCTTCGAGGACGTTGCGTACTTGGAGATCGAAGAAGCGGCCAAGCGCGAGGCGCCGAAGGTCTCGTTTTGAGTCACAGTCGAGCCGCGACCGTGAGGGAGCGGGTTTCCCGAAAGCCACCGCGACGCGTGCCCGCTCTCTGACGGTTGCGGCTCGTTGAGTCACCATGAATTTTTACGAGCACCAGGACCGGGCGCGACGCAACACGGGGCGGCTGATCGCGCTGTTCTTCGGGGCGATCTTCGGCATCACGCTGCTGGTGTGGGGGTTGGCGGTGGTCGTCCTCTTGGTCGCGGGTAACTCGGACGAGGCCCGCCTGGTCACCGGCGAGGGCGGTCTGGGCGTCGATGACTTCCCGTGGCTGACCAGCTTCGCGGGCACGTTCCTGGGCGTGGGTACGCTGATCGGCGGGGCGTCGCTTTTCAAAGTGGCGCAACTCCGCGGCGGCGGGGGCAAGATGGTCGCCGAGTCGCTGGGCGGGGCGCCGATCTCGCCGGACACGACCGACCCGGACGAGCGGAAGGTGCTCAACGTGGTGGAGGAGATGGCGATCGCGTCGGGGTTGCCGGTGCCGCCGGTGTACCTGATGGATCGAGAACGGGGGATCAATGCGTTCGCGGCGGGGTATCGGCCGGAGAACGCGGTGATCGGCGTGACGCGCGGCTGCGTCGAGAGCCTGACCCGGGACGAGCTACAGGGGGTGATGGCCCACGAGTTCGCGCACATCCTCAACGGGGATATGCGGATCAACATCAAGCTCATGGGCACGATCTTCGGGATCCTGATCTTGACGGTGATCGGCCGGATGATCATGAACAGCGCGTTTTACGCGGGGTCGGTGCGGAGCAGCTCGCGTGAAAGCGCCGGCGGCAGGATCGCGATCCTGCTGATCGGGCTGGGCTTGTTGGTGATCGGGTTCGTGGGCGTGTTGTTTGGGCGCCTGATCCAGGCGGCGGTGAGCCGGCAGCGCGAGTTCTTGGCGGACGCCTCGGCGGTGCAGTTCACGCGTAACCCCGACGGCATCGGCAACGCGCTCCGCCGGATCGGCGGGGCGGTGTACGGGTTGAACGAGGGCACGGTCGGGCCACGCGGCAGCGAACTCAAGTCCGCCCACGCCGAGGAAGCGGCGCACATCTTCTTCGGCAACGCGGTGAAGAGCCTCAGCGGCGCGTTCGCGACGCACCCGCCGTTGGAACAGCGGATCGCGCGGGTGCTACCGAACTGGGACGGCAAGTTCCTGGCGCCGTTGGGCGGGAGCGCGCTGCCGGAGACGCCGGCGATCGCGCGGGCCGCGCAAGGATCGAAGAATCAGGGATTGGAAGACATCCCGGTGTTGGGCGATCTGCCCGGCGTGGGCCACGCGGGGGCGGCGGGGTTGGTGGGGGGATCTCCGCGTGGGGGCTCCGCGGCCACGGGCTTTCGGGGGGACGGTTTGGAACGGAGCGTGGGGACCCTGGACGACGCCCACGTGGCGGCGGCGCGGGAGATCCTGGCGGCCTTGCCGGACGCGGTGCGGGATGCGGCGCGGCACCCGACGGGGTGTCGGGCCTTGGTGTACGCGCTGCTGCTGGACCGCGACCCGGCCGTGCGCGAGACGCAGTTGGCAGCGATCGAGCGGCGGGCGACCGGGGCGGCGGCGGCGATGACGCGGGACCTCGCCGAGGCGGCGTTGGGTCTGCCGCGGGCGCTGCGGTTGCCGGCGGTGGACCTGGCGGTGCCCGCGCTGTCGGCGATGGCGAACCCGGAGTACCGGAAGTTCGTCGCGGTGGTGGAGGCGTTGATCGGCGCGGACGACCGGGTGGACCTGTTCGAGTGGGCGTTACGCGAGGTCGTGCGGCGCCACGTGGGCGTGCGGTTCGAGCGCGAGGCGCGGGACCGGGTGACGGCGCGGCGGCTGGCGCAGGTGCGGGTGCCGTTGCAGGCGGTGCTGTCGGCGGTGAGCGCGGTGGGCGCGGGTCAGGCCCGCACGGCAAGCGAGTCGCCGCGAGCGTCCGAAGAAGCGGCGTTTACGCGGGGGGTCGAGGTGTTGCGGCGGGCCGAGGCCTCGTTGGGGGCGCTGAAGTACGTGGACCCGCGGGAAGCGGGCGGGATGCAGACGCTGACGGCGGCGGTGGACGCGTTGTCGGGGCTGGCGCCGCGGCTGAAAGAGCCGGTGGTGGCGGCGTGCGTGGCGGCGGTGTCCGCGGACGGCACGGTGACGGGCGGAGAGGCGGAGCTCTTGCGGGTGGTGGTCGAGTCGATGGGGGTGCCGATGCCGCCGGTGCTGCCCGGGGACGTGGCGTGAATCGGTCGGCATTGAAGCCGGGCGGGCGAGCGGCCGATAAGTTTGAAGTGGCGGCGGTTGCCGCCGCGTACGGATGAGTTTCAAAGATGGGTCCCGAATCGATACGAGGTCTGAACATGAGCGTTGCGATGCGAGCCGGCCGTTGGACTTCCCGCGTGGCGTTGGCGGCGTCGGCCGCGGCGTGCCTGGCGTTGGTGGGCTGCAAGGCGGACCAGAACCCAACGGTGGAGACGTTTCCGCCGCCGCCGCCGACGTTCGGTTTCACGGGGCCGGCCGACGCGCCGAGCGCGGACGTGCCGCAAGGCGACGCGGTGTTCGTGCCGGTGGAGCCGGCGAGCGCGGCCGGGGCGGCGTTGCCAGGGCAGACGTACACGGTGCAAAAGGGCGACACCCTTTGGTCGATCGCGAGCCGGTTGTATGGCGACGGGCAGAAGCACCGCGACATCCTGGCGGCGAACCCGCAGGTCAACCCCAGCCGGCTGCTGGTGGGGCAGACGCTGGTGCTGCCCTGATCGGCGAGCGGGCTAGCTTTTTACACCCTGCACGAACTTGGCTTTGAGATCGTCGAGCCGGTCGCTCCAGGTGACCGGCAGGGCGATCGCTTCGGCGAGTTGTTCGAGGTATTCGCTGCGCGAGATCGCCAGGACGCCGAACTGCTCGAGGTGGGGGTTGACGAATTGGGTGTCGAGCAGGGCGTACTCGCGTTCGCGGAGGTGCTCGATGAGCTTGACGAGACAGACCTGGGAGGCGTCGGGTTCCCGGCTGAACATGGATTCGCCGAAGAACGCGCCCCCGAAGCTGACCCCGTAGAGCCCGCCGACGAGCCGGCCGTCGCGGTAGGCCTCGACGCTGTGGGCGTGACCGCATTGGTGCAACTCGACGTAGACGCGGACGATCTCGGGAGAGATCCACGTGTCGGAAGAGTCGGGGCGAGGCCGGGCGCACTGCTCGACGACCTCACGGAACTGCCGGTTGCGAGCGATGACGAACCCGCCGTTGCGGACGCGCTTGGCCAACGAGCGGCGGACTTTAAAGCGATCGTCGAGCGGCAAGACCGCGCGAGGATCGGGGCAGAACCAGTCGATGCGCCCGCTGCCGCGCCCTCGGGCCATCGGAAACAGACCGGTGCGGTACGCCTGCAGGAGCGTGTCGGCGCGAAGAGTGCTTTCGGTCACAACGCTTTGAGCATACGTTGAAAATGAACACGTGCGGCTCAGAATTCGCGAACTCGTTCACAACGGTTTAAACGTTCATCTCCTTGATAACGTTCAAGCTACAGCGTTAAGCTCCGGCCATGATCCGATGCAGTGTCATCTTGCCGGCGGCGGGGCGGGGTTCGCGGTTTGCCTCCGGCGTCGGGGCGAAGGCCGGGGTCGCGGCGGCGAGCAAGATCGAGTGGGAATTGGAAGGGCGGGCGGTGTTTCTGCGGGCGATCGACTTGTTTCACGGCCGGCCAGAGGTCGAGCAGATCGTCTTGGCGGTGGCCCCGTCGCGGTTTGACGAGTTCATGTTCCGGTGGGGTGAAGCCCTCAAATTCTTGGGCGTGGAGGTCGTGCGTGGTGGGAAGACGGAGCGTTGGGAGACGGTGGCCCAAGCGCTGAAGCACGTTCGCGAAGGGGCGACGCACGTCGCGGTTCACGACGCCGCTCGGCCGACAACGCCGAAGGCGGTGATCGATCGGGTGTTCGCCGCGGCGGAAACGAGCGACGCCGTGATCCCGGGCTTGCCGGTCGCGGACACGCTTAAGCGGTTGACCGATGGGGCGGCCCCGAAGAAGTCGCGCGACCGGATCGATGACATTCTCGGCGTTGTCGAGCCTGAGGCAGAGGCAACCCTCGGCACTACCGACCCCGCGCCAAACGACCGGGAGATCGGCGTCGTGGATCGGACCGTCACGCGCGAGGGCTTGGTCACGGTGCAGACGCCGCAGGTGTTCGGGGTGCAGACGCTGCGTCGTGCTTACGGAACGCTCGATACGCTGGGTGCTTCGACGGAGGTGACCGACGACGCGGGGCTCGTGGAAGCCATGGGCGGGGAGGTGGTCGTGGTAGCGGGCGACCCCGGGAACCTCAAGCTGACGCGGCCGGAGGACGCGGAGATGCTCTCGGCGTTGTTCCGATTCCGGGACGCGGAGGCGAAGCGGGCGGACGCCGTGAAGGCGCTATTCGGCGACGACGAGGAGGATTGAGTCACCGGACCGGCTCGGCGGTTTCGGTGGACGCGGCGAGCTTGGCGCGGACGGCGTCGAGGCGGCGCCGGTGCTGCTCGACCTCGGGCTCGAGCGCGGCGAGCGCCGTGATCTGGTGCTCGGCCGACTTCAGGTCGCCGGCGAGCAGCGCGAGGGTGGCGGCGGTCTCGCGGAACGTGGCGTTGTAGGGGTCGCGGCGCAGCGCGCCGAGGTGGGCGTCGTACGCCTCGGCGTGCCGGCCGGCTTCGCGCAGCAGCGCGGCGAGCGAGACGGCCCACTGCGGGTCGCGGAGGCCGCGGCGGTCGAGCCAACGCAGGTGTTCGATGGCGGCTTGCGGCTCGCCGCGCTGCAGCGCCCGGGCGGCGAGTTGCCGCCGGGGCCAGGGGTCGCCGGGGACAGCCTCCGCGTGATCGGCCAGCCGGGCGTCCACACCGGGGTCCGAACCGGGCGGTTGTTCGTCGGCGAGCGCGGCTTCGCTTTCTCGGCGGAGGCGAACGAACCGCGGCTCCGATGCGGCGGCACCGACCTCTTCGGTGCCCGGTTCGACGGCTTGCTCGGGGTGCAGGCCCCAGGCGCGGGTCTGGGCTTCCGCCCACGCGAAGAACGCCTCGGTGAACTGTTCGGGGGTCTGCCCGGTCCCGGCGAGCAGGGCGTCCGCGTCGTTGCCGGCCGCCGCGTAGGCGTCCATCATCGCGTTGAGCGCCGCGGGGCCGTGCTGCTGCACGATGAACCCGATCATCCAGCCGGACTGCTGATAGGCCAGGCCGATCCGCGGCGAGCCGAAAGCGGCGGCCAGTTCGTCGAACGGGATGAGCCGACCGGTGTGCAACGCGTCGGCGAGCAGACGCTGGGTTTCGAAGTCGCGTTCGAGGGTTTCGAAGTAGGTCGCGGCGCCCTCGTGGAACCAGCGGGGCGCGAGGTGGTCGGACAGGTCGAAGATGATCGCGTGGACGTATTCGTGCCGCATCACGTTGTCCCAGTGGTACAAGCCGGTCTGTGCGGCCCCGAGGCGGGGCGGGGAGACGGCCAGCACGTCGCCGGTGCACGCGGCGAGAGCGCCCAGTTGGCTGTGGCCGGTCACGCGGACGGCGAAGACCTGGCTGTCGGGGAGCAGATCGATCTGCGTGGGCTGGTCGGTCGCCTGGCCGAATGCTTCCGCCAACTCGGTGCGGTGGCGTTCCATCGCTTCGGGCAGATCGATGGCAAACGCGGCGTCGGGGCCGGGGCGGTAGCGCACGAGGAAATTCTCGCTTTCGATGGTCGGCCACTCGAGCAGTTCGGTGACCAAGTCCAGCGAGTTCTGGACGCCGGCGTGGAACGGGTCGAGGCGGGCGGCGTCGGCAAGTTGGCGGCGGGCGGCGGGCAGGTCGCCGAGCTGCACGAGCATGAGCCCGAGCGTCAAACGTGGCGTGGCGTCATTCGGTTGGTGCTCGGCGGCGGCTTCGAGATACGGCCGAGCATCGTCGTAGCGTCGGGCGTTGGACAAGACGTCGCCGACGGTGAACGCGCCAAACGGGTGGGCGTTTGTGGCATCGTCGAACTCGGCGAGCAACGCATCCGTGGCCTCGGGGTCGAGTCGGCGGGCGGCGACGGCCGCGTCCCAGGCGACCAGCTCGGCGGCGTCGGGTCGGGCGCGTCGCGCGGCGCGGACGGCGCGCTCGGCGGTGTCGAGGTCGGCGGCGTAGAGCGCACGCCGGACGGTGAGCGTGTCGATGGATGGATGGTCGGGC
>JBCDDH010000068.1:0-20783 GCA_039180415.1 Planctomycetota bacterium | reverse complement strand
CGAGCGAGGCGGTGACGCCGCCATGGGTGGAGTTTTCGATGGGGATCAGGCCGTAGTCGGCGTGGCCGCGGGCGACGGCGTCGAAGATGGCGAGGAAGTCGGAGAGCGGGTCGTACTCGACGGAGGCGCCGAACTTCTTGCGGGCGGCGAGGTGGGAGAAGCTGCCGGGCGGGCCGAGGTAGCCGATGCGGAGCGGGCGTTCGAGGGCGAAGGAGCCGGACATCAACTCGCGCCAGATGGCGTCGAGGCAGCGGTCGGGGAGCGGGCCCTGGTTGTGGGCCTTGATCTTGGCGAGGACCTGCTGCTCGCGGTCGGGGGCGTAGATAGGGACGGCCTCGCCGGCGTCGCGTTTGACCTGGCCGACCTCGACGACGACGCCGGCACGCTGGTTGAGCAGTTCGACAATCTGGGCGTCGAGCGTGTCGATCCGCTCGCGCAGAGGGGCGAGCTTGGCGTGGGTTTGATCGCGGTCGGCTTGGGGCGGTTCGTCCGAAGGCATGGGGCGAGTGTAATCGTGAGAGACCTATGCGGCAGCTTCGCGGCCGCGGGCTTTCGGGGAGCGTTACGATGGCGGCATGGACACGGGACTGTGGAGCGCGGATTGGGCGGAATCGGTCGGGGCGTCGCCGGCGGTGTGGACGGGCGTGCTCTTGGGCGCGATGGCGCTGGGCTTGGTGCTGTGGCTGTTGGGCGGGCGTTTGGCGAAGGCGGGAACGGTCTTGGCGGGGCTGGTTGTGGGCGGGTTGGCGGTGACGTCGCTGAGCATCGGGCTGGCGAGCGCGAGCGGGGTGGGGGCGTGGGTGTTGGCGTTGGGCGTGGGCGGGGCGATCGCGGGGGCGCTCTTGGCGGGGCTGCTGTTTCGCTTGTGGATGGGGGTGACGGCGGCGGGGTTGCTAGCATTGGCGGTGCCGGCGGCGGTGTTGATCTGGATGCCGCCGGGGTTGGAACGCGACGAAGCAGAGGGTGCAGCGGACGCGACGGCGGCGGTGCAACCGCTGGCCTTTGGGGAAGGTGAAGACGGGGGGACGCTGGTGGACTCGCTGAAGGAGACGTGGAACGAGGGGTTGGCCGAGGCTTTGGATGCCGAGCAGGTCCAGGCGGCGTTGGCGGAAACGGGGCAAGGCGGGGAGGTGGCGGAGGTCGTGCCGGAGAGCCTGGTGGACGCGGAGCGGGTGCAGGCGATCGCGTTCGGCCAGGCGCGGCGGGTGTGGGACGTGCTGAAGGCGGCGTGGGACCGAGAGATGGCGCGGCTGGGTGCGTGGTGGGACGGGCTGGCGACGGGGACGCGGACGACAGTGATCGGGGGGTCGGCGGTGGGCGCGGTGTTGGGGCTGCTGCTGGGGCTGATCGCGCCGAACTTCATGGCCAAGTTGCAGACGGCGATGGTGGGCGCGTTGCTGCTTTTCTTCCCGGCGGGGGTCTTGGTACACGCGTACTTGGTCGGGCCGGTCGAGGAAGCGCTGGAAGGGACGGACACGGCGGCGGCGACGACGGGTGTGGCGGGGTTGGCGTCGTACTGGCCGACGCAGCCGCGGGCGATGCTGCTCGCGGTGGGTCTGATAACGGCGATCGGCCTGCTGCTGCAGTGGACGCTTTTCCGCAAGAAGACCGATAGCTGAAGCGAGTCGGTCGGTCGCGGCCGAGCGGTGGACGTGCGTGTGTGCGTCGCCGGCTCGGGTGATCGCGACCGGCGCCGCCGCCGGTTGGGTTTGCGTGCCTGGCGTGGGCTCGGGCCGGCGGGCTTGGAGATTCGCCATGTCTGCTTCGTTTGCCTCGCTCGCTCAGCAATCCGCCGCCGGCGCGGAAGCCGCCGGTTCGTCGTCCGCCGCTTCGACCGCGGGGGACAAGATCACCGGGCTCTTCGAAGCGGTGACCACGATCCTCGGCCGGGGCGACGCGCTGACCAATACGGACTCGCTGATCGCCGGCCTGCAGTCGCTGGGCATGGTCTGGGCGGTGGTGTTGACGACGGTCGGCCTGCTGTGCATGTTCAACGGGTACCGCTGGCACCGCGTGGCAACGGTGACCACCGCCCTGCTGCTGGGGCTGTTCGCCGGCTACTGGTTAGGCAAGATGCTCAACGCGCCGTTCGTGGTGGCGGGTTGCCTGGGGGCGTTGTTGTTCGTGGTGGCGTTCCCGCTGATGAAGTACATGGTCGCGGCGTTGGGCGGTTTGGCGGGAGCGTTCTTGGGAGCGAACCTGTGGGCGGGCGTGGCCAAGGAAATGGAAAAGGCGGCGATCCAGAACGCCAACGGCGCCGCGGTACCGCCGGACGGGCTGCTGATGGACCCGGGCATGTATTGGGTCGGGGCGCTGATCGGCCTGATCGTTTGCGGCATGCTCGCGTTCGTGCTGTGGAAGCTGTCGATCGTGGTGTACACGTCGGTGTCGGGCTCGACGCTGGCGGTGATCGGCATCCTGGCGTTGCTGCTGAGTGTGGACGGGTTCGCGGCACCGATCAAAGAAGGCCTGAGCGCGAGCTACCTGGTGGTGCCGCTGTTGGTGTTCGTGCCGGCGGCGATCGGGTTGATCTTGCAGGAGACGCGGCCGGATACGGAAGCGGGGTAATCCGTCATTTGAACGTACGTACCGACGCGGCCCACGGTCGATGACCGTGGGCTTCTCTTTGTGCGACGCGTTGGTTTAGGTTGTGCGGATGGCGACGAAGAAGATTCGGATCACGACGTGGAATGTGAACGGACTGCGGGCCGCGCTGCGGAAGGGGTTCGCGGAGCAGGTGGAGCGGATCGCGCCGGACGTGTTGCTTGTGCAGGAGGTCCGCGCGACGCCGGACGTGCTGCCCGAAGAGTGGGTCGATCCGGCAGGTTGGCACGTGACCTGGCACCCGGCCGAAAAGCCGGGATACGCGGGCACGGCGGTTTGGTCGCGGTTGCCGCACCGGGTCGTGGGCACGGGTCTGGCGAGCGGGCGGAGCCGACGGACGGACGATCCGGAAGGCCGCGTGTTGCGGGTCCGCGTCGAACCTCACGGCCAAGCGTTGGAAGCGGCGAGCGTATACCTGCCGTCGGGCTCGTCGTCGGAGGCGCGGCAAGCGAGCAAAGAAGCCTGGATGAAGACCTTCGCGCCGTGGGCGGCGGCGCAGGCGAGGCGTCGGACGCCGGTGGTGTTGGGCGGCGACTTCAACATCGCGCACACCGAGGCGGACATCTGGAACCCGAAGGGCAACGCGAAGAACTCCGGGTTCCTGCCACACGAACGGGCGTGGTTCGGCCGCCTCCTCAGCGACGCCGGGTGGACGGACACGGTGCGCGAACGCGTCGGCGACACGCAGGGACCGTATTCGTGGTGGAGCAACCGCGGCCGGGCGCGCGAACTGGACCGCGGCTGGCGGATCGATTATCTGCTGGTCAACCGCCCCGCCGCCCGGCACGTCGCCGCGACGCACACCGACCGCGAGGCGATGCTCGCCTGCTCCGACCACGCGCCGGTGAGCGTGGACCTGTCGCTGTGAGCGCCACGCAACGCCGACCTTGCCCGGGTTTGTCCGGGGCGGGTACGATGGTGAGTCTTCCGGCGTAGTGATCCGAACAGTCCCCGCGGAGCCCGCATGTCACGCAAACGCCAGCAGATCGGCCAGATCCTCAAGCAGTGGGGGCTGGTCACCGACCAGCAGATCGACGAAGCCCTGAAGGTCGCCGAGGGGTCCCGCAAACGCCTCGGCGAGATCCTCGCCCAACTCGGCTACGCCCAGTCCAACGACGTGGCCAAAGCGTTGGCCACGCAGTTCGGCCTCGAGTTCGTCGACCTCGACCAGCCCAACGTCATCCGGAAAGAGAACCTCGGGCTCATCCCCGACGACATGATCAAGAAGATGAACGTGCTGCCCCTGGGCAAGGAAGGCAACACGCTCAAGGTCCTCGTGTCGGACCCGATGAACATCCAGCTGATCGACGACCTGCAGTTCCGCGTCGGCGGGCGCATCGAGCTGGCCATCGGGGCGCTCGACAAGATCAAGGAATACATCGACACCCAGTTCTCCGACACCAAGCAGTCGCTCGATCAGCTCACGCAAGACCTCTCCGTCGATACGTCGATGGACCTGTCGATGGACCAGACGCTCGACGCGTCGCTGGACCGCGGGGCCTCGATCGACCTGGGCGCGGGCAAGACCGAAGACGCCAACGACCCGAGCTCGGCCCCAATCGTCAAGCTGGTCAACCAGATCATCGCCAAGGCCGTGCAGACTCGGGTGTCCGATATCCACATCGAGCCGTTCGAGAATCGCGTCCGCCTGCGCTACCGCATCGACGGCGTCTGTGAGGAGATGGACCGCATCCCCAAGCGCATCCAGGGCGCGGTCACCGCCCGCATGAAGATCATGGCCGGCGTCAAGGTCGAAGAGAAACGCATCCCGCAGGACGGCCGCATCAAGATGCGCATCGGCGACACGACCACCGACTTCCGCGTCTCGTTCTGCCCGGTGTATCACGGCGAATCGATCGTCCTGCGTATCCTCCGCTCCGACGCCGCGAAGCTCGGCCTCGAGAAGCTCGGCATGCAGCCCGACACGCTCGAAGCGTTCAACAAAATCATCACCCGGCCCAACGGCATCTTCCTGGTCACCGGCCCCACCGGCTCGGGCAAGACCACCACGCTCTACTCGGCACTCAACGTCCTCAACCGGCCCGACCGCAAGATCATCACCGCCGAGGACCCGATCGAATACAACTTCAAGGGCATCAACCAGTGCCAGGTCAACATGGGCATGAAACCGCCGTTGACCTTCCAGCTCATCCTCAAGGCGATGCTCCGCCAAGCCCCGAACATCATCCTGGTCGGCGAGATCCGCGACAAGGAGGTCGGCGAGGTCGCAGTTCAGGCGGCCCTCACCGGGCATATGGTGTTCAGCACGCTGCACACCAACGACGCGCCGTCGGCGATCACGCGCCTGATCGACATGGGCCTCAAGCCGTTCCTCGTGGCCAGCTCGATCCAGGCGGTGCTCGCGCAGCGGCTGGTCCGCATCCTCTGCGACCACTGCAAGGAACCGGAAACTAGCCCCGACCGCCGCAAGATGCAGCTCGTGGGCCTGACCGACGAAGACATCGCGGAGAAGACGATCTACCGGCCGGTCGGCTGCAAGCGCTGCAACGACTCGGGCTTCCGCGGCCGGCAGGGCATCTACGAGCTGATGCATATGTCGGCCGAGATCCGCGAGCTGGCGTTCAACCGCTCGCCCGTCAGCAAGATCCGCCAGGCGGCGTTGGCCGCGGGCATGCGGAACCTGCTGGGCGACGGCCGACTGAAGATCCTCGAAGGCAAAACCACGCTCGACGAAGTCGCCAAGATCACACAGGTCGAAGGCATCGTGGAGGAAGCGGAAGAAGAACTCGCCGCGTAGCGGCGATGTGGCCAGTGGCAAGTAACCAGTGGCAAGTTTTTTGATTGATCTCACTGGCCACTGGCCATTCTGCTCGGAGCAAACCCTATGTCCACGATGCGCATCGACCGCCTGCTCGACACCGTCATCAAGCAGGAAGCGTCCGACTTGCACCTGACCGTCGGCAAGCCGCCCACCGTCCGTATGTCGGGCCGGCTGATCGAACTCAAAACCAAGTCGCTCGAGCCCGAAGACACCGTCGCGCTGATGAAGGCGATCAGCCCCGAGCGCTCGCAGAACGAACTGCAAGAAGAAGGCGGCTCGGACTTCGGCTTCGCGTACGGACCGCAAGACGACCCGAAGAATTCCGCCCGCTTCCGCGTGTCCATCTTCCGACAGAAGGGCAACGTCGCGCTCGTGCTGCGGCGCATCCCCAACCAGCTGCTCGACATCGACAAGATCGGTTTGCCGCCGATCGTCAAGGATCTAATCCGCCGGCCGCGCGGCCTGTTCCTCGTCACCGGCCCTACCGGCTCGGGCAAGACGACCACGCTCGCGTCCATGATCGACTTCATCAACATGGAGCTCGACCGCCACATCATCACCGTCGAAGACCCGATCGAGTACTACCAGCCGCACAAGAAATCCATCGTGAACCAGCGCGAGGTCGGCAACGACGTGCCGTCCTTCTCCGAAGCGTTGCGTCGCGCGCTGCGTCAGGACCCGGACGTCATCCTCGTCGGCGAGATGCGGGACCTCGAAACGATCGAGGCCGCCATCACCGCCGCGGAAACGGGCCACCTCGTGTTCGGCACGCTGCACACCAACTCGGCCGCGGGCACGATCAACCGCCTGATCGACGCGTTCCCCACAAACCAGCAGGCTCAGGTCCGGGCCCAACTCTCGGTCGCACTCATCGCCGTGCTCTCGCAACAACTGCTCAAACGCAAGCCCAAGGGCATGATCGCGGCGTACGAATTTATGGTCGTCACGCCGGCCATCTCGAACCTGATCCGTGAAGCCCAGTCTTACAAGATCCCGTCCGCGATCCAGACCGGCAAGAAGTTCGGCATGAAGCTCCTGGACGACTTCCTGTGGGAGCTATACAGCAAGGACCTGATCAACGCCGACGACATGGTGGATCGCGCCGCCAACGCCGAAATGATCGCCGAAAAGGTGCACCGCGCCGGCGGCATGGTCGGCCGGCCGGAGCTGGACGAGGTCGAAGGCGCGACACCGTCCGGCTGACGGCGTCACGGCGTCGCCGGGGCGTCCATCCGCGCGAGCAGCGCCCGCAACAAAGCACGCTGCGGCCGCTCCCAAATCACGACGCCCTGCGGGGTTCGCATCGAGAGCGACGTAGCCTCGGCCAGGCGACGCAGCGTGGGCACGTCCACAACCAGCGTCAGCGTTTCGTCGCTCTTGTCGAACGTGCGCTTGCTCGCGATGCCCGAGCGCTTGCGGATCTGATCGTAGCCGGCGACCGGGACCTCGAGCGGCTCGCCGGCGACGTCGAACGCGAGGGATTCGAGCCGCGCGAACTGGCTGCCCGTAAACTTGCCTTGAACAAAAACGCTCACGGACTCGGGCGTGCCGATCGGGGAGTCGCCGGGTAACGAATACACGGCCGAGACGAACAGGTCGCCCACCAGCGGCTCGTCGTCGAAGCGCAACGGGCCGGCGGAGACCACGGTGCGTCCGCGGCGGTCGTCCTTCTTGACCGTCACGAGGCTGTCGTATTGCTCGGCCAGCTCGCCGGTGGTGACGGCGCCGGCCATGACTTCGAGCTGCGCCTCGCGTTGATCCAGCTCGGCTTGGCGTCGACGGAGTTCGGCGTCGCGCCGGGCGAGGGCCTCGGCCTGCGTTTGCGCCTCCGCGGCCGAGCCGGTCGGCGGGGAGGCGGCGGCCGGCGGCGCAGCGGAGGGCGCCGGATTTCGTTCGGCGAGGCTTTGTTCGAGCTCGGCGATGCGGGCGTCACGCTGTGCGAGCTTCGCTTCGAGTTCCGCAACACGGTCGATCAGTTGTTGCACCATCTGGACGGGGTCCGGAGCGACGTCGTCAGCGTCGGCCGACGGGGCGGCGAGCGTCAGGGGCAGGAGCGCGGCGAGCGCAAGGGTGGGGGTGAGGCGGAGGTGGCGGGTCATTTCTGATTGCTCTTTCGCGGATCGACGCCGGTCTCGGCGAGCAGGCCGCGCGGATCGCTGGGTACATGGAACAGACTAGGCTTGACTTTAGCCCCGGTTTCCATCGCGACGTGGTGGGCGTGGAGTTCGCCCTTGAACTCGGATTTAGGGCCGAGCGTGAGTCCGCCGCCGCAGATGACGTGCTTGGCGTCAATGATGCCGAGGCTTTCGATGCCGCCGTGGGCCTCGAGGTGTTCGCAGATCAGGCGGGCGCGTTTGCCGACGACGATCTTCCCGCAGGTGCGGAGTTCGCGGATGGGCCCGCGGCGTTTGCCGTTGGGCACGATCTCGTCGGCGACGATCACGGGCTTGTGGCAGCCGGGACACGACGTGGACTGAGCCATCGCGCCCACCTCGAAGCGGTGGCCACACAGGTAGCACTGCACCGGCTTGGGTCCGGTCGAACGGGCCAAGGGCGATCCCAACGGGGACGAGGATTAGGCCGCGCATCGAGGCGCGACGGACACACCGCCCACGCGACAGCGACGCGCGGAGCGGACAACGGCTCGGTCTGGCGAGCCGGGCTTACTTCTTGTCGCTGGGTTGGCCGACCGGCTTGTTGCCTCCGCCCTGCGGCTGGCCGCCGCCGCCCTGATTCTTCTTGGCGTCGGGTCCGACGGCGCACATGCCGTAGAAGCTCGCTCCCTCGGCCATCACCATCTTGGACGCGGTGATGTCGCCCTTGACGGTGCCGTTGGCGTTGAGGCGGACGGTGTCGTTGGCGGTGACGTTGCCCTCGATGGTGCCGTCGATATTGGCCGTGGCGGCTTCGACGTCGGCCTGACAGGTCGCGTTGTTCACCACCTGGAGCTCGCCCTTACCGGTGATCTTGCCGTCGAATTTGCCGATGATCTTGGCGGTCTTCTCGAACATCAGCTCGCCCTTGAAGTGCGAATCGGCACCAACGACGGTGGTCTCGCCGGGGTTTCCGGGGGTATCAGCCATGGTCACAACTCCTTATCTGGAAACAACCTCGGCCCACGACGACGTCGCCGCACGGCCGAGGCCAAAGTCGGACCAAGTGTACCGCTGAGCGTGTTCGCCAGGCCGACCGGGCCTTAGGGCGTCGGGGCGTCTTTGGCGACGTGAAACGGGGCGTTGGCGGAGGCGAAGCGGCCCTTGCCGTCGGTCGCGTAAAGGTACAACCGGAAGAAGCCGGGCTTGCCGGGTGCCATAAACGTGATCACGCCGGGCCGGTCGAGGGCCAGGTTGAACTCCGTGGGTTCGAGCTGATCGACCGGGCGAGACGCGCCCATGGTGGCGACTTCGAGTGTGTCGTGGCGGATTTCCCAGTGCAGGTCGAGCGGGTCGCCGTTGGGATCGGTCACGGTAAACCGTGCGGCCATGGGCTGGCCGGGCGTAACGACGTCGGCGTCGAGGGCGAGCGGCGCGATCACGGGTGCCGTGGGCGCGGGCGCGACGCCGGTCCAAAGCTCTTGCATGACGTCGACGGCGGCGTGGGTCTGGATCGACTCGCCTTCGGGCACGTAGGGACGGAACAGGCCGAACCACGTCGCGGTGGATTCTTGCTTGTGTCCCCAAAGAAAGGCGTAGCTGCCAAGACAAAGCTGGCCCAGTTCATTCGCGACGGCGCGTTCATAGTGCTTGCGGTACTGGTCGGCCTTTTGGGTCGAAGTGGGCTCGATCGCGGCGTCAAAGGTGGTGGTGGCCGATTCCCAGGGCCCGATCGGGCCGAACTCGGTCAGGATGTACGGCTTGGTACCGCCGGCCTCGCGGTAGCGCCTCGCCACGGTCGCGGCGCCCGCGTAGGAGTTGATGCCGACGATGTCGATCGCCGGGGCGTGCTCGTGGATGGCGGAAACCTTGTCGCCGCCGACGTCGGCGATCACGGTCATAACCGGGCGGTGCGGGTCGAGCCGCTTGACCATTAACGCCACGTCGTTGACGAATCGATAGAGCGTGGCCCGATCCTCGACGCCGTGCTCCATTTCGTTGCCCAGCGCCCAGATCAGAACGGCGGGGTGATCGCGGAGTTCGAGGACGCCCCGGCGGACGCTTTCGCGGACCCGCTCGCGGACCTGCGGATCGGCGTAATCCACGTCGTCGTTTTGGTGGGGAAACCAGAAGCCGACGGTAGTGGTCAGGCCACGTTCGTGGGCGCGGTCGAGAGCGGCGCGGGTATCGGCCCCGACGCCCCAGGTCCGGGTGGAGTTGCCGCCGTGTTTGACGAGCAGGTCGAGGGCGGCGGCGGACATGTTCCCACCGACGCCGTGGATAACGTAGGGCTCGCCGTCGCGGTGAAGGGCGAAGCCGGTATCGGTGGCAACGACCTCAACGACGCGGGCGGGTGGCGTATCGTTGTCGTCCGCGGACACCGTCGGCGCGATGAAAGTCAGAACCGCAGCCGCGAGCGAGGCCGAGACAAAAAACCTTGGGCCATTGAATGAAGTGTGACGCATGAAAAGTGATTCGGTTGAGATGGGAGTAACCGATGACGCGTAACCGGGGTCAGCATAGGTCGGGTGCCGAATCTCGCGGGCGGATTGGGCTGCGCTGGGTGGCGGCGGTGGCGTTCGTGCTGGCGGGGGCAAACCACTTTCGCGATCCGGGCTTCTACTTGCCGGTAATCCCGGAGGTGCTGGGCTGGCCCGAGTTTTGGAACGCCCTGGTGGGAACGGCGGAGATCGCCGGCGGGGTCGGGCTGCTGACGCCACGGTTGCGCCGGGCGGCGGCGGCGGGGTTGGTGGCGCTGCTGGCCGTGCTCACCTGGGTGCACGTGGACATGGTGGTTCGACCGGGGCGGTCGCCGTTCGGATCGGGTACGCCGATGTGGGTGCTCTGGGCGCGGCTGCCGTTTCAGCTGGTGCTGATCGCGTGGGTGTGGTGGGCGGGCGGATTGCCCTTCCACCTGCGTACGAAAGCGCCCACGCGCGGCCCGGCGGACTCCGAGGGTGATTGAGATTTACGCCGCGTCGGTGGCGATCTGGGCAGAGCGTTGGGGTAGGCGGGGCGTCAGCGTTTCGGTGACGAGCTTGCCGATGTTCAACGACGCGGTGGCGGCGGGCGACGGAGCGTTGTTGATGTTCACGACGCCTTCGCCTTCGTCGATGATGAAGTCGTCGACGAGCGTGCCGTCGGGCTTGAGCGCCTGAGCGCGGATGCCCGAGGGGCAGGCTTCGAGGTGCTTGGCTTCGATCTCGGGCATGAGTCGTTGGAGAGCCTTGACGAACGCGGCCTTGTTGTAACTACGCCACATCTCGCCGAGGCCCATCTTCCAGTGCCGCAGCGCCATCTTGTGGAAGCCGGTGTACGTGAGCGATTCCATCAAGTCGGGCAGATTCATCTCGAACTTGCCGTAGCACTCCCGACCCAGCGCGAGCACGGCGTTGGGCCCGCACTCGACGCCGCCGTGGATCATGCTCGTGAAATGCACACCCAGGAACGGGAACGCGGGGTCGGGCACGGGGTAGATCAGCGTTCGGCAGAAGTGGTGCACCTCGGGCTTGAGCTCGAAGTACTCGCCGCGGAACGGGACGATTTGTGCGGTCGGCTCCGTGCCCGAGAGTTTGGTCACGCGGTCGCACTGGAGGCCGGCACAATTGACAATCAGGCCGGCCCGGACGTCGCCGGCGGCGGTCTCGAGCGTCCACTGGCCCTGCGCATCGCGCGTGGCGGCGTTGACCTTGGCGCTGGTCTTGATGTCGTGGCCCGCGTCGCGCATCAGCTCGGCCATCTTTTCGCAGACCTGCTTGTAGTCGACGATGCCGGACTCGGGCACATGGATCGCACCGATGGTGTTGACGTGCGGCTCGAGCTCGCGGCACTCTTCGGCGGAGACCAGCCGGCAATTCACGCCGTTGTTCTGACCACGCTCGAAGATGTCGCGCATCTTCGGCAGCTCTTTCTCGTGCGTCGCGACGATGACCTTGCCGCAGAGCTTGTACGGGATGCCGTGCTCTTCGCAGAAAGCCTCCATCGCCTTCTTGCCCGCCCGGCAGTTGATCGCTTTGAGCGACCCGGGTTTGTAGTAGATGCCGCTATGCAAGACGCCGGAGTTATGCCCGGTCTGATGATGGGCGAGGTCGTCCTCTTTTTCGAGGACGACGAGGCGCAGGTGCGGGTGGGCCTGCGTGAGGTTGTAAGCGGTGGCGAGGCCGACGATGCCGCCACCGATGATGGCGACGTCGTACCGGTCGGGCGCAACGGGGACAGCGATGGTCATGGCGGGAGTTTCGCGAGTTTGGGCGGGGTTGTCACGCGCTGCGGCGGCGGCGTAGCTGCTCGCGTTGGAGGTCGGCGGCGAGGCGGGCGAGGGTTTCGGCGATGCTGCGGTGAGCCGCGGTGTCCTCGAACTCGAATTGAAGGCCGAGGTAGGTTCGGCTGGCGGTCTCCTTCACGATCCGGCGGACGCGGGCGGGGACGGTGAGCGGCGCGTCGCGCTGCGGGGGCGTGATCAGAAAGTCGAAGGCGTGGCCGAGCATCGCTTCCAAACGCGACACGGGCAGGTCGACGCGGACGCCGACGCCGCCGGCGGAGAGGTTCAACAGGTGGCCGAGCACGGGCGAAGCGTCCGGCGTGTCGGCCCCGACGCGGTCGAAGCCGTGGATCGCGACGCGGTCGAAGCCGGCGGCAGACGTGTCGACCCGGAACGACGCGCGGCGCTGCGCCGACGCGACGTCGCCGACGCGGGTGAGGCGCAGCGCGGTGAGGCGTTGGCGTTCGTTGAGCTGGTGGTTGAACGCCTCGACGACTTCGTAAGCCGCGACCAGGCGGAGCATCTCGGTGTGCAGGTAAACGTCGACCCGGCTGCGCGATGGGGTGGGGACGGGGTGTTCCCGGGTCGGGCGGGGCCGCTCGAGGACGAGGGTATCGGTCGTGTCGTGGACGGTGAGGCCGAACGGGCGGACCCGTTGGCGCAGCGGCGGGAGCGAGGCGTCGCCTTCGGGGATCGAGACGATCTCCAGCGAACCGTTGTGGTCGATGAGTTCGTCCACGGCGCGGTGCCAAGTGAGCAGCAACGGGTTGGGGCGGGCGTGGGACACGGTCGGCGTTCGCGGGTTCGAGACGAGCCAGGCGATCGGCTCGTTATTCAGAACATCGGATCGGCGAGCCGCCGGGCTCAGGCCGACGACGGGTTCTCGGACGCACGTTGCGCTTGGGGTTTCTCCGAGCGCTCGCGTCGGGCCAGCACCCAGGCCCCGGGTAGGGAAACCGTCACCAGCGCGAGCCGGTGGATCAAGAACACCGCGAACACGGCGTTGGTCAGCGCCGGGTCGTCGCCGACGCCCAGCATCAGCACCGCGATCCCCTCCATCACGCCCAACCCCTGGTACGTCAGCGGGATCGACGCCGCCGCCAACGCGACGGGGACCGCAACGAACACCGCCCCCGGCGCGAACCCCGCGCCCAAAGCCCACGCCGCGGCCACCGCCGCGCCGGCGAGCGCCACGTGGATCGTCAGGCCCAGCCCCCACGCCACCAGGACCGGCCCGAACCGACGCCGCCGATACGCCTCGGCCGTGTCCAGCAGGCTGCCCGCCAACGCCCCGATGAGGCGCACCTGTCGCAGGAACGACAGCCGCCGCGTCGCCGACGTGCCCAGCCATCCGTAGATCGCCATCGCCGATAAGCCGGCCAACACCAGCGCCCCGCCGATCAGCGCGACCCGCCGACTCAACGGGTCATCCAGCCGCGTCGCCGCCGCCAAGCTGGCCAGCAGCACCAGCCCCGCCATCCCGCAGCCGCGGTCCGCGACCAGCGACAGCAGCGCGCCGCCCATGTTCCCCGGCCGGTCCGGTTCGTCGTCACGCCGCTGCGCCCGCCCCCACTTCGCCGCCACCACCGCCCGGACCACGTCCCCGCCCGTCGAGCCCACCGGCACCGCGTAGTTCAGAAACTGCCCCATCCACGTCAGCCGCAGCACCCGCGCGTAACCCACGTCGATCTCCACCCCGCGTAGCAGCACCCACCACCGCGCCGCCGCCAACGGCACCAGCGGCGCCATGCACCCCACCACCGCCAACAGCCCCCACCACGACGCGTCGCCCAGCAGTTCGAGAAACCCCGGTTGCGTCACGCCCTGCTCGTCCACAAACGGCCGCCACCGCACGGAGTATGCGATGTACCCCAGCCCCGCCGCCGCGATCAGCAGCCGAAGGACGGCCCAGAACCAGCGAGATTTTCGAGGCCTGCCGGCGGCCGGGGATGGATCGGGGGGGAACTCGGACAACCGCGGGAGCGTACCATCGCGTCATGCGAAACCCACTTCCCGCCGTCGCGCTGACGATCGCCTCGCTGCTCGGATCGATGGCTGCCCCCCATGCGGCCGCGCTCGACGCGGAACGCAAAGCGCAAGCTCAGCAGGCCGTCGAGCGCGGCCTGAGCTTCCTCGGTTCAACCCAGGCGCAGGACGGAAGCTGGACCCCCCAAGTCGGCCCGGCCGTCACCGCGCTGGCGCTGCGGGGATTCCTGGACCGCCCCGACGCCGACCTCGACGACCCGGCCACCGCCAAAGCGCTCGCCTACGTGCTGGCCCGCGTCCAACCCGACGGCTCGATCCGCGAGGGGCCCGACGGCATCCTCGCCAACTACAACACCGCGATCGCGGTCTCCGCGCTCACGCGCATCCCGCCCGACGCCGATGTCGCCGCCGAGGCACGGGCCGCCGTCCAAGGCGGCGTCGACTTCCTCCGTGGCCTGCAGTGGCAGGTCGGCATGACCGATCCGGACGGCAGAATCATCGACGAAAAACACCCGTACTACGGCGGGGCCGGCTACGGCCGCAACGGCCGGCCCGACCTGTCCAACACGCAGTTCATGCTCGAAGCGCTCCACGACGCCGGCGTGCCCGCCGACGACCCCGCGTTCCAGCGTGCCCTGGTGTTCATCACCCGCCTCCAGGGCACCGCCGCCAACGACTACTGGCCCGAGGGCACGATCGAACCACGAGGCGGCTTCATCTACGCCACCTCCGTCAACCAAGACCTGATCGGCGTCCCGCAGTCGATGGCCAGCCCGGAGATGACCGACGAGGCCCGCGCCGGCCGGCCCGTGTCGGGCCTGCGCAACTACGGCTCGATGACCTACGCCGGCTTCAAGTCGTACCTCTACGCCGACCTCAAGCCCGACGACCAACGCGTCCACGACGCCTTGTCCTGGCTCCAGGCCAACTACACGCTCGACCGCAACCCCGGTATGCCGCCGGGGGTCGATCAACAGGGGCTGTACTACTACTACCTGGTGCAGGGTCGGGCGCTCGCCGCGTACGGGGTCGACACGCTCGACACCGTCCCCGGCGGACCGGTTGACTGGCGGGCCAACCTGCTCGACGCGTTGCTCGCACGTCAGAACGCCGACGGCAGCTGGGCCAACGCCGAGCCGCGTTGGATGGAGACCGACCCGAACCTGGTCACCGCGTACGTGGTCCTGACGCTGCAGGAAATCCTCGAATGAACCCGAGGTTGCCGTGAAGCTGCCGGTCGGCGTGTGCCGATAACCACGGCATGACGCCGAAATCGCTCCTGCTTACCGTCGGCCTTGCCTTCGTCCTCGCCGCCGTCAGCGTGCCGCTGGTCCTCGGGCTCGCCGACGCCAAGCCGCAGATCCAGTTCACCGAGCTCTACCCGTTCGAGTCCAACGGCAAGTGGGGCTACTTCGACCGCACCGGCCGTGAAATCGTCGCGCCGCGCTTCGATCACGCCGACTACTTCCACGGCCTGGGCCTCGTGGAGCTCGACGGGATGGCGGGGTACATTAACGATCAGGGCGAATTCGTCATCAAGCCGACCTACACGCTGGATCCCAACGAGCCCAACGATGTAGCCGCCCGCCCGTTCTGGGAGGGCCTGGCCGCCGTCCGCGTGAACGGAGCCTGGGGCTACATCAACCTCCAAGGCGATTGGCAGATCGTCCCGAAATTCATCGGGGAAGACGGCTTCGACACCGTCGGCGACTTCTCCGACGGCCGGGCGTGGTTCCGCCGAGCCGTCGTGAGCCCCGAGAGCGGCGAAGGCTACGAGGCCTACGGCTTCATCGACGCGACGGGCGAGGTCGCGCTCGAACCCAAGTGGCTCGCTGTAAACGATTTCGGCGAAGGCCTCGCCGGGGCGGTGCACAAGGGCTACTGGGGCTTCATCGATCGCGACGGGGAGTTCCAGGTCCGGCCCAAGTTCGACGGCGTGGGCGTCTTCCACAACGGCCTGGCTCCGGCGAAAAAAGACGGCCTCTGGGGCTACCTCAACCGCCGCGGCCAGTGGCATATCGAGCCCACGTTCGTCCAGGCCGACAACTTCCTCGACGGCGTCGCCCCCGTGCAGACCGAAGACGGTTGGGGATACCTCGATCCCTACGGGCAGTGGATCATCCCGCCCCGCTTCGACCGCGCCTTCGCGTTCGAGAACGGCCTGGCCCGCGTCGTCGTCGACGGCGAAATCCTCTACATCGACCACAGCGGCAACCAGTTCTTTCCCTGATCCTCCCACCCGACACGAGACCCCCGGTCTTCAAGCCGCCGGCCGCCGCCGAACCATTTTCATCGCCGCATGTTGTCGGAACGTCTCGATCACCCGCGCGACGTGGCCCTCACTCAGTTCCAACACCGCCGCGATCTCCTGCGGGCTCAACTCGTCCGCGAAGTACAGCAGCACAATCAGGCGGTCCGCTCGCGGCAGCGTCTCCACCAGCGCTCGCACGCGTTCCGCCACGTCGTCCTTGGGCATGCTTCGGCTCCTGTCCGTGAGGAATCGCACGTTGCCGCCCCCCCACGACTTACCAACTATCGGCCGCGCAACTTCTGCGCCATGAACAAAAACGCCCAAACCCGCCAAATCGTCAAAAAATACCCCACGCTTCCGGAGCGTGGGGTACCCGTTGTTTGAGATGGCTTACGCGTTCACGCTTCCGCAGGCTCGAGGTCCAGTTCCTTCTTCACCTGCGTGACCCAATCTTTGATCCGCTGCTCGGTCAGTTCGGGCTGGCAGTCGTCGTCCAAGCACAGACCGCAAAACTTGCCGTCGATCAGTCCCTTGGACTCGGTGAAGTCGTACGTATCGGTCTCGGTGAACCCGATCTTGCCCTCAGCCCCGCGCTCCTGCATCTTCAGGTAAACCAACCCGATCGCATCCTGGAACGTATCGGGGTAGCCACCCTGGTCGCCCATGCCGAAAAAGGCCATCTTCGTGCCGGCCAGGTCCACGTCGTCCAGCGCGTCGTAGACGTCCTGCCAGTCGTACTGGATCTCGCCCACGTCCCAGGTCGGGATGCCGCAAAGCACGAACTCGTACTCGGCCAAAACCTCGGGGCCGTGCTGGGCGATGTCGTCGTAAAGATCGAAGAAGTCGTCGCCGAACTCGTCGCGGATCATCTCGGCGGCGGCTTCGGTTTTGCCGGTGCAGGTGCCGTACAGGAGGGCGGCCTTCATGAAAATCGTCCTTGGGAAAAGGCGGGCCGTGCGACGCCCGCGGATTTCACGTGCAGTGCCGCATCCTAGCCACGGCGGTTGCCCGCGTCGAGCGTCCCGCCCCGTCACCGGCGAGGCTAGCTGCTCGCGCTGGTGTACGACCGCAACGCAAACCGCCAGAACCACCGGCAGCCCACCAGCAGCCCCAACGCCACGCCCGCCGCCGCCGCGACCCAGACCCACCCGTATCGCCCGGTCATCACGCCCGCCGGCACCGTCGTCATGAAGGCCACCGGGATCACGAACGTCAGCGCCACCCGGTACGCCGCCGCATATGCAGGCACCGGATACCGCCCCGCCTCCAATAAGCTCTGCATCGCGATCGTGATGTTCTCCGCCTTGGTGACCCAGATCGTCAGCGTCGCCAACGCGTAGCCCAATGCATAAAGAATCACGATCCCCAAACCCAGCGGCACCAGCCCCGCCGCCAATTCGGCCGCGCCAAGTTGCAGCCGCCACGCCGCGTACCCCACCAGCCCGGCCCCCATCACCAGGTCCGGCAAGCCCCACACCGACAGCCGCCGCACGCTCAGCCAGAACTGCGCGTCCACCGGCTTGAGCAGCACGAAATCCAGCGTGCCCTCCCGCACGAGCTGCGAGATGGCCTGCCGATTCGGCGAAAGCACCGCCCGCTGCAAACCATCCAGCAGCGTGTACACCGCGACCACCAGCATCGCTTCGTTCCACGACCAGCCGCCCATCTCGTACCCATGCTGATACAAGACCGCGAGCGTGCCCAACGCCCCGGCCAACGTCAGCCCCGACGTAATCCCCGCCATCACGAAGTTGATCCGGTACTCGGCCTCCGTCGCGATCGCCGCCGACCAGAACCGCGCAAGCGTCTTCGCGTAACGCGAGAACGAATTCGGGATCTCGGTTTGGGAATCGGCGATGTCAGGCATAAAAATCCTTCACGCCCCCATCGCCGAGTAGTGCGCCAGCCCACGCCGCCAGACCACTCGATTCAGGATCAGCAGCACGACCAACCAGCCGGCGATCGTGAGCACGCCCCGCCACAACTCCACCTCTCCGTCCACCAGCAGCTTGGCCGGGAACCAGACCAGATAGGGGAACGGCGTCCACAACAGGGCGTTCGCCACGCCGGACGGAAGCACTTCCAACGGAAACAACATCCCCGAAAGAAACAAGTACGGCAGGTACGACAGCTGCTCGAACCCGCTCGCTTTCTCCACCCAGAACGACAGCATGCCGACCGTGTATTGCAGCAGGAACCGCAGCGCAAACGCCGCGTAGATCAGCGCGACGAACCCCAAAGCCCGGCCAAACCCCGGCACCCACCACCCGCCTTGCGCATCGGTCACTGCCGCCGGATACACCGCGACCGCGACCATCAACACCGCTACGAAAAACGGCAGCCGCACGAGCTGCTCGCCCAGGTGCGCGGACACGAATCGCCACGCCGGGTCCAGCGGGTGCAGCAGCAGCGGCGACAGCTTCCCCGACACCACGTGGTACTCGAGCTCGTAGGCGACCCAAACCACCGTCATCTGCCGAATCACGAACACCGCCAGGAAGTACCGCGCGACCGACGCCGCGGTGATGTCGGGGAACAGCCCGGACGCGCCCGCCTCGATCCACACGCCCATCATGATCAGCGGCAGCATCGTCGCCACCATCCAGAGCATGATCTCGAACCGGTACGCCGCCATGTACGCGACCCACACCGACAGCAGCGACCCGCCGACGCGGAGCCGATGCCGTGGGCTTCCGAACGCGGGGGCGGGCCGCATCACGGCGCCTCGCTCCCCGCGGCGGGCGCGCTGGCGAACAACCGCCCGATCACTTCCTCGATAGGCGGGTCGCCCACCGTCAGGTCCGCAATGGGCAGCTCGGCCAACACCCGCCGCACCGTGTCCCGCAACGCGTCGCGTCGCACCAACAGACGTACGGTCTGCCCGTCGTGCTGCTCGATCTCACCAAACCCTTCCAAGGTCGCGTCGTCAACCCGATCGGCCGCGTCGGCTTCCAGGTCCAACGTCAACTCCCGATACGGCGCAAACTTCTCCACCACGCCCGCCAGCGTGCCGTCGTACAGCACCGTGCCGTGGTGGATCACGACCACCCGTTCGCACAGCGACGTCACGTCGGCCATGTAGTGCGTGGTCAGCAGGATGCTTGCGCCGTGTGTTTCGTTGTAGGCCTTGAGGAACGCCCGCACCGCGGTCTGCGCGTTCACGTCCAGCCCCAGCGTCGGCTCATCCAGAAACAGAACCTTGGGGTGGTGCAGCAGCGCCGCGATCAACTCCGCTTTCATCCGCTGGCCCAGCGACAGCTTCCGCACCGGCTGGGTCAACTCCTGGTCCAGTTCCAGCATCTCCGCGAAGCCACGCACCCGGCGATCCGCCTCGTCGTCGTCGATGCCGTACACCGCCGCGTTGACCCGCAAAGAATCCCACGCCGGCAGGTCCCAGATCAGCTGCTGCTTATTGCCCATCACCAGCGTGAGTTGTCGCAGCCACGCCGCTTTGCGATCGAAGGGTGTGTATCCCAAGACGTCCGCCTCGCCCGCCGTCGGCTTGATGAGCCCCGTCAACATTTTGATCGCCGTGGTCTTGCCCGCGCCGTTGGGCCCGAGGAAGCCGACGATTTCACCGGGCGCGATCTCAAAATCCACGCTCTTGACCGCTTCGATCGTTCGGTGCTTGCGGTGCAGGAAATGCTTGAGCGTGCCGAGCATCCCCGGGGCTTTGTCCGCCACGCGGTAATGCTTGGTTAGCCCGACCGCGCGGACAGTAGGCGCGGTGTGCGCGTCGCGGTGCGTAGCGGGGCCGTGCGGCATCGGCGGAGTGTAAGGGCGGTCGGGTGTGCGGCGGAGATGAGGTTTCTGGTGTTTTGGAACTTTGCCACCGGGCCAGCAAGAATCCGGAGGCCGCCGTGAAATCATCGAATTCGTCTTCTACGTCTCGACCATGGACCGCAATCGTTGTGACGCCCCGCGTAAAACCCGGGCAAGGGCTCACGTTCCGGGAAGCCGCCGCGGCGTCACAACGGCGGGACGCTTTTTGCGAACCGGCTGGTTCAACATTGGCGGTCTCCGGCGGCCCCTGACGCAATCATTCTAAGATCGAGACATGCTCGACGCCTTACTGGAAATCCTCACGGAGTTCTGGTCCGTGCTGGCCGAGATGGCACCGTGGCTGGTGATCGGGTTCGCTTTGGCCGGCGTGCTGTGGGTGTTCGTGAAACCGGCATGGGTCGCGCGGCATCTGTCCGCGGAGGACGGCCGCGGGAAGTGGGCCGTGATCAAGGCGTCGCTGATGGGCGTGCCGCTGCCGCTGTGCTCTTGCGGCGTAATCCCGGTGGGCACGAGCCTGCACAAGCAGGGCGCGAGTAAAGGGGCGTCCGCGTCGTTCCTGATTTCGACGCCGCAAACGGGGGTTGACTCGATTCTCGCGACGTACGCCTTGATGGGGCCGGTGTACGCGGTGGTCCGGCCGGCGGTCGCGCTGGCGAGCGGGGTGCTGGGCGGGTGGTTGGTGGACCTGGTCGAAAGGCGGGAAACACGGGAAGCGCACCCGGCGGAGAAAGCGGCGGAAACCGGTGGCTGCGCGTCGTCATGCTGCGGCTTCTCGACGGAAGCGGCGGGCGTCACGTCGTGGTGGGGCAAGGCCAAAGCCGCGGCGCGGTACGGGTTCGTGACGCTGCCGGCCGACCTGGTCGGCTCCTTGTTCGTCGGGCTGCTGCTCGCGGCGGTGCTGACGACGCTGCTCGGAGGCGACGCGTTGGCGACGTGGTTCGGAGGCGCGTGGGGCGTGGGGTTCGCGGTGCTGATCGGCATCCCGATCTACGTCTGCTCGACGGGCTCGATCCCGATCGCGGT
>JBCDDH010000067.1:0-21304 GCA_039180415.1 Planctomycetota bacterium | reverse complement strand
GGCCCGACGTCTCCGTCGTCGTGCCGGTCTTCAACGAGGGCGATTCGGTTCGGGAGCTCTACCGACAGGTTGCCTCCGTCATGGACGAGCAAGCCGCGCACGGCCGCACCTACGAAGCCATCTTCATCTCCGACGGCAGCTACGACGACACGGTCCGGAACCTCCGAGAGGCCGCCGCCGGCGACGGCCGCGTCACCGTCATCGAGTTGATGCGCAACTTCGGCCAGACCGCCGCCACCGCCGCCGGCTTCGACCACGCCCGCGGCGACGTCATCGTCCCCATGGACGGCGACCTGCAGAACGACCCCGCCGACATCCCCGCGCTGGTCGCCAAGCTCGACGAGAACGGCGACCAGCCCGGCCGATGGGACATCGTCTCCGGCTGGCGCAAGCAGCGCCAGGACAAGCTGCTCTCCCGCCGCTTCCCCAGCATCATCGCCAACCGCATCATCAAGCGGCTCACGTGGACCACCGAGATCCATGACTTCGGCTGCTCCATGAAGGCTTACCGCCGGCAGGTCCTCGAAGACGTCACGATCTACGGCGAGATGCACCGCTTCCTGCCCGCGATCTGCAAGTGGCGCGGCGCCCGCATCACCGAAATGGTCGTCAACCACCGCAGCCGGCAGTTCGGCACGTCCAAGTACGGCCTGAAGCGCACGTTCAAAGTGCTGCTCGACCTGCTCACCGTCAAGTTCCTCGGCGACTACCTCACCAAGCCGATCTACTTCTTCGGCAAGATCGCCGCGGGCACGTTCGCCGTGTCGTTCCTTTCGCTGTTCGTCGCCGTGCTCCAGAAGTTCGGTTGGTTCTGGACCGAGGACGGCATCCCCGTGTCGCTGAACCGCAACATCTTCCTGCTGTTCGCGATGATGACCTTCACGGTCGCGGTCATCTTCCTGATGATGGGCGTGCTCTCCGAGCTGATGGTCCGCATCTACCACGAAGCGCAGAACCGCGCGCCGTACAAAGTGCGCAACGTCTACGGCGCCGACCAAAACCCGCCCCAAACCCCGCGCATCACCGACGCCGCCTGATCCCCGGCTCGCCCCCGCGGCGACCCCCCGAACATGCCTTCCCCGATCGCGCACACCTCGCTGTTGCTGATCGCGACGCCGCCGCTGCGTGAACGCCTCCGCGCGCTGTCCGCCGTCCGCCGCCGGCTGTTCATGGCCTGGCTGGCCTTCGCCCTGCTCGCGCCCGACCTCGACCTGCTCCTCGGGGTCATCGCCGGCTACGGCCTCCGCCCGCTGCACGGCGGACCGACCCACACGCTCCTGCTCGCGCCGGTGTTCGCGGTGCTGTGGATGTTCGTGGGCCGCGCGGTCACCCGCCATACGTGGACTTATCGGAACCTCTTCACGCTCGCCGCCGCCGCCTACGCCGCGCACGTCGCCCTGGACTTCGTCACCCCCGGGCGGGGCGTGGCCTTGCTCTGGCCGCTGCCGATGGGCGGCGAGCCCTGGTTCAGTGTCAACGCCGCCCGCTTCGGATCGCCGATACCTCTATTCGTGGGCGTCGAACACTCCAATTGGCGAGACCTCCACCACCACGGCCTCACCGTTGTCAACGAGCTCGGCTTCGCCGCGCTCATGCTCGCCGCGGGTTTGGCCCTGGCGTCCCGTCGACATGATGACTCACAGCCGCCCGGCCGGGCTCCGGGGCCATCCCATAAACCCGCGAGGGAGACCGGCCCGTGAGTCTCGTCCCCCCGCCCAAGCCCGATGGCCGAAGCGAAGCGGCCGATGCTTCGACCCGCGCCGCCGACCGAGCACGCGCGGACGCCGGCGATGTCCTGGCCGGCCCGTTCTACGTCGATACCCACGTCCACATCTACCCCGCCTTCGACGCGACGGCCCTGCTCGATGCCGCCATCGTCAATGTCCGCCGCGTCGCCCCCGGCGCGACGCACGAAGCCGACGCCCTGCCCGTGCTCATGCTCACCGAGTGCCGCGACGACCACGCGTTCACCCGCCTCCGCGACCGGCGCACCCTCGGGCCGTGGCGCTTCGAGCCGCTCGAACCCAACCGGCCGGAGTCGCCCGCGCTGCTCGCCGTCCGCGAAGACGACCCGAACCGCCGCATCGCCTTGGTCGCCGGGCGACAGATCATCACCGTTTGCCGGCTCGAAGTCCTCGCACTGGGCACCGATCACGTCTTCCCCGACGGTCACGACCTCGACGAAACCATCGCGGAAGTCCGCGGCCGGCAAGCGCTGCCCGTCGTGCCCTACGGCTTCGGCAAGTGGACCGGGAAACGCGGCGCCGCCGTCTCCCGGCTCATCGAATCCCAAAGCCTGCAAAACGCGCCCCGCCTCGTGCTCGGCGACAACGGCGGACGCCCCACCCTCGGCCCCCGACCGCCGCACTTCGATCAGGCCGCCGCGCACCGGGTCACCATCCTGCCCGGCACCGACCCGCTGCCCCTGCGTTCCTGCCGACGCCAAGCCGGCCGCTTCGGCGTCCGCGTTCAAGGCCCCATCCGACGCGACGCCTTCGTCCCCGAGCTGCTCGATCGGCTCGCCAACCTCGGCCCCGTCCCGCCACGCTTCGGCGACCACGTCTCGCTCCCCCGCGCGATCTACCAACAGATCGCCCTCCGCCTGGACCGCAAAATCCTCGGCGGCAAGGGCCGACTCTAAAACCTCAACCCAAAGCCACGCCGACGCGGAGAAACACCGCGACAAGACGCCGGTACGAATTCCGTGATCCACATCCACCGCCAACCCGCCGCCGCCGAGCAGCAAGACTTCGACCTCGTCGTCGTCGGTGGGGGGGTGTACGGCCTTACGCTCACCCTCGAAGCCGCGCGGCGTGGCTACCGGCCGCTGCTCCTCGAACAGCACGACTTCAACGCCGGCACGTCCTGGAACTCCCTCCGCATCGTGCACGGCGGGCTGCGTTATCTGCAGTCTCTGGACCTCCGCCGCTTCTTCGAGTCCGTCCACGAACGCCGCTGGTTCTTCCGTCACTTCCCCGACCTGGTCCGCGTCCTGCCCTGCCTCATGCCGCTCTACAACCGCGGCATGAAGCGCCGCGCCACCATGCTCGCGGCGCTCAAACTCAACGACACGCTCAGCGTCCGCCGCAACGCCGGCGTCGAAGCCGGCGCCCAACTCCCCAACGCAAAACTCGTCACCACCCGCCAGGTCCAAGAACTCTTCGCCAACGTCGACCGCGACGGGCTCAAGGGCGGAGCCAACTGGTTCGACGGCGTCATGGTCCACCACCAGCGGCTCATGATCGAGACGCTCCGCTGGGCGGTCAGCGCTGGCGCGACCGCGCTGAACTACTGCCGCGCCGACGCCGTCACCACCCACGGCGGGGCCGTCACCGGCGTCGAAGCCACCGACCGAACCACCGGCCAAACCCACGTGTTCTCCGCCCCCGTCGTCGTCAACGTCGCCGGCCCGCACGCCGCCGCGTTCGCCCGCACGCTCGACGCCGAACCCACGCACCGCCCCGACGAACTCGCCCAACTCTTCCGACCTTCCCTCGCGTTCAACCTGCTCCTCGACCGCGAACCGCTCAGCACCCACGCGCTCGCCCTCGAACCCAAAGCCGCAACCAACCCCCGAAGCAACGGCGGCAAACCCCGCACCTACTTCGTCCTGCCGTGGACCGTGAACGACGAACCGCGCACCCTGGCGGGTACTTTCCACGCCCCGCTCCCCGCCGACGCCACCCGACCCGAACCGAGCGAAGCCCAGGTCCAGGAATTCCTCGCCGACCTCAACGCCGCCTGCCCGGGCCTCGGCCTACAACGCCACCAAGTCCTCCGCGTCTACGCGGGCCTGCTCCCCGCCCAAAGACCCCGCGTCGAGCACACCGCCCACCGGCCCGCCTGGATCAACCACGACGAACGCGGCGGGCCGCTCGGCGCGATCTCCGTCTCCGGCGTCAAGTACACCACCGCCCGGCTCGTCGGCGAGCAAACCCTCCGTCGCGTCTACGGCAACAAGCTCAGACCCATCGCCGAGTCCGCCAAGCGCCCGCCCGCCGAACAAGCCCTCGACTTCCACGCTTACCGGACCCGCACCCGCCGCGCCGGCTTCGAAGAAGACGTCAAGCGTGTCGCCGCGCTCGAATCCGCCGTGTGTCTCGACGATATCCTCCATCGGCGCACCGATTGGGGCGCCGACCCCGCCGCCGAAGCCGAAGCCCGCGACGAACTGCGGAGCATCCTCGACCTGCCCGACGCGCCCCCCCCAACCCCGCCCCAGGGAGACGTGCCGTGAAGATCCTCGTGCTCGCCCCGCACGCCTACTACGTCGACCGCGGCACGCCCATCGACCTCGACATCCTGTTGCGTGCGCTGTCGAACCAACGCGACGAACAAGGCAACCCCCACGACATCCACGCCGCCGTCTATCACGAGGGCGAGGGCCGCGATTACCCGAACGTCACGATTCACCGCATCGACGCGCCGCCGTCGTTAAACAACATCGGGCCGGGCTTCTCCGGCAAGAAGCTCAAGGCCGACCGTTTGTTGTTCAAGCTCGCCAAGCGTCTTGTCCGCGATGTGAAACCGGACGCGATCCACGCCGGCGAAGAAGCCGTGTTCTTCGCGCGTTATTTCAAGCTGCGCTACGGCATCCCATACGTCTACGACATGGACTCCTCGATCGCGCAGCAGATGGTCGAGAAGAAGCCCAGGCTCAAGATCGTCGCGCCGCTGTTTAACGCGGCCGAGCGGCACGTCGTTCGCCACGCGCTCGCCTGCGCCCCGGTCTGCCACGCCCTGGCCGACCTCGCGAAAAAACACGGCGCAAAGCACCTCGAAACCCTGCACGACATCAGCCAACTCGCCGATCCTGACCGGCCCCGAAAGGGTTGGCTGCACGAGAAGCTGGGCATCTCTCCGGGCCGCCCGATCCTCATGTACGTCGGCAACTTCGAGGCCTACCAGGGCGTCGATCTGTTGCTCCAAGGCTTCGCCCACGCTGTCCGGCACCACGACGCGAACGTCGAGCTCGCCATCGCCGGCGGCACCGACGCGGCGATCGCGGAGCACACGAACAAAGCCAACCGACTAAACATCGCCGACCGCGCCCACTTCCTCGGCCGCTGGCCCGCCGATCAACTCGACGAACTGCTCGCCGAAGCCGACATCCTCACCGCGCCCCGCATCAAAGGGGTGAACACCCCGCAGAAGATCTTCCCGTATCTGCATAGCGGCCGGGCGGTCCTGCTCACCGACCTGCCCACGCACACGCAGATCGTCGACGACACGGTCTGCGCCCTCGCCAACCCCGACCCCGAAGCCTTCGGCGACGCCATCGCCCGGCTCGCCGCCGACTCTGGGAAGCGTGAATCGCTCGGCGTCGCCGGCCGAGCCTTCGTCGAAGCCGACCACACCTTCCCCGCCCACCAACGCCGCGTCGACGCCCTCTACGCCTACGTCGCGAAGCAGCTCCATCTCCCCAAACCCAGAAGCCCGCGGATTGAATCCGTGGGCGTCGCCGCATAACCATGACCGACGCCTCGAAAAAAATCCTCGTCACCGGTGCCACCGGCTTTACCGGCGGAGCGTTGGTCCGCAAGCTCGCCTCCGACGGCCACCACGTCCGCGCCCTCGTCCGGGACCCCAACGCGAGCAGCGCCCAAGCGCTGACCAAGCACCGCATCGAACTCATCCCCGGCGACATCCGCCGCGCCGCCGACGTGCAAGCCGCCGCGGAGGGCGTCGACCTCATCCAGCACATCGCCGCCGTCTTTCGTACCGCCGGGCATCCGGATTCGTACTACCACGACGTCAACGTCGCCGGCGTCGAGCACGTCCTCCAAGCCGCCCGTCACCACGGCGTGCCCCGCACCGTCCACTGCTCGACCGTCGGCGTGCACGGCCACGTCTCCCAAATCCCTTCCGACGAATCCGCACCGTACAACCCCGGCGACATCTACCAGGACACCAAGCTCGAGGGCGAACGTGTCGTGCAACGCGCGATCGCCGAAGGCTTCCCCGGCGTCATCTTCCGGCCCGCGGGCATGTACGGCCCCGGCGACCTGCGCTTCCTGAAAGTCTTCAAGGGCGTTCAGCGAGGCCGGTTCCCCATGTTCGGCTCCGGCGAGGTCACCTACCAGTTCACCTACATCGACGACCTGGTCGACGGCATCGCCCTCTGCGGCTTCCACGAAAACGCGCTGGGCGAGTTGGTCATCCTCTGCGGCGACGGCTGGGTCAGCCTCAACCACTTCGTGAAGCTCGTCGCCGCGGCGGTCGGCGGCAAGCCCCCGAAGATCCACTGGCCGCTGCCCCCGCTGCTCGCGGCCGCGAAAGTCTGCGAGACCGTGTGCAAGCCGCTGAAGATCGACCCGCCGCTGCACGTCCGCCGGTGCGAGTTCTACATCAAGGCCCGTGCCTTCAACAACGCCAAAGCCAAGCGTCTGCTGGGCTTTCAACCGAAGTTCAGCATGGCCGCCGGCGTGTACGAAACCGCCAAGTGGTACGCGGAGCAAGGGCTAGTTGGACCGATCGTGAACCGCAGCGAATACGACGCCGCGGTGGCTGACCTGCCCGACGAAACAACGATGGCTGCGTGAAATGCCCGTTGATCAGTACTCCATCCCGATGCGAACGGGCGGGCTCTTCGTCGCCTCCGGCCTGCTGTTTTGGGTACTGAATCAATTCTTGTTTCAGCGCTGGATCAACGAAACTTACGGATTCGTGCAACCGCATTGGTCAAAGATGTATCTCATTTGGACGCTTGGGCTGATCCCAAATGTCCTACTGGTCATCGGCATCAAGCCTTTTTGCCGGTTTCTTTGGCAACACATACTCGCCGGCATAGTCCTTTGTATGACGCCGACGTTGCTACACGGTGCCATCGCCTACTTTGTCTATTACATCGCCATGTCTGGCTGGGCTTCTCATCCATGACCGCCACGACTACCCATCCCGAACGCCAGCAGGTCGACGCCGACTCCGAGTTGCGCGCGATGCTCAAGGACGAGTCCACCGGTGCGCTGACCAAGTACATGCTGCTCGTGCTCGGGAAGAAGAGCGTTGTCAGGCTCGCGTGGTTCGAGCTGGTCATGCTCTTCACGCAGAACCTCCCGGGGGCGTTGGGCATCCTCCTGCGGCGCAAGCTCTGGAAGACCTTCCTCGGCCGCGTCGGGCGCAACGTCGTCATCGGGCGGGGCGTCACGATCCGTCACCCGCACCGCATCCGCCTCGGCGACAACGTCGTCATCGACGACCACGCCGTCCTCGACGCCAAGGGCACGCAGGAGCTCGCCATCGACATCGGCGCCGACTCGGTCATCGGCCGCAACACCGTGCTGTCCTGCAAGTCCATGGGGAGCAACTCGGGCAGGTTCGTGTTGGCCGAGCGCGTGAACATCTCCTGCAACTGCACGCTCATCTCCGAAACCGAATTCACCATCGGCACCAAGGTGCTCGTCGCTGGGCACTGCTACCTGATCGCCGGCGGCAACCACGGCACCGACCGTATCGACCTGCCCATCCTCGACCAGCCCATGTTCGAAAAGGGCGGCGTCCACATTCAAGACCACGCCTGGCTCGGCGCCAACGTGACCGTCCTCGACGGCGTAACGGTCGGGCGAGACTCGGTCGTGGCGGCCGGCGCGGTCGTCACCAAGTCCGTCCCCGAATTCACGATCGCGGGCGGAGTGCCCGCCAAAATCCTCAAACACCGCCGCGATCCCTAAAGCCCGGAGATGGTTATCTCCGGGCTTTCCGCTTGACCCCGCGTAAAACCACGTCATACTTCAAACATGTCCCGAGCGTTCTATTTTGACGGCTATTTCCGCTTTACCCGGCCCCGTGCCGTGTCGGCTGCCGTCTGAACGCCCGGACTGGAATGTCCCGAACCCTCAGACCCCGACGCGGCGAGCGTCGGGGTTTTTTCATCGCCCCCGCCTCCAACCCCGAGCCTCGAAATGATCGTCGTTATGCAACCCACCGCCACGCCCGAACAAGTGCAACACGTCCAGTCGCTGGTCCGCGACATGGGCCTCAAGGACCACCCCATCGTCGGCTCCGACCTCACCGTCGTCGCGGTCGTCGGGGACGACCGCAAACTCGACGGCTCCAAGCTCGAGCAGGCCCCCGGCGTCGCGCGGGTCATGGCCGTGCTCCCGCCGTACAAGCTCGCCGCCAAGGCCGACCCGGTGCAGCGCACCGCCGTGACCATCGGCGGGCCCGACACGCAGAGCTCGCCCGTGTCCTTCGGCAACGCCGCCCCGGGCAACGAAGTACCCATCATCGCCGGGCCGTGCAGCGTCGAAGGCGAGGACGCGATCGTCGAAGTCGCCCGGGCCGTCAAGGCAGCCGGCGCTCACGCGCTGCGCGGCGGCGCGTTCAAGCCCCGCACCAACCCCTACTCCTTCCAAGGCCACGGCGAAGACGGCTTAAAGATGCTCGCCGCCGCCCGCGCCGAGACCGGCCTGCCCGTCGTCACCGAGGTGCTCACGCCCTCCGACGTCCAGCTCGTCTCCAAGCACGCCGACATGCTCCAGATCGGCACCCGCAACAGCCAGAACTTCAAGCTGCTCGAGGCCTGCGGCGACCAGCCCAAGCCCGTGCTCATGAAACGCGGCATGTCCATGACGCTCGACGAGCTGCTCCAAGCCTGCGAGTACATCCTCTCCGGCGGCAACCAACAGGTCGTGCTCTGTGAACGCGGCATCCGCACGTTCGAAGACCACACCCGCAACACGCTGAGCCTCTCGGTCGTCCCCGAGCTGCAACGCCGTACGCACCTGCCGATCGTCATCGACCCGTCGCACGGCACGGGCAAGGCCCACCTGGTTCCCGCCATGACCAAGGCCGCCGTCGCCGCCGGCTGCGACGGCCTGGCAATCGAGGTCCACGTCGACCCCGAGCACGCCTGGACCGACGGCGCCCAGAGCATCACGCCGCAAACGCTGGGCGAACTCACGCCCACACTGAAGCGCCTCGCCGCGGCGCTGGCTTAAGCCCCGGAAGCGCTAGGAAATCTCGGCGGCCTTGATAGAATCGATGCGGTATTCGTATCGGGAGTTTGCCATGAACATGATCTGCCGGGCCGGCGTCGTTTTGTTGTTTGCCACGACCGCGGTTGTTCTACCCGGCAAAGCCCAGGACACCACGGTGTTGGCGACCTTCGGGCCGTTTACCGACTCCGGGTCTCAATTCGGGTCCGACCTCAACGCAGAGATCGATTTTTCGTTTTTTATCGCCGAGGGTACAACCCTATCGCCCAGAGGTGCCGTTTTTTCGGTGTCGCTCACACCCGGGGAAACGCCTTTCGAAACCGTGCTGACGCAAGGCGACGGCCCCGACTTCGACGAAGCGGTCGCTTTTCTGACCGACGATCAGCCGAGCATTCTGGCCAGCGCGTTATCCGAGATTAGCTCTGAATTCGGAACCGAAGGCGGTTCGTTGACCACGCGATCCGAAGACGCAATCGTGTTAAGCCCGGGCATCGACGAGTTGCAAGCCGACGAACTCGTCGAGATCGCACTGATCGTGACCGGCCTCGAAACCACGGCGACCACTCGGCCCAGGCTGGACCTGGACATCGACCTCTCGGCGTCGCCGTCGGGCCCGGTCTTGATTGACACGCCGGCCGTGGCGTTCGATGTGACCTACCGGATCGAACTGCGCGGGATCCCCGAACCCGCCGCGGCTTTCGCGCTCGCCGGCCTGGGGCTTTGCGGCTTGCGGCGTCGTGTGTCCGTCTGAACACGCCCTTGAAACGCCGACTACTTCCGTGACGTAACGTTCACGGATGACCGGCGACCCCGTCCTGCTCACCGACGACGTCCGCGTGGACTACGGCGACACCACCGCCGTGGCCGGGCTGTCGTTCGCCGTCGGCGAGGGCGAAGTCCTGGGCCTCATCGGGCCCAACGGGGCGGGCAAAACTTCCACCATCCGCGTCCTGGCCACGCTGCTCGAGCCCACCTACGGCCGGGTGCAGATCGGCGGGCACGACCCCGCCACGCATCCCGCCCAAGCCCGAGCCATCCTCGGCTACATGCCCGACCTCGCGCCCGTTCACGACGACATCACCTGCCTCGAGTTCCTGGATTCCTTCGCCGGCGCGTACGGCCTGCGCGGCAAACAGCGCAAAGCCCGCGTCGACGAATGCCTCGCGCTCGTCCAACTCGAATCGAAACGAAAGGCCATGGCCGGCTCTCTCTCGCGCGGGATGACCCAACGCCTCGTCCTCGCCAAGACGCTGCTGCACCGGCCCGGGGTCATGCTGCTCGACGAGCCCGCCTCGGGCCTCGACCCGCTCGCCCGCGCCGAGCTGCGCGACCTGCTCAACGAACTCGCCGCGGGCGGCGTCACCGTGCTCATCTCCTCGCACATCCTCACCGAGCTGTCGGGCTTCTGCACCATGGTCGGCATCATGGAGCGCGGCCGGCTCAAGCGCTTCGGCAAGCTCGACGAGCTGACCGCCACGATGCGGCAACGCCGGGTGATCCAGATCGACCTGCTGGAAGACGCCGTGCGATTCGCACCACGCTTCGCCGGCCGGCCGAATTGCGGCAACGTTCAAACCCAAGCCAACCGCATCTCGCTTGACCTGCAAGGCGGCGACCGCGACGCCGCCGACCTGCTCGCCGCGCTGATCGCCGAGGGCCTGCCCGTGTGCGGCTTCGCGGAACGCAAGCCCGACATCGAAGACCTGCTCCGCGACAGCGGCGCGACGGAGGTGAGCTGACCCATGCCTCCGCCCGCCACCGACCTCAAGCCCGCCCCCTGGTTTGCCCTCTGGGCCAACCCCATCGCGCAGCGCTGCCGCCGCGCCCGCCTCCGCCCCAAACACCTGCTGACCTACGGCATCCTCGGCCTGTCCGTCATCACGTTCGTGTTCCTGGTCACGTATCTGGGCGCGCTGCGTCGCTTCGACGCGTCCACCGAAATCGCCGCCAAGGCCACGCTCCTACCCCTACTGGTCATGCAGGGCGTCGCGCTGATGGGCCTGGGCAGCGCCGCGCTGGCCTCGGGGATCGCGCGTGAGCGCGACCGCGACCTGATCGACTACCAGCGCATGACGCCGATGTCGCCCACCGCGAAGATCTTCGGCTACCTCTTCGGCCTGCCCGCCCGTGAATACCTGCTCTTCGCGCTCACCCTGCCGTTCGTCGCCTTCGCGCTCTACCACGCCGACGTCCCGCTCTGGAAGATCGCCAAGTACTACGTCGTGTTCTTCTCTTCGGTCTGGGTCTACCACCTCACCGGCCTGTGCGCCGGCGTGGTCTCCAAGAAGCCCTGGCAGGCCTCGCTCATTTCCTTGGGCTCGGTCGTGGGCCTGTACCTCGTCCTGCCCCAGCTGTCGTTCGCGGGCCTCGCGTTCTTCGACTTCCTCACCGTCCGACCCACGTTCTTCAACGTCATCGCCGAAGAAATCAACTGGCAAGACCGCCCGTGGCAAGCCGACGAATGGATGAACCAATACGGCGCGGTGGCGTTCTTCCACCTCACCGTCAACCCCACCGTCTTCAGCCTCGCCATCCAGGGCTTCGCCCTCGCCTCCCTGTTCACCGTCATCCATCGCAAGTGGGTCGATCCCCACCGCCACCCGTTCAGTAAGCCGCAGGGCCTGGCGTTCCACTTCGGCATCGTGTTCGTCCTGGTCGGCACGCTCTGGCCCACGCTCGGCGACCCCGGCACCATCCGTGAACTCCAGCGGCGGCTCGCCGCGGTCACGCCCGGCAACGTCATGGGATGGCTGCTGGGGCTCTACATCGTCGTCGCCGGCATCAGCACGTTCTGCGTCTCCCACCTGATTACGCCCCGACAACACACCGCCCGGCAAGGTTTCCGTCGCGCGCTGCGCCTCGGGAAAGCCAAGGTACCCGCCGTCTGGGATTCGGCCCCGGCGCTGCGCTGGACCGCCGGCGCGTTCGGGCTGACGCTGCTGGGCTACGCGGCGCTCATGGTGGTCGTCGTGCCGAACTTCGTTGTCCTCGGCGAAAACGCCAGCTTCCGCGACGTGCCTTGGCTCTGGTTCGCCTCGCCGATGCTCATCCTCGGGCCCGCCTGCTTCTTCGTGCACGCCCTGGCCGAGCGCTACACCGTCCGGGCGATGCTCCTCGTGCTCTTCGGGCTGTGGGCGATCCCCGTGATGGTCGCGGTGATCGTCGGCGCCTCGGCGCGACAGATCGATACGGTGGTGCCCATCCTCTGGATCGCCTCGCCCTCGCCCGTCGTGCCCGGCACCCTCGCGCTGCTCACGCTCACGCAAGAAACCGGCGAAACGCTCCTCGATTGGCAACGCGTCATCCGCGACCCGGTCCGGCCGCAGGTCCCCTGGATCGTCGCCGTCCACGCCGCGGCCTACGCCGGCCTCGCGCTGTGGCTCCAGCTCCGCCGCCGCGCGTGGATGAAGCGTTGGCACGCCGAAGAGCGCGCCAATGTTCGGGCCGCCTCCCCGCCCGATGCCGGCGTTGAAGCGCGCGACGACCAAGCGCCGGATACCGCGCTTCAGCCCAACCCCGGCAACGCCGAGCCCGGCACCGACAACGCCGGCGACTCGATGCAGCCCACCGGGTACGCGCAGTAGTCCACCGAATACGCCCCCGCCGGCCGGTGGTTCCCGCTGCGCCCGATCCCGCCGAACGGCAGCTTGCCCGACGCGCCGGTCGTCGGCCCGTTCCAATTCAGAATCCCCGCCCGTACCCGTCGCACGAATTCGCTCCACGCCTCTTCGCTCCGCGACAGCAGCGACGCCGCCAGGCCGTACCGGGTTTGGTTCGCTTCGACGATCGCTTCGTCGAAACCCTTCACCCGCCGCAACGTCGTGATCGGGCCGAAGCATTCCGTGTCCGGCAGGTCGATCCCCGTCGCGTCCAGCACGCCCGGCGACAACAAGGCCAGGTTGCCGCGAAGCGTTCGGGTTTCTCGGAGCGGCTTCGCGCTCAACCCGACCAACTCGCCGTAGGTCCGCAAGACCGCCTCGCCTTGCCCCGCGGAGATCACCGGCCCGTAAAACGGCTCGGGCTCGTCGCCCGGCAGGCCCACCTTCAACGCGTCCACCCGTTCGAGGAAACGCTCAACGAACGGCTCGGCCCAGGGCCCGTCTGTCACGAGGACCCGCCGCGCGCACGTGCACCGCTGGCCCGACGTCACGAACGCCGACACGACCGCGTGGTACGCCGCCGCGTCGATCTGGTCTTCCGCCACGTCGTGCACGACCAGCGGGTTGTTTCCGCCCATCTCCAAAGCGACGATCACTTCCGGGCGCGACGCCATCGCCTGGTTGATCGCCCGGCCCGCCGCGTAGCTGCCCGTGAACAGCACGCCCGCCGTTTCCGGGCAAGCGATCAATGCTTCCGCCGTCTCTCGCGCACCCTGGACCACACGGATCACGTCTTCCGGGAAGCCCGCTTCGTGGAACAGCGACACGAGCAACTCGCCGGTGCCGGGCGTCTTCTCGCTGGGCTTGAACACGACGGTGTTGCCCGCGAGCAGGGCGGGCACCGCGTGGCCGTTGGGCAGGTGGGCCGGGAAGTTGAACGGCCCGAGCACGACCATCACGCCGTGCGGCGCGTAACGCGTGACGGCTCGGTTGTTGCCCATCGCGAACGACGAGGTCGCGCAACGCCGCTCCCAGGCGTCGAGCGTCGCGTCGACCTTCGCGGCGAGCAGCTTCGCTTCGCCGCGCGACTCCCAGAGCGTCTTGCCCGTCTCGGCGCTGATGCGGTGCGCGACGTCTTCGGCCCGCGCGGTGCAGCGTTCGACGTATTCGCGGAGCAGCGCGAGGCGGTGCTCCATCGGCGTGGCCGACCACGACGCGAACGCCGCGTGCGCCGAAGCGACGGCGGCGGCGGCTTCGTCCGCGGTGGCGGCGGCCCCGGTCCAGACGGCTTGTCCGTCGGCGGGGTTGACGGCGGAGAATGTGTCAGGCATGTCGAATCTCGCTAGAAAACAAAGACCAAATCACCCCGGCCGCAGCGCCGCGTAACGCACGGGCACCCCCGCCTCGACCCGCAGCGCCCGCGCGGCGGGCTCGGCGAGGTTCCCTTCTTCGTCGATCGCGCCGCGGCAGCAACGCAGCGGCGCGTCCGCGTCGGCCGTGGCGATCAACATCTCCCGCGGCGCGTCCGTGTCCACCACCCGCGCGACCGTCACCGTCTTCGCCTCCCGCACCAGCCTCGCCTCCGCCGTCGCGCACGCCAGCACCGGCCCGGCGTCCAGCAAATCTACGTACCCCGTCTCCGCGAACCCTTCCGCCGCGAGCAGCCGCCGCGCGGGTTCGGTGTTCTGGTGCACCCGACCCAAGAGCGCCCGCAGCGGTGCGGGCACCGCCGAGACGTCCAGCCAGCCGTCCTCGTTGAGCTGCGACGCGAGGTACGCCGGGTCTTCGCGCAGCGTCCGGTACGCCTCCACTCGGTCCATCTTGAGTACGCGCTCGCACACGCTCTGCCACAACGGCGACACGCCCTCCTCGTCCAGCACGCCGCGCAGCTCGACGATCAGCCGGTCCGCGTAGAGGCCCGGCCGATTCAGCAGGTCAAAAAAACGACCCAGCGACAGCAGCCGGCCGTTGCCCCCGCCGCGCATCTCCGGCGTGAGGAACAGCGTGCACAACTCGGTGCTGCCCACGAACTCGCCGTGTGGTCGGAGGCACGTCTGCGGCCCGTCGTGCCGAACCTCGCACGTCACGCTGTGCGCCCGCGGCGGCAGCTTGGGGATCATCGAAGACAGGCCGATCGGCCGCCCGGTATCCATCCGTTCGAGCACGAAGGTCGGCCGCTCCCCCGCCCGCGACCGGTCGATCAGCCGGGTCAACTCCCGCCGCCCCTGCGGCATCGTCCCCATCCCGGGCCCGGCGCCGGCGATCAGCGCCGCCAGGTCCACGGCGTCGTCCGGCACCGTCGCGCGCAGCAGCGTCTTGGGCGGGAGCGGTCGGCCCACCGCCGATCAGCCCCGCTCCAGCTTCGACGCCACCGCCGCCATCGCCTGGACCAAGATGTCGCACACCTCGTCCGCCTGCGCGTCGCTCAACGCCGGCACACTCGGCAGGAACCGGACCCGCGCCTTGCTCCGTCCGCACAAAAACGCCACCACGCCGCGTTCGTACAACTCCGTGCAGACCGCCTTGGCCTGATCCACCGTGCCGTCGAACGGCTGGAACGCGATCATCGCGCCCAGCCCGTACGGCCCGCTCACCCAATCCGGGTGGTCCTTCGCGATGGCTTGGATCCGGTCGCGGATACGCGTCGTGAGCCGCGTCACCCGGCCTTCCTTTCCGTCGCGGTCGTAAAGCTCGCCGTCCGCGAACTCGTCGATCACGAACTGCGCCGCCTTGATCGAACTGCTCGCGCCCGTGAACGTCTGCGCGATCAGCCCCGGCTGCGGTGCCCACGCGTCCGTGAACAGCGTGAAGCACACCTGCGTGCTCTTGCCGACGTTCACCAGGTCCACGTGCTCGTCGAGACCGAAGTGCTGGAACGCGAACGGCCGGCTGGTGCGTGAGAACGTCTGGATCTCGTCGGCGATGACCGCGATGCCCTCGCGCTTGCACACCTCGATCAGCTTCAAGAAGAACTCCCGCTGCCCCGCGTAGAACCCGCCCTCGCCCAGGATCAGCTCCATCTTGAACCCGGCGTAGTGCTTCGGCCAACGCTGGACATACTCCTCCAACCGCGCGACCGCGCGCTGCGTCGAGCCCTCCGGGTCCGCCTCGTCGAAGAACGGGATGTAGTCCACCTTCAACGCGTGCGGCAGACCGACGCGGTTGTTCGGCTTGTCCGACATGCTGGACAACGCCAGCGTCCGCCCGCAGAACGTGCCCTGGAACGCGAGCATCCGGTCCGCGGGGAAGCCTTTCCGGCTGCACGCCTGGAACGCCATCTTGAAGCTGTTCTCGTTGGCCATCGCGCCCGACGTAGTCAGGTAGCAGTGGTCCAGCTTCGCGCCCGACGCGTTGGCCAGCTTGATGATGGAATCCGTGAGCTTGGCGCTGTCGGCGTTCTGCTGCAGCGCGCCCTGCATCAGCGTGTCGGACACCGCGGCGTCCAACGCCGCGTCGACGAACTTGGGGTGGCTGTGCCCGAAGAAGTGAACGCCGATGCCCGCGATCATGTCGTACTTCACCGAGCCGTCCGCGAGCTCGACCAGCGGCCCCGAACCGAAGCCGCTGCCCAGATACGGGTACCACAGGTTGCCGCCGCGCTGCTGCGCGAAGCGCTCGAGCGTGTCTTCGTAATCCTGCTTCCGGGCGGGGTCGGCGGGCTTGATGCCGGTCAGTGCGGCGCGGCGGGCGTCGAGCGCCTCGTGGATGAGCTTGCGGGCTTGAGCAAACTTCGGGTCGGCGGCGAGTTGTTCGGCGAGCAGGGGGGCGGTTTCGGCGGCGGTGGTCATATGTGAATCCTATAAGACCGGTGGCACGAACGAGACCCCGTGCCGATGGCGTCATGGAGAAAACGAAAAACGCCCCGCCGCCACGCCCGCCAACAGCCCCGCCGACAGCTTGGCCCGCGGCGCCAACGAATCGACCGCCAGCGTCTCGCGGTCGCTGTGGATGTCCCGGCCGACGGGCCCGAGCGTGTCGATCACGGGCAGCTCGCACGCCGCGAGCTTGTTCCCGTCGCACACGCCCCCGGAACTCTGCACATCGAAACTCACGCCAACCGCGGGCTCCGCGCCGACTTCTCGCAACGCCTCCAGCATTGCGGCGGCGCCGCCGCTCAGTGGCTTGGGCGGGTTGTTGAAGCCGCCGTGCAACTCGGCGGCGAAGCCCTCGCGCCCATCGATCTCGTCCACGGTTTGGTGCATCGCCGTCTCGACGCGCCGCTGCGCCTCGCCGTCCGCGACGCGCACGTTGCCCCGCAGCACGGCCAGGTCCGTCACGACGTTGTTCGCGCCGCCGCCGGCGATCCGCGCGACGTTCACGGTGGTGCCCGTCGCTTCGTCGGTCAGCGCGCTCAGCCGCGTCGCCAGTTCCGCCGCGGCCAGCACCGCGTTACGCCCCCGGAAAAACTCCCGACCCGCGTGTGCCGCCCGGCCGCGCACGACCACCGCGAAATTGCCCGAACCCTTCCGCGCCCCGATGAGGTCGCCGTTGGGCAGCGCCGGCTCGTACACCATGCCGAAAGTCGCGCGGCGGGCTTCCTCTTCCAGCAACCGACGCGACGACCGCGAGCCGGTCTCCTCGTCGGGGTTGAGCACAACGGTCCAGCCGAGCCGGGCTTTCATCGCGTCGGTGGCGTGCCGCTCGAACGCGTCGAGCGCCGCGAGCATCACGGCGATCCCGCCCTTGGCGTCGGCCACGCCCGGGCCGTGCAGCGCATCGCCGAAGGCTTCGTCCTGCGTGCGTACGACCTTCTGGAAAGGATGATCGGACCCGTACACCGTGTCGAAATGAATCACGAGCAGGGCTTGGTGGGGCGCGCCGGGTCGGACGCGAGCCCGCAGCGCGTCGGCCGAAGCCTCGGTCCGCACGACGCCGGCGTCGTCCACCCGCGCCGCGTCGGGCAGCGGCACCCGCTCGACGCCGCCGGCGATCCGGGCCAGCTCGGGCTCGAGCGCGTCGAACATCGCGTCCAAACCCGCCCGGTGCGCACTCCCAGAGTTGATCGCCGACCACGCGGCGACGCGCTGCGCCGTGGCGTCGGCCTGTCGATCGAGCCAGGCGTGTATCGCGGCGGAATCGAACGCGTCGGACATAGTCGCAGCGTATCGCGGACATGCCCCGCCCGTCGCCGCAGGCCAACGGCCTGCGCGACGCGTGCCCCAGGGCGGGAAGTGGCCGGCTCGATCACTCGTCGGTCCCAAACCCCGCTTCGGCGAGTTGACGATCCACCGCGGTCAGGATCGCGTCGCCCAGCGTGGCTTGGCCTTCTTCGGCCTGTGCCTTACGGGCCTCGATCAGGAAGGCGTCGCGGGCTTCGCTGAGTTCAGCGACGCGTTGCTGCAGCGCGGTGCGCTCGGCGGCGAGTTCCGCGACTTTTGCGACGCGCTGCTCGGCGGAGAGGTCTCGCAACGCGTCGGGCAGTTCCTCGTCGGCGATCGCGGCCAGCGCCTCGGCGGGGACGGGCTCGGCGGCGACGGTGTCCACCAGATCGCGGCCGGCGTTGGCGTAGACCGGGCTGGCTTTGCTCGAAGCGCGGGCGACGGCGGTCGCCGGAGCCAGGGCGTACGCCGCGGCGTCTTGTTCGAGCTGAGCCTCGCCGAGGCGCTCGCGACGCTCGGCGCTACCGAACCACAGGTACGTCCGGTTCAGTTGCTCGTTTAGCTTCAAAATCTCCGCGTCCTGCGGGCAGTCGATGTGCACGACGGCGCGATCCTGATCGATGTTGAGATAGTCGCCCTCGGCGAGCTTCGCTCCGGCGGCCCAGTCGCCTTGGATCCCGGCCGCGTAATCGCCGCAGTGGATCGTGTTGACGACGACGCCTCGCTGGATCGCGCGGGCGCAGGCGTCCCGGTAATCAACCGAACCCTGCGTGAACGGCTCGTTGCCGGCAATGAAAATCGCTTTGTACGCGCCGGGAGAGCCGGACCAATCCAAGCGGGTGAGCGCTTCGTCGATCACCCGGCCGCAGTACTCGTCGCCCCCCGACGTGGTGAGCTTGAACAGGGCCGCGGAGAGTTCGTCCAGGTTGTCGGTCAGCGGGACGACCTGCTGGATGTACCCCTCGGCGGCGGGCAGGGCGGTGTTGCCGTATTGGAACAGGGCGACGCGGAGGCGGGGCGGCTGCCCGTGCTTCTCGGCTCGGGCGAAGCGTTGGACGATGGTCCAGAGCTGTGACTTGGCCTGATGGATCAGGCCGTCCATAGAGTTGGACGTGTCGAGCAGGAGCGCAACGTCGATCACGGGCCGGACGCCAACCTCACAGCAGATGACGCGGGCCTCGGGTTCGACGGGCTTGGGCTCATGGGCGAGGGCCCCGGGGACGACGAGGGAACCGAACAACAGGCACGACACAGCGGCGACGCGACGCATGGCGAAGTCTCCAAAGAGGCGTGGATGGGGGGAAGCGCGGCGCTTCCTTCCACGCTTGGACGCTGGGGAGCGCGAGCGGTTCCCGCGGTTCCAAATTTTTTTCGCGTCGCCTTTTCGCGCCGTCCTCGGTCAGCGGCGTTTGCCTAGGGCGAGGCCCAGCAGGCCGAGCGCCGCCAAGCCGGCGGGCTCGGGGATGACGCGGCCGGCGACGTCGAGCCGGTAGATCACCCCCTCGACGCCGGTCTCGGTGAAGTCGAAGCCGTAGACCAAGGCCTCGCCGTCGGGTGCTTCGGCGAAGCCGAGGATGCGATCGGGGACTTCGGTCTGACCGACGCGGGTGCTCAGGGCGTAGATCCGTCCGAGCGGGTCGGCGGGGTCGGCGACGAGCAAGATCGCCTGGTCGCCGATCGTTCGGCCGTCGACGTCGGTGAGGTCGGAGGCGCTGTCGCCCTGGTACTCGGCGAAGAGGAAGTAGCCCTGGATCGGGTCGAGGCGGTCGCCACGGTAGATCAGGCCGCCCATCGGCGAGACGCCGTCGGTGTGGTCGTACTGGAACTCGGGGAAATCGATTTGGAGGATGCGGTCGATCTCGCCGGTGGTGAGCGAGCGGGTGGTGCTGCCGCTGGGGCCGCTGGCGACGGTGACGGTGAGGCCTTCGAGCTGCTCGCGGGTCAGGCCCTGGACGAGCGTGGGGAAGGCGTTCTGGTTGTCGCTGTTGCCGACGTAAAAGAAGCCGCCCTCGACGACGCCCCAACCGCCGTCGGAGCGGGGCGTAATGGACTTGATGGACTCGACGTTCTGCTGGCCGGTTTCGCTGGCCCAGATCGTGGTGGACGTCCGCGGCTCCTCGGGGTCGATGAAGATGCGGTAGGGGTTGCGGAGGCCGAAGGCCCACACCAGATCGTCGCCGGTGAGCCGGCTGGGGTTGCGGGACAGCGGGTTGGCGGCCGGGCCGGTGGGCACGGAGAACTTGGGGATGGGGTCGCCCTCGCGGTCGTCGGGGTCGGTGCCCAAGAAGACGTCGCGGTTCGTAAGGTCGACGCCGGGCGCCGCGGGGTCGAGCGGGTCGATGCGGAGGATGCGTCCGTAGACGGAGTTGTTGGCGGGGTTGGGCCCGGGCATGAAGCCCAGGCCGTTGGCGTTGCTTTCGTAGCCGGTGCCGTTGCCGCCGTCGGCGGAGGAGACGAACAGCAAGCCGTAGTCGTCGTCGCCGGGCTGAGCCCGAGGGTCGAAAAGCAGATCGCCGAGGTTGTGGGCGTGGTGGGGCTGGAAGGTGAGCAGGACTTCGCGTTTGTTCGTGAAGCCGGCGGTGGGGTCGGCGGGGTCGAGGGTGTATTCGAAGACGCCGGAGTAGTGGTTGGTGTTGGCCTTGAAGGGGATGTCGCTGCCGGTGGGGCCGTAGGTGGGCGCGAAATCGGCGTGGGACGCGGGGAGTCGGTCGACGCCGGCGGGGTCGCCCTTGGGGATGGCCGGGTCGTTGCCGATGCCGGATTCGACGGTGTAGAGCTTGCCGTAGCCGGGCGTGTCGGGGCGGAGGAAATCGGGGTGCAGCGCGACGGCGGTCATGCCCAGGTCCCGGCCGTTGACCGGGTCGGTCAGGTCGTCGCTGACCAACGCGGGCGCGGCGGCGAGCGTGCCGGCGGCGTCGATGAAGCGGACCGTGCCGTTGAGCTGCGCGGCGTAGCCCCGGCCCAGGTCGTCAAAGACCACGTCGGTCACGATGCTCAGCGGGTCGGCGGCCGGCGCGGGCGTGGCGTAGGGCGACAGCGCGACGGTCAGGCCCGTAAAGGTTTCGATGTTGACAACGGGGCTGCCGGGCACGACGTCGCCGGACAGGTCGTTCTCGAGCGCGGCGGCAGAACCCGGGAAGGCTCCACTCAGGATCGCCCCAACGACCCCGGCACCCGCCCCTCGCCATCGCTTGCCGGACATCCTTGCCGCCTCCTCCGAAGCACCGGGAAAGCACCTAAAACACGAAGGTTCAGCGTAGCACGCGGCGGTGGAGAGGCGCCCGGAAACTCCAAGATTCCAGATTTTCTCGATGCGGCCGGGTTAGAGTCTGGGCGTGACGCAGGATCGCCCCACCGCGTTGATCCCCACGCCCGGGCCCACGCCCGCCGATCAACGCCTGCTCACGCTCGACGTGCTCCGCGGCGTCGCGCTGCTGGGCATCCTCGTGATGAACATCCGCAGTTTTGCGGACGTCGAGGCGGCCTACATGAACCCGCTGGTCCACGGCCCGCTCGGCCCGCTCGACCACGCGGCCTGGTGGCTGACCAGCGTGCTGGCGGACCAGAAATTCATGGCGATGTTCTCGCTGCTGTTCGGCGCGGGCGTCGTGCTCATGTACCAGCGGCGCGACGCCGACGGCCTGCCCTCCGCGGGGTTGCACTACCGACG
>JBCDDH010000066.1:0-21410 GCA_039180415.1 Planctomycetota bacterium | reverse complement strand
GGCATCGGCAAGACCCTCGCGGGCCGGACCGGCGACCGGCTCGACGCCAACCAGGAGTTCGTCGCCCAGGGCTTCACGAACATCGCCCTGTCCGTCTTCCGCGGCATGCCCGCCACCGGCAGCTTCTCCCGGACCGCGCTCAACTTCGACGCCGGCGCCCGCACCGCCGGCGCCGGCATCCTCAGCGGCGTGCTCGTCGCCGGCGTCTTCCTGCTGCTCGCTCCGGCCGCCAGATTCATCCCGATGGCCAGCATCGCCGCCATCCTGTTCCCCATCGCCTACGGCCTGATCGATTGGCGGTACGCCCGCCGCCTGGTCCGATCCAACCACGCCGACCTCGCGGTCTGCATCGGCACGTTCCTCGCCACGATCACCATCTCGCTCGAACTGGCCGTGTTCGTCGGCGTGTTCCTCAATATCGCGCTGTACCTGCGACGCGCGCGACAGGTCTTCGTCATGGAGATGCTCCGCGACGACGGATCGCCGACCGGCCTGATCGAACGGCCCCTCCGCCGCGACGACCGACAGGCCGACGGTTCGATCGTCTTCCTGCAGCTCGAAGGCAACCTTTTCTTCGCCGCGGCCGACGAGCTGCAAGACCGTTTCGCGCAAGTGATGCACGGCGGCGCGAAGGCCGTGATCCTCCGGCTCAAACGGACCCACATGGTTGACGCCAGCGTCATGCACGTCATCGAACAGTTCGCCGAGCAGATGCACCAGCGCGGCGCGCACGTGCTGCTCTGCGGCGTCCGGCCGCGCATGAAGCAGCGCATGGACGAGTTCGGGCTCACGGGCGTCCTCCAGGAAGACCACATCTTCACCACCGGCAACGACCTGTTCGCCTCCGCCAAGGCCGCGATCACGCGGGCGAAAGAGCTGACCGGTGCCGAGATCGCCGCGGCCGGCGACACCAAGCGGCGACCCGCCCCCGAGCCCGCGGACCGATCGTGGGCGTACGACATCTGACGACCAGGGGATCGCGATGCAACTCGTGTTTCACCAAGCCGCGTTGGGGGACTTCGTGCTGGCGGTGTCGACGCTGCGTCGGCTGCCCGCGGCGGAGGGGCCGGTCGTCCTGGTCGTGCCTTGGTCGCACGGGCGGGTGGCGGCCCGGCTCATGCCCGACGCCAAGGTGCTGGACGCGGAGCTGTTCGAATTCACCCGCCTGTGGTCCGAAGACGGCCCGAGCACGGTTAGCCCGGCCGTCGCCGAGGTCTTCCACGCCGCCCGACGCGTGGTGAACTTCGTCGCGGAGCCGGACAGCGCGTGGACGAAGAACGTCGGCCGGGTCTGCGGCGACGCGCCGATCGTCACGGTGCGTCCGCGTCCCGACACGGATTCACACCGACCGATCCGCGTGTGGCACGGGCATCAACTCGAAGCCCAAGGCGTCCGGCTCGACAACGAATCGGAAGCGACGCTGTTCGGCACGCCCTTGCTCGCTGACAACAAGCCAAACCCCGGTCGGCGCTGGGCGATCCACCCCGGCTCGGGCGGCGTCGCCAAGTGCTGGCCGGTCGCCCACTTCGCGGCGTTGGCTGAGCGATTGATTGAGCGTGGCGACGCCTGCGACTTCCTCGTCGGCCCCGCCGAGATCGAACGTGGCGTCGCCGACGCGTTGCGTGATCGGCTCGATGACGCCGTCCGTATCCAGGAACTCCGCGAGATCGACGCCCTGTGCTTCGCGCTCGCCGACGCCACGCACTACCTCGGTAACGACGCCGGCCCCACCCACCTCGCCGCCCAACTCGGCTTGCCGACCACCGCCCTGTTCGGCCCGAGCGACCCGCGCGTCTGGGCACCGGTCGGACCACAAACCGCCTTGGTCGCTCCAAAAACACCGCAACCCATGGCTTGGCTAAGCGTTGAAACCGCTTCGGTGGCTCTTCTAAGCTAGCGCTTTGCCGTCCGCCTCGTTCCGATCGAGACCGAACCGCTCTGGCATCAGCCATGGATCACTCCGTGCACTACTACGAAGCCCACGAGCCGGAATACGAACGGCGGCTTCGAAGCGGTCGGGTCGGCTGGGACGCTGGTAACTACGACGACGTCTTCATGAAGCCGTTTGTTGCGCGTTCGCTCGCGAGCCTCGGGTTTCCAAGCACCGGAGCTCGGGCCCTCGATCTGGGGTGCGGCACGGGAGCCCTGTCGTGCTATCTGGCCGAACATGGATTCGACGTAGCCGGCCTGGACATCGCTCCGACCGCGATCGCGTTTGCTACTCGGGAAGCCGATCAACGAAACCTCGACATCGCTTTCGAAGTCTCGGATGTATGCCGAGACCCGTTCCCACCGGGGCCGTACGACCTGATCCTCGACGGACATCTTCTGCACTGCATCGTGTTTGAAGACGAACGGGAGGCGTTGCTGCGAAAAATCCGTGGGTCATTGAGCGGGCGGGGACAGTTCTGGGTGGAGACGATGCTGCTCGGGCCCGATCAAGAGCCGGACCCGGCGTGGCACTTGGACGCGCGGGGCGTCGTCTGGGCGAAGTGCGAACACGGCCGACGCTACGCGGAGGCGGTCCGACGGGACGGGGCGTGGTGGCTGCCGCAACGCTTGATGGCTCGCTCGTCCGCGCAGCTGCTCACGGAACTCCGGGGCGCCGGATTGACCGTCCTGGATTGGGAGTCTTACGAGCCCGAACAGGCCGGCCATCCCGGCGGGTTCCGAGCCCGTTGTGGTGCGAACTGAAACGGATCGGCGCTCGACCCGCCCCCGCCATTCCAAAGCGTAAACTGAACGCGTGAAAATACTCCTCGCCAACCCCCGCGGCTTCTGTGCCGGCGTCGAAATGGCGATCGACACCGTTCAGGAACTCGTCGACCTGATCGGCACCCCGCTCTACGTCTACCACGCGATCGTGCACAACCGCCACGTCGTCGAACGCTTCGAGAACCAGGGCGTCACCTTTGTCGAAGACATCGCCGACGTGCCCGAAGGCTCGACCGTGGTGTTCAGCGCCCACGGCGTCAGCCCGGAGGTCCGGCAGCAGTCCGAGGCCCGCGGCCTCCGCATGATCGACGCCACCTGCCCGCTGGTCACCAAGGTCCACGTCGAGGCCCGCCGGTACGCCCGCATGGGCAAGCACATCCTGCTCGTCGGCCACGCCGACCATCAGGAAATCAAGGGGACCTACGGCGAAGCCCCCGAGCACATGACCATCGTCGAGAGCCCCGACGACGTGGCCGCGCTGCCCTTCCCGCCCGACACGCCGCTGGTCTACCTCACCCAGACCACGCTCAGCCTCGACGACGCCAACCTCATCATCGACGCGATCAAGCGCAAGTACCCCCGCTGCGCCGCCCCCCCCAAGGAAGACATCTGCTACGCGACGACCAACCGCCAACACGCCGTCCGCGAGCTCGCGCCGCAAGCCGACCTGACTATCGTGATCGGCTCGACCAACAGCTCCAACTCCGTCCGCCTCACCGAGATCAGCCAGAACACCGGCACGCCCGCCCGCCTGATCGACGACGCCACCGAGCTACAGCCCGAATGGTTCGCGGGTGTCGACACCGTCCTGATCACCGCCGGCGCCTCCGCCCCGGACGACTTGGTCCGCGACGTGATCCGGGCGCTGCGTATCCGGTACGACGCCGTTCTCGACGAACCCGTGGTCGTCGACGAAGGGATGAGCTTCGCGCTGCCCGTTCAGCTCCGCGTCCTCAAGGCCGAGCACTCGGCCTGAGCGCGTCACCGTCTTAGCGCGCGTCCAGATCGACCACGCGGTCCGGCTTAAGATGCGACACCAGCGTCTGGAAATCGAACAGCCGGTCCCGCACCTTCGAATCCTCCAGCCGGACCCGCGTGAGTTCCAAGGTCATCCGGCTCTCGTCCCGCACCGGGTACATCGTCACGGTCTCGGGCATCACCAGCGGCGCGTCGGGCAGGTCCGCCGCCGGCATCAGCTGCCCGGTCGAACCCTCCGGGCCCACGTTGGGCACCACCAGCGTGCCGCCCTCCACCAGAAGATCGTCCCGCTTCGGCCGCGCCACGTCCTGTCGCCCTTCCAACCGACACACCACCGCCGACACCCCCGCCGCGTCCAGCAGGTCCACCCGCACCGGTGCCGCCGTCTCCAGGTCCAACAGCATCCGAACCCGCAGCCCCGGCGGCTCGATCAACGCGTACCCACGCAGCGTCTCCACCGGCTCGTCCGCCCCCGGAACGTCCGCGGGCAGTGGCGTCAACCCCAGCAGCACCGGGATCAACTCCGGCGACACCGGCAGTCCCGCGCTCGCCGCCCCCGCCCCGCCGAACCGCCCGTACACCGCCTCGCCGCCGCGGTGCAGGTCGCTGAAGAACCAGTACGCCCGGTCGTTCGAGCCCGCCCACAGCACCGTCTGCCCGAACGCCTCCACGGTCACCGCCGTGTCCAAAGGCCGACGCACGATCAACCGACCCTTGCCTGATTCGCTGCGCACCTTGCCCCGCTCGTTCCGCCACACCGCTTCGACCTCCGTGCGGCAGGACACGAGCTCGATGCCGACCAGCCGGTGGTTGTAGCGGGACACGATCTGCCGGTACGTCGGCAGCGCCTCCGAAGCGACGTCCACCGCGTGGGGCAGCAGATCATCACGGTCGAGTTGCGGCGTCTCGCAGCCCGCCAAACCCAGCGCCAAAGCGATCACGACGCAGATACCCACCCGTTCGAAGCGCTTCAAAGGTCGGCCTCCAACACCTCGCCCAACTGCCCCGTGACCCGTTCGATGCCCTCGGCGTCCAGTTTGGGGTCGAGCACACGCAACGCCTGGTTCTCGTCCCATTTGCCGAAGTGCCCCTTGCTCACGTCCGCCTTGGGCGTCATAAGCCAGAACTCCCGCGGCGGCGCGTCTTGCGTGTCGGCTTCGACCTTCTCGAGGCCGTCGTAACGCAGCAGCTTCTTACGCATCAAGATCAGCGCGACCATGTACCGCAGCGCCAAGCGGTCCGCGTCTGTTTCGTCCGCGAGCCGGACCAACAGGTTCATGAGCATCGGGTCGTCGACAAACGTCTTTTTCTTTTGCTCGGGGTCCGGCACGCTCGTCCGCCAGAACGAGAAGAGGCCGGTGGGCCGAAAGCCTTGGCTCCACGCGTCGACCGAGATGTCCACCCGCTTCATCCCCAGCGCGTCGTTCGGCTCGCGTTCGCTTTCGGGGATATCGATGAGCGCCGAGAAACAATCCTCGCCCGGCTCGAGCGAACGCCCGGTCGCTAGGCAGAAGCCCGAAGGTTTCTGGACGTCGTATTGAGGGTTGAGTTGGCTCATCCGTGAGTGGCCCCGGCGTTCGTGACTGACCCCGAATTTTACCGTGCCCGAGCGACCGCTGCGCGGTTCAGGCCGGCCGCCAAGGGCCGGCGAGCCAGTGCTCGGGGAGCAGCTCACGCAACGGCCGGACGTGATCCCGGCCCAGGATCACCCAGGCCGACATGTTCTCGGGGTGCAGCTGCGAGAGCATCTCCCGGCACCGTCCGCACGGCGGCGCGATCTCGCGGCCGCCGACGGCGACGGCCACCATCGCCCGGACCCGTCGCCGTCGCGTCTTGAGCATCTCCGCGGCCGCGGCGTGTTCCGCACAAAAGCCCATCCCGCACTCCAAGTCCAGGCAGATCCCCGTGAAAATGTCGCCGTCGTCCGCCAGCAACGCCGCGGCGCACGAGCCGGCCGTGCAACCGGCGAACAGGTCGAACTCGCCGTAAACGGCACGGGCGGCTTCGATCAAGGCGTCGATCTCGTCGGGCGTCAGCGGCTCACTCATCCGGTGCCTTTCGTGTGGCCCAGCCGCCCCCGCAACGCGTCCACCCGCTCCCGATGCTGCGCCACAAACCACGGGTTCAATAAGGGCAGGTACTCCCGCTGCCAAGCCTCAGGAAGCTCGAAAAAACTCGACACAATCGTCCTCCGGCAACGCGTACTCCCGCATGCACATTCCCACACATCGCCCCCGTGGCAATCGATGATGTAGTCGTACGTCACCTCTTCCTCCGCCGCGATTTTCCGTCGGGCCACCACCCGTCGCACCCCGCTCGCGTCGCCGTCTTCGTCCGTCCGCACGAACGTGTTCGGGTCGCAGCTCGAGTTGATGTGTCGCTCCGGGCTGGGCATCAGGATCACCGTGCCGTCGGCCAGATAGTCGCAGTGGTCCTCGTGTTCCCCGGCCTCCGGCAGCAGCGGGTGCGCGTCGTCCACCACCCGCGAATCGTCCAGCGTCCACACCACCTCGCCCGCCGCAAACCCCCGTGTTGCGAACACTCCCAACCCGTGGATCCCCGACGCTCGCACCTCGACACCCGTCGTGTCCATCACCCGTTCTCCGCGCCGCCGGCCGCCAACTCACGTCCCCCCCAACTGCCGCGCCGCCGCCGTCACCGTCTGGTCGATCAGCGTCGCGATCGTCATCGGGCCCACGCCCCCAGGCACCGGCGTGATCATCGACGCCACCGTCACCGCGGGCTCGAAGTCCACGTCCCCCACGTTGCCCGCGTTATAGCCGGCGTCCATCACCACCGCGCCGGTCTTGATCCAGTCGCCTTGCACGAAATTCGGCCGGCCGACCGCCGCGACCACGATGTCCGCCCGCTTCACCTGCTCGGGCAAGTCTTTCGTCCGGCTGTGGCAAACCGTCACGGTCGCGTTGCGCTGGAGCAGCAAACCCGCCATGGGTTTCCCGAGGATCGCGGACCGCCCGATGACCACCGCGTGTTGCCCCTCGATCGGCACGCCGTATGCATCGAGCAGGCGGATGATCCCACCGGGCGTGCACGAGTCGAAGCCTTCCGCGCCGAAGAACATCCGCGCGAACGAGCCGAACGTCACGCCGTCTACGTCCTTGCCTACGGGGATCGCCTCAAACGCCGCGCGTTCGTCGACGTGCGGCGGGCTGGGGTGCTGGAGCAAGATCCCGTGCACCGCGGGATCGTCGCCCAACTTCGAAATCTCGGCGACGAGCTGCGCGGTGGTCGTCGCTTCGGGCAGCTCGACCTTCAGCGACTTCATGCCGATGCCCTCGCACCGCCGCCGCTTCATCTGCGTATAGGTCACCGACGCCGGGTCGCTCCCCACGAGCACCGTTGCCAGGCAAGGCGTGACGCCCGTCTTCTCGACGATCGCGGCCACGCGCGTCTTCGCCGCGTCCAGCGTCTCTTGCGCAACCCGCTTCCCGTCCATGAGTTCAGCAGCCATCGCGGCATCTTACTTCCCCCGAAAGCACGAGGCGGTGGAGCTGCCGCGCCGGTCGCCCACGCGTTCACACGCCCTACGATCCGCCTCATGCCTATGCCCGACCAACCTCCTCCCGCCGCCGTCCTGCTCTCGATCGGCGACGAACTCGTCCTCGGCCAAACCGTCGATACCAACACCGCCTGGCTCGCCGAGCGCCTCGCCCAACTCGGCCTGATGTGCCTCCGCCACGAGACCGTCGCCGACGACCGCGACCTGATCGCCGACGCCTTCCGCCGCGCCGCCCGTGACACGTCCGAACACGGCGACGGCCACGGGCTCGTGATCGCTTCCGGCGGCCTCGGCCCCACCGCCGACGACCTAACGAGGTTCGCCCTCGCCGACGCCTTGGACGTCGATCTCACGCTTCACGACGAATCGCTCGCCCACATCGAGTCCTTCTTCGCCCGCCTCGGCCGGCCCATGTCCGACGGAAACCGAGCTCAAGCCCTCTGCCCCGACGGCGCGGCCATGATCCGCAACGAAGCCGGCACCGCGCCCGGTATCCGTGCCGTCCTCCACGACACGCCCATCTACGTCACGCCCGGCGTCCCCCGCGAAATGAAGTGGATGTTCGACCACGCCGTCGAACCCGCCCTCCGCGACGCCGCCACCGCTGCCGGCCAAACGCCCGACACGATCCTCACCACCAAGGTCAACACCTTCGGCCTCGGCGAATCCGACGCCGCCGACCGGCTGGGCGGCCTCATGGCCCGCGACCGAAACCCCACCGTCGGCACGACCGTCGCGAACGGCTTGTGCTCCATCCGTGTCCGTGCGCGATTTGCGGACCCCAGACAAGCCGATCGCGAAACCCAGGCGACCGTCGCACAGATCCACGAACGCCTCGGCCCCGTCTGCTTCGGCCGCGACGACGATACCCTCCAAGCCGCCACAGTCGAAGCCCTAAAAACCAAAGGACTCACACTCACCACCGCCGAGTCCTGTACCGGCGGCCTGCTCGGGGCCATGCTTACCGACGTGCCCGGCAGCTCGTCCGTCTACACCGGCGGCTGGGTCACGTACGCCAACGCCATGAAGACCGAGCGGCTCGGCGTGCCTTCCGAAACGATCGAAGCCCACGGTGCGGTCTCCGAACCGGTCGCCGTGGCGATGGCCCGCGGCGCCCGAGAAAAAGCCCACGCCGATCTCGCGGTTTCCCTCACCGGCGTGGCCGGCCCCGACGGCGGCACCGCCGACAAGCCCGTCGGCACGGTCTGGATCGGGTTCGCCTCGGCCCACGGGGACCGCGCCTTCCTCGCCAAGCTCCGCGGCACCCGCCAGACCATCCGCGACCGCGCCGCCAAGTGCGCCCTCCAACTCGTCCGCTTCCACGCGTTAGGCCACGACCCCGCCGACATCCAATGGATCACCCCCGCCGCGGCCACCGTCTAAACCAATCAGGCCCTCATTCGCCGTGCTCGGGCCGCGGCGTTGCGTCCGCCTCCATCCCGCCGCCGGCCTGCCGTATCCTGCGGCCATGAACGCATCCCGCCTGCTCTCGTCGGCCGTCTGTATCGCGCTCTCGGTTTTTGCCGCGGCCCAAGGCCAAGCCCAGGTCGACAACGCCGGCGCCGACAACATGGTCCCGCTCGCCCCGACGTCGCCCGATACCCCCGACGCCGAAAACCTCTCGGCCGAGTACCTGCCCGAGGTCCGCCTGACGCCGCCGGTCGTCGCGGTCGAAGGCCTCGACGCGTTCAAGCTTGACCTAAGCGGCACGTGGCAGTTCGCCCCGGAAGTGCCCGTGCCGTTCACCGGCCGCGCCGAACAAGTCGAAACCTGGCACGACGTTCAGATGCCAGGCCACTTCGCGCTCCAAGGGCACGACCCGCTCGGACGCGAGCCCGGCGACGCCGTCGCATTTTTTAAATCCTTCGACGTGCCCGCCAACTGGGACGGCCGATCCGTCGCCCTGCGTTTCGGCTCGCTCGACGGCTACGCCCGCCTCTGGATCAACGGCCAACCCGTCGGTGCAAACGACTCCGCTTTCCTGCCCGTCGAGTTCGACGCCACCCCGTTCCTCAAGCCCGGTGAAACCAACGACCTCGCGCTCACCATCGAGGTCTCTCCGCTCACCGGCTGGTACCGACGGCAGATGGGCGGCATGGCCCGCAAGGCCGAGCTGATCGCCCTGCCCTCGGCCCACCTGTCTCGTATGCACGCCGACGCCGCGTTCGACGAAGGACAGCCCCGCCTGACCGTTGACGTCACGGTCCGCAACGACGCCGACGACGTCCTTGCCGACGCCGCCGTCACGGCCGAGCTCCTCGACGCCGATGGCAACGCGATCAAACTCGACGAACCTTGGGTTGTCTCTCTCGACCCCGTCAACCCGCGGGGCCAACGCAAGGCCCAGCTCCAACGCGCCTTCCCCGGGCTCGAGCCGTGGACGCCCGAGACGCCGAACCTCTACACCCTGCGTGTCACGCTCGATTCGCCCGGCGCCTCCGTGGTGACCGAACGCCCCGTCGGCTTCCGCACCATCCAAGTCGACGCCCACCGCGTCCTAGTGAACGGGCAGAACCTCAAGGTCTTCGGCATCAACTACCACGTCACCCACCCCGGCTACGGCCACTTCCCCCCGCCCGGACTCATCGCCAAAGACCTGAATATCTTCCGCGACCACAACGTCAACGCCCTCCGTACTTGGCCGACCCCTTACCGCGACCTCATCGACGCCGCCAACACCCTGGGTCTCTGGGCCACCATCGAGGTCCCCGTCAACCTCCAGCTCTACGCCCCCGGACCGCTCAAGGACCACGGCAACAACCCCGCTCTCCACGAGCCCTACCTCCACCTCGCCGCCCGCGTCGTCGAGACCTATCGCTCGGACCCGTCCGTTCTGTTCTGGGGCCTGGCCAACGAGAGCATCTACTACCCGTACTTCCAACGCGCCGGCGAGGCCATCCAACGCACCGACCCCACCCGCCCCGTCTTCTTCGGCGGCGACGGACGCATGGGCGTCGACATCCCCGGCACCGACCTCCACGACGAGCACTACCCCCGCGACGGCCGGGCCACCGTCGACAACCCCGGCGACATCCGGCCTGCCCCTCACCCACTCAACCACCCCGACAAGCCCGCCAACTTCGGCTGGACCTTCCCGAAAAACAAGCCCGCCATCTCCAGCGAATGGCTCCATACTCACGTCAACAACACCGCTCAGATCAACGTCGACCCCGGCGTCGACGACTTCTGGGGCTACCACGCCGCCGCCCACGCCGACTGGACCCGCAACACCCCCAACTTCGTCGGCGGATTCCAGTTCCTCTCCGCCCCGTACTGGGCGATCGGCGGCCGAAACCATTGGCGCGGCCTGATCGACGACGACCGCCGACCCACCACCAACCTCTGGCACCTCAAGAAGGCCTACTCGCCGATCGCGATCGGCAACACGGACGATGATCCCGACATCGTGGACGCGGTGTTCGACGTTGAGCTACGGCGGGCCAAGATCAAACTCGTCAACCGCCACCAGTTCCTCGATCTCGACGCGCTCGAGGTACGGATCGGTCAGGACCCCGAACAACTGCCGCTCGTTCCCGTTCAAGCCGCGCCCGGGCAGCCCGTGACGGTCGAAGTCGACTGGGAACCCGACGATCGGCCGATGCACGTCGTGGTTGATTCGCCGCGTGGCTTTGAGATCGATCGCTTCGTTCTCGAAGCACCCCCGTGGAAAGCGGAACCGAGTCCCAACACCGCCGCCGATCCCAAGCTCAAGCTCGAAGAACGCGACGGCCAACTCCACGTCAAAGCCGGCGACACCGTCTGGACCCTCGACGCCGAAACCGGCGAACTGCTCGGTGGCTCGCTCCACGGACAACCGATCCTCACCGCCGGCCCGGATTTTGTCCTCCGCGCCAACGGCGTGCCGGGTGAAGGCAACACGATCGCCCCCATGAGCGACCTGCTCCACAACTGGGAAACCACGTCCGTCGATGGCGACCGCGACGACGACCAGGCCACCGTCACCGTCACCGGCAAGTTCCCCCACGCCGAGGGCTCGTACACCTACACCTTCCGGGCCGACGGCTCGCTCACCCTCGACTACGCCCTGACCTGGACCTGGGAGTTCAACCGCAAGCTCGACGTGTTCGAGTACGGCGTCGCCTTCCATGTGGCCGACGATTTCGACACGCTGCATTGGCAACGCGACGCCCAGTGGACCGCGTACCCCAAACACCACATCGGCCGGGCCGAAGGCAACGCCCCCGCCGCCGGCGACCCGAAGTACGCCAGCGCCGATCCCAAGCCGTGGTCTCAGGACCTGCACGCCGACGGCACGTCCCGCGACTTCCGGAGTTCGAAGTTCTTCTTCCGGGAATCGTCGTTGACCGACTCGGAAGGCGTCGGCCTGCAAGCGATCGGCGACGGCTCGCAGCACGTCCGCGCAAATAAAACCAGGGACGGCGGGTTCCGACTCCTGATCGGCGACTTCCACCACGGCGGAAGCGAGTTCCACATGATCAAGTCGCTGCGCTTCCAGACCCTGTTCCTCGGAGCCGGCGACACGTTCGAGGGGTCCGCCACGATCCGCCTCGTCAACGCCGACTGAGCCCCGCGCGTCCACGGGGGATCCGTTGGATCACGCCCCGATCGAGTACGTATCTCCCGCGTTGAACAACGCGTCCAGATCGCCACGCCCCCGTTTGTCCACCGCCGCGGCGACCTGCTCGGTGACTTGCGCCTCGTAGCAGGGACGCTGCTCCCGATAGAGCACGCCCATCGGCTCGGGGAACCCCACGTTGTTCCCCTCGGCATCGAAATCCGGATGCATGTTGGCGAGGATTAAGGCCAACGCGTGGTTGGTCTCGTCGTGCACGATCAGATCGTCTTCGGCCACGCCGTGTTCGCCGAGCGTGACCACCTCCGGCCGAAGCCCGAGCAGGCGGATGCCCTTGTCGCGGTTCTTGCCGAAGACCAGCGGCTTGCCGTGTTCGAGGTAGACGACGTGGTCCTCGCGGGTGTCCTTGCCGGTGAGTTCATCGAACGCGCCGTCGTTGAAGATGTTGCAGTTCTGGTAGACCTCGATGAACGACGAGCCGGTGTGTTCCGCGCCGGCCTGCATCGCGGGCACGAGGCCGCGGTCCTTGTCGGTGCTGCGAGCCACGAAGGAAGCGCCCGAGGCGAGCGCGACCTGGCACGGGTCGATCGGCGCGTCGAGCGAGCCGTACGGCGTCGACTTGGTTTTCTTCCCGGGTTCACTCGTCGGCGAGTACTGCCCCTTGGTCAAACCATAAATCCGGTTGTTGAACAGCAGGATGTTGACGTCCACGTTGCGCCGCAGCAGGTGCATCATGTGGTTGCCGCCGATGGAGAACCCGTCGCCGTCGCCGGTAACCATCCACACGTGCAGGTCGGGGTTAGCGACCTTGAGCCCGGTGACGAACCCGGGGGCCCGGCCGTGGATCGAGTGGAACCCGTACGTGTTCATGTAGTACGGGAACCGCGACGAACACCCGATGCCCGAGACGAACACGGTGTTCTCACGCTGCAGTTGCAACGCCTGCGCGACGCGCTGCGCCGCGTTGAGGATCGCGTAGTCGCCACAGCCCGGGCACCACCGCACGTCCTGATCGGTCGCGTAGTCCTTGGCTTTGAGTACGGGGAGTTTGGTTTCAGACATCAGTTCAAAACCTCCGCGATCTTTGCGGCGATCTCCTCAACAAGGAACGGCTTGCCCTGCACCTTGTTCAAGCCCTCCGCATCCACCAGATACGTCCCGCGGATGAGCAGTCTCAACTGCCCGGTGTTGAGTTCGGGGATCAGTACTTTCTTGAACTTTGCGAGCACGTCGCCGGTGTTCGCGGGCATGGGGTTGAGGTGACGGAGGTGGGCTTGGCTGACGTCGTGGCCGGATTCGCGGGCGCGTTTCACGGCGGCGGTGATGCTGCCGTAGGTGCCGCCCCAGCCGAGCACCAGGAGTTCGCCGCCGTCGGGGTTGCCCTGCGTGACTTCCAGGTCCGGCACGAGTGCCTTGTCCTCGGCCAGCCTGGCGACCTTGGCGTGACGCAGGTCGGTCATGCGTTGGTGGTTGTCGGGGTCGTAGCTGACGTTGCCGGTGGTCTCTTGTTTCTCGAGGCCGCCGAGGCGGTGCATCAATTCGGGGGTGCCGGGCTTGGCCCAGGGGCGGACGTGGTTTTCGTCGCGTTCGTAGGGCTGGAAGCTTTCGGCGGCTTCGCTAGCCGATAAACCGGCCAGTCCGCTGGGGTGGTTGATCTCGATCGGGTCGAAGTCGGATGCTTGCGGGACGAGCCAAGGTTCGGAGCCGTTGGCGATGTAGCCGTCGGTGAGCAGGACGACGGGGACCATGCGTTGCATGGCGATCTTCGCGGCGTCGATAGCGGCGGCGAAGCAGTCGGCCGGGCTTTGCGGGGCGATGACGACGACGGGGGCGTCGCCGTTGCGGCCGAACATGGCTTGGAGCAGGTCGCTCTGCTCGGTCTTGGTCGGCAGGCCCGTGGAAGGCCCACCGCGCTGCACGTCGATGACGACCAGCGGCAGTTCGGTCATCACGGCCAAACCCATCGCCTCGGCTTTGAGGCAGAGCCCGGGACCAGACGTGCCGGTGACGCCAAGCTGTCCGGCGAAAGACGCGCCGATGGCCATGCAGACGGCGGCGATCTCGTCCTCGGCCTGGACGGTCTTAACGCCGTAGTGCTTCATCGGCGCGAGGTTGTGGAGGATGTCCGACGCGGGCGTGATCGGGTAGGTGCAATAGACGACGTCTTTGCTCGCGAGGTTGCCCGCGGTGATCAGGCCCATCGCGAGGGCTTCGTTGCCGGTGACCTTCCGGTACAGGCCCGGCGCGATCTCGGCGGGCTTCACCGTGTACCGCTCGTTGACGATCTCGGCGGTCTCGCCGAACGCCCAGCCGGCGCGGAGGGATTTGATGTTGGCTTCCGCGACCTTCGGGAGCTGCTTGCGGACGGCGAAGGTCTGAGTGAGGTGCTGCTCGGTGGTGTCGAGCGGGCGGTCGAACAACCAATAAACCAAGCCCAACGCCCACATGTTCCGGCAGCGGTTGATCGAACGCGGGTCCAGGCCGGACTCCTTGAGCACCGCCTGGTTGCTCTTGGTGATCGGCACGCGGTACAGGCGGTAGTTGGTCGAAAGGGACTGGTCGTCGAGCGGGTTGACCGGGTCTTTGCTGCCTTCGGGGGCCTCGTAGCCGGCCTTCTTGAGGTTGGTTTTCGTGAACTCGTCTTCGTTGACGATGACGATGCCGCCGTGCTCGACGTCGGCGATGTGGGCCTTGAACGCGGCGGGGTTCATGGCGATCAGGGCGTCGACCTTATCGCCGGGGTGGAAGATGTCGTCGGCGGAGAAGTGGACCTGGAATCCCGAAACGCCGGCGACCGTGCCTACGGGGGCGCGGATCTCGGCGGGGAAGTCGGGGAAGGTCGCGACGTCGTTGCCGAAGATGGCGGAGGTGTCGGTGAGCTGGGTGCCGGCCAGCTGCATGCCGTCGCCCGAGTCGCCGGCAAAGCGGACGACGACGGAGCGTTTGGGTTCGGGAGACGTCGCGGAGACGGCTTGTCCGTTGGGGGTGGCGGATTCGGGCATATCGGAGCAAGGTTTAGGCGTCGCGAAGTCCGACAGCGTAGCAAGGAATAACCCGCGCTCCTAGAACACGGGTCTCATGAGATTGGGGGTTTGGTCGGGTCGTGGTTCAGGGCACGACAAACACGTCGCTCTGCTCGGGCTCGAGCATGCTGAACACCATCGCGATATCGGCATCGCCGAGGCGGACGCAGCCCATCGACATGTTCCGGCCGATCGAGTCGGGTTCGTTCGTGCCGTGGATGCCGAAGCCGGTGCGGCCGACGGCGTCGCCCTCGAGGCCGGTGATGGGGACCCAGTATTCGCCGATGGGGTTGTCGGGGTGGTCGGCCGGGTAGTACTCGTTGGTCCGAGGGTTCCGCCAGTCGGGGTTGGTGACCTTGCCGTTGGCGACGCGCCACTTGCCCAGGGGCGTATTGTCGTTTTCGCCCAAGCCGACCGGGAAGCTGGTGAGGTACGCCGGCGTGCCGTCGGAGCCGAACACATACATGTCCATGACGAACTCGGACTTGTCGACCCGGGCGTGGATCGGGCCGTTGACGAGCTTGAGGCGTTGGCCGACGCGGAGGCGGCGGGCGTCGATGCCGTTGATCAGTTCGAGGAACGGGTAGGGGACTTTGTAGCGACGTGCGATCGAGCCGAGCAGGTCGCCGGACTGGACGACGTAGGTCGTGGTGGCCGGGTCGTTGGCGACGGCTTCGGGGGAGAAGACGAGCCGGCCGTTGAGGTCGGTGAGTTGGCGGCGGATGCGGGCGGCATCGGCGTTGGAGAGCTGGTCGCGGGCGCCGAGCAAGAGCGTGGAAAGCAGGGCTCGGCCGGCGACGGCGTTGCCGTTGTCGATCAATTCGAAGCCCTCGACGAGTTGGCGGACGGCGTCACGGGATGACGAGGGACCGGGCTGGATCGACGGCGGCGGAGCGGGCGTGGGCTCGGCCTGTGTTTCGGCCACCGCCACGGGAGTGGGCGTCGGCGTCGGCCGGGACGGCGGCGGCGCGGTGTTGTTCGCGGGGGTGTCCGGCGTTTCGTCGCGGCCCGCGAGAACGTTGGCCAGATTTGGACGGTCCCGCGTGGGGGGCGGGGTTGGCTCGACCGGTTCGGAAGCTTCCGGCCCGTCGACGAGATGGGTCGCCTCGACCGGCTCATCGCCGCCACGGAAAAACAGGAACCAGGCCGCGACCACCGCAACCAGAAGGATCAACGCGGCTTTCCACCGTCCGCCCTTCTTGCGGGAACTCGTGTAGCCACGCCCGCCGACGCCGCGGGGAGATTGTGAGGAAAGCACCATGATCGAAAGCCTCCGTGCCTGCGCGGGGATATCTTAAGGCCGGCCGCCGGAATAAGGGCTACTTCGGCGATTCCCCGGCGTTTTCGCCAGCCGATGCCCGGGCGGGCGGGGCTTTGGGCATCGCGCGCTGGCCATCGATCCAGGCGAGGTATTCGGCGATCCGGCGTTCGTAGCCGCGGTCGGTGGGCGTATAGAACGTCGCGTCGACACCGAGGTAATCTTGATCGACAAAGCCGGTATCGCTGTCGTGAGCATAGGCGTAGGCCTGACCTTCCTTACGGGGCCTGGACGACCGGAGATACTTGGGCACGGGCTGGGTGCGGCGCTGCTTGACGTCCTGCTCGGCGGCTTTGATCGCGGCGTAGCTGGCGTTGCTCTTGGGCGCGGTGGCGAGATAGATCGTCGCCTGGGCGAGCGTGATCCGGCACTCGGGCAGGCCGATGCGGTGGGTAATGTCGTACGCGGCGTTGGCGACCAGAATGCCGCGCGGGTCGGCGTTGCCGATGTCCTCGCTGGCCAAGATCGCGATACGGCGGGCGACGAACATCGGGTCTTCGCCGGCCACGAGCATCTTCGCCAACCAGTAAATCGACGCGTCCGGGTCGCTGCCGCGTACGGCTTTGATGAACGCGCTGATCGCGTCGTGGTGCTCGTCGCCGGCGCGGTCGTAAACGATGGCCTTCTGCTGAATCGACTGCTCGGCGACGGCGAGGTTGATCCGGATTGAGTCCGAGGCCTGCGCTTCGTCGCTCCCGCCTTCCGGCTTCGCCCTTCCGATTTCGGAACGCACCGCGATCTCCAAGGCCGTCAACGCTCGCCGCGCGTCGCCGTCGCTGTGCGTCGCGAGATGCGCGAGGGCGTCGTCGTCAACGGTCAGGGCGACCCGGCCGAAACCGCGCTCTTCGTCGGCGATCGCCCGCCGCAGCACACCCGCCACGTCGTCTTCGCTCAGCGGCTCGAACTGAAACACCTGCGACCGGCTGACCAACGCCGAGTTGACCGCGAAGTAGGGGTTCTCGGTCGTCGCGCCGATGAGGGTGATGACGCCGCGCTCGACGTCGCCGAGCAGCACGTCCTGCTGAGCTTTGTTGAAGCGGTGGATCTCGTCGAGGAAGAAGATGGTGCGCTGGCCGTCGGCTTCGAGGCGCGTCCGCGCCGCGTCGAGCACGAACCGCACGTCCTTCACGCCCACCGCCGCGGCGTTCCCCCGCTCGAAGCGGGCCGCGGTGGACCTGGCGATGAGCTCCGCGAGCGTGGTCTTGCCCGTGCCCGGCGGCCCGTAGAAAAGCACCGAGCTCACGCGGTCGGCCTCGAGCATCCTCCGCAGCAGCTTGCCCGGCCCGAGGAAGTGCGACTGGCCCGCGAACTCGTCCAATGTGCGCGGCCGCATCCGCGACGCCAACGGTTCGGCCGCCGCGCGGTGGCGCTCGCGTCGTTGCTCAAACAAGTCCACCATCGCCGGATCGTACGGGCCGGTCGTGGCCTCGTGGGGCCGTGAACGTTTTGCACGTTCCGCCGACACAACCCGACAAAGCGTCCAAAGCGTCCGGCCGGCCGGTCATTTTCACTTGTTTTTGCGGGAAAAATTCACCGGGCTTAGCTCATTCGTCTCCAGACGGCCGGCCAACCGCCCGATCGCTTGGCGGGGGCTTCGTGGCCGCAACGCACGGTGCGGCGGCCGGTTCGCTTCGCCTCGATCTAGATCCAGGACGTCTCATGTTCAGCAAACTGCAATCGCTCGGGCTCGCGTCTCGCATCATCGCCATCGTGGTCACGGTGATCGTGGTGATCGTCGCGCTCAACTACGTGTTGTTCGTCGGCCGGTACAAAGATTCGGCGACCGAGGCGATGGTGGACAAGGCCGCCGCGTTCACCGCGACCGCCGACGAAGCCAAGAACTACGCGGCCGAGCAGCTCTACAAGCAAGGCGCGTTCGATCAGGAATCCCTGCTCGCCGACCTCCGTGAGGTGCAGGCCCAGGGCCGGCCTTACAAGGAAGCCAAGATCTTCAACACCGTCCCCGTCGTGGTCGGCTGGAAGTCGGCCGCCGAAGCCGCGGATCGCGAAGGCTTGAACTTCCGCATCACTTCGTTCGAGACGCGTAACAAAGAGAACGAGCCCGACTCCGACTTCAGCCACGAGCTGCTGACGGACCTCACCAGCCAAGTCGAGACCGGCGGCGAAGAAACCATCTCGCGGATCGACGAAGAGAACAACACGCTGCACTACATGCGGGCCATCCGCGTCACCGTCGATGCCGGCTGCATGATGTGCCACGGCGACCCTGCCACCAGCCCCAGCGGGGACGGCAAAGACATCCTCGGGTTCCCGATGGAAAACTGGGACGACGGTTACATGCACGGCGCGTACCACGTCGAGATGCCCCTCGACCCCGTGGACGCGAACGTCGCCGGGTTCATCAGCTTCGGGCTGATGTGGACCGTGCCGATTGTGATCGGGGCCGTGCTGCTGTTTGTGTTCACCCTACGGCTGATGTTTGGAAAGCCGGTCAAGAACCTGATCGACCGCATCCGGGACATCGCCGAGGGCGAAGGCGACCTCACGCAGCGCATCGAGGTCAAGGGCGAAGACGAGATCGGCCAGCTCGGCCACTGGTTCAACCAGTTCGTGCAACGCATCCACGACGTGATCGTCACCGTCAACCAGGCCACCAACGAAGTCGCCTCGGCCGCTACCGAAATCGCCTCGACCTCCGAAGAGATGGCGCTGGGCATGGAAGAACAGAGCACGCAGGTCACGCAGATCAGTGCGGCCGTCGAAGAGATGTCCGCGTCCGTGATCGAGGTCGCCCGCAAGTCGGCCGACGCCTCGAGCAACGCCCAGGAGTCCGGCGACGCCGCGTCTCAGGGCGGCCAGGTGGTGAACGAAACGATCGAAGAGATGCAAGCGATCAGCGAAGCCGTATCCAACTCCGCCCGCGCGGTCGAGAATCTCGGCAAACGTGGTGAGCAGATCGGCGAGATCGTTGCGACCATCAACGACATCGCGGATCAGACCAACCTGCTCGCGCTCAACGCGGCGATCGAAGCCGCCCGCGCGGGTGAGCACGGCCGGGGCTTCGCGGTCGTCGCCGATGAAGTCCGCAAGCTCGCCGACCGCACCACCAGCGCGACCGAAGAGATCGGCGAATCGATCCGCGCGATCCAGGACGAGACCGGGGAGGCCGTCGAGAACATGAACGCCGGCAGCCAACAGGTGGAGTCCGGCGTGGCCAAAGCCACCGGCGCCGGCGACGCGCTGACCCGCATCGTGAATAACGCCACCGAGGTCGCGGGCATGATCCAGAGCATCGCCGCCGCGACCGAGCAGCAGTCGGCCACCAGCGAAGAGGTCGCCCGCAACCTCGAAGCGATCACGAGCGTCACCGCCGCCGCCAAGCAGGGCACCGACCAGGCGGCCGAGGCTTCGCTGCAGCTTTCGCAGAAGGCTGAAGAACTGCTCCGCCTCGTCGGCCAATTCAAGACCAACGCCAACGCGACCGGCGTGGCGAGCGCGGCCGGCGTGGCCCGTGTCGAATCTCAAGAAGCCGACGATGAAGACTGCCCGATCAAGGCCGCGGCCCGCGAGTTCCGCGGCTGATCGTTCGAGCCGACTTCGCCGACCCACGGAGATGTCCGTGCCGCGTCCGTCGACCCTCCCGTCGACGGACGCGGTTTTGTTGTCGGGCTCCCTCGAACGCCGCTGCTTTAAACTCGCCCGCGTTCGCCGACCGCCCCGCCGCGACCGCCCAGACCGATGCGCATCCTGAATCCAAACAAATCTCGCCCCTCGCCGTCGGAGCCGCCGTCGTGACCGACGACCACGTCGCCGGACGAACGCCGCACGAACGATGGTTTTGGTTGGGCGCGTCCGCGCTGTTCGCGGTCGTGTTCGTCGTCGCGCACCGGGGGCCGAGCGGGCAAGCCGGCCACCCGACAACGCTCGCGGGGCCCGTCCTGCTTTGGCTGGGGCTGTTGCCGTGGCTGGCGGGCTGGTGGGCGGCCGCGGCCGGACTCGGCTGGGCTTTATCGCGGGGTTTGGAGCAGCCCGGTCGGCCGCCGTGGGCTTGGCCGCTACGGCTAGCGCTGGGCGGCGCGGCGTTGATGCTGCTGACGTGGCTGGTGGCGGTCGCCGGCGGTCTCCGGCCGATCCCGATGGCCGCGCTGATCGCGGCGGGCTTGGGCCTGGCGGCCTTCGCGTGGCGGCGGGAGAGCGTTCGGCCGGGGCCCGAACAAGGCGATGCCTGGGGCAACCCCAAGCCGTTGCCCACCGGCCGCGTCGCGCTGGCCTGCGCGGCTCCGCTCGCGCTGCTCGCCGTGGCGGTCACCCTGCCCGCCGGGTCGCTCTGGTCGACCGAAGCCTACGGCTACGACGTGCTCAGCTACCACCTCAATCTACCCCGGCAATGGGTGGCCGCGGGCGGTTTGGTCGAGACCGAACACGACGTGTACGGCTACCTGCCCAGCCTGGTCGAGGTCGCGTTTGCTCAGTTCATGTCGCTCCGCGGCACGGAGCCGAGCGCGGTGTATCTCGCCCAGGGTTTTCACGCGTCGTGGGCCGTTTTAGCGGCGTGGCTGGTCGGCGGTTTCGTCCGCCGCGTCGGGAGTTCGGCGACGGCCGGCGCGTTGGCGGCCGGGGTCATGCTCGCCGTGCCGTGGGTGCTCGTCACGGGGTCGATGGCGTACAACGAGATGGTCGTGGTCGCGTTGGCGGCCGCGGCGGCGTGGCTGGCGTTGGAGCCGCCGCCGTGCTTGAAGTCGTGGCGACTGGGGATGGCGGTCGGGCTGGCGGTGGGCGCGGCGACGCTGGCCAAACTCACGGCGGGCTTCATGGTTGCCGTGCCGATCGGGCTGATGCTGTTGATCACGCGGCGGTGGAGCGCGGCGGCGGTGGCGGGGGCGGCGGGGACGCTCGTGTTGACGCCGTACCTGATCCGTAACGCGGCGTGGACCGGCAACCCGGTGTTCCCGTTCGCGACGGGTTGGCTGGGCGCTGGGCACTGGACGCCGGCGTTGACGCAGCGCTGGGACGCGGGGCACGGCTTGGCCGACGGTGAGACGTTCTCTGTCCCGTCGCTGCTGCGGCAGTGGCTGCTCAACTCCGGCTACGGGGCGATCGGCGGCCGGGCTACGCCGATCGAAACGCAGAACATCGCCCGGTTCCCGCGCGAGTACGGCGTGCCGGCCTTGTGGCTCAGCGTGCTCGCCGCGGCACCGATCGTCTGGCGGCGTCACCGCGGCTTCCGGACGTCCGACCATTGGCGTTTCGCGTTCGTGGCGAGCTTGTGCCTGGTTTTTTGGCTGGCTCTGCAGCTGGCGTTCTGGTTCGTGCTGACACACCAACAGAGCCGGTTCCTGG
>JBCDDH010000065.1:0-21790 GCA_039180415.1 Planctomycetota bacterium | reverse complement strand
CTCGGCCGGTAGGCCGAGCCACGACGGGTGGATTCCAAATTAATCAGTACTGTCACGGGTCCATTCGCCGCCAACCCAGTCGAAAGCCGAAAGCGAGGGGGATGCCGACTGATCGTAGGTGTCCCACGCGGCTTCGCTCGATGCGTGGCCGTCGGCGTACATGTAGTTGAAGATGCCGTTCACTTCGTTGACCGGGTCGCCGATGTTGCCCTTGCGTGAGCCATGAGCGAAGCGTTCGACCGGCTCGTTAGGACCTGAATTACTGGTACGGCCGTTGCCTGCTTCTTCGCCGATGCCGTACTGCCAAGTGGGGTTCACCATTTGCACGTTGTTGCCGTTCGCGGAGCCGGCCCAGTTGCTGGCCGAGTGCATCTCGGTTATCGCGATCACGCCCCCGGCGTCGGGTAGCGTTTCGATACTGAACGTGACCGGGTGGGTGCTGCCGTCGAAATTCTGGTCACCCACGCCGCGGGGTACGCTGCCCTGACCGGGAACGTTTTCGAAGCCCCCGGTGACCATCACGTAGCTACGGACGCCGCGCGGGCCGCTTTCGCCCCCGCTGAGGCTGACCACAAAATCACGCTCGATGTCATCGGAGGGGCAGGCCAAAAGCTCGGCGGTATCGTTTTGGAGCAGGGTGTTTTGCCACTTCTGGACCCGGGTCAGGTCGGCCCCAAAGTAATCCGACAAGAGGTCGTCGAATGCCATTTCGGCGAAGCCGCCCACTTCGTTAATGGCGTCGAGGTTCTGTCCGCCGACCGCGGAGATGGTGAACGGTGCTTCAAAGCCTTGCCACCCCGCGTAGGGTAGATGGCCGTTGTTTTCGGTGGTGTAACTGTACATCGCGATGCCGAGCTGCCGCAGGTTGCTAAGGCAGGCGGCTTTCCGGGCCGCTTCGCGAGCGGCTCCCAGCGCGGGCAGGAGTAATCCGATGAGCAGGGCGATGATCGAGATGACCACCAACAATTCGATCAGCGTAAAGCCAGATCGGCCAAGGCGTGAAAGAGGGAGGGTGCGCATGATGTGACCTTTCGGGAGAAGGCGTTTGGGTGAGATTTCGGGATCCGGATCGAAAGCCGGGGTCGGCCGTTAAGCCGACCTCCGGTTTAGGTTGTGGGGGATCAGGCGGTCTTGCGGCGACGGGCGAGCATGGCCAGCGCACCGGCGCCGAGCAGGCCGATCGAGCCAGGCTCGGGGACGACAAAACGGACGTTGTCGATGGTGATGGTGCCTTCGATGCCGGCGCCTTCGGTGAAGTCGGCGAAGAAGAACAGCGACTGGAAGAGTCCGTTTGCCTGGCCGTCGGCGTAGAAGTCAGCGGCGTTGAAGCCTCCGGCTACGGCAGGGTCACCCAGCGGAAAGGGGATGAAGAGGTCCGTCTGTTGGCCGAAGCTGTCGGTGAGGGGAATTTCAGCTTCCGGCAGGCCGCTGAACGCGTTGAGGGTGACGAAGTTGAAGTCGCCCGACCCCGACGCGAAGCCGCCGATGACCGCGACCAGGCTATTCACGGCGCCGTCGGGCGGGCTGGTGCCTTCATAGAACACATCGACCAAGAGGCCCTCGACGGTGCTGGCATCGGTGGTGCCGAAAGCCGAGAAGCCGGAGCCGTTGACGGTGGTCTGGCCGAACTGGACGAAGCCGTCGTCGCCGGCAACCGGGATCGTCAAGCTAAGGGCACGCTCACCCTGGGTGACGCCATCGACGCCGGACACGATCGAAGCCATGCCGTCGCCGCCGAGGTCGAAGGGGTTGTTGTCGCCGTCTTCGAACCCGGTGAAGAAGATTTCCGTCTGGCCGTAAGCCAGTGGCGAAAGGGCCAGGGCGGCACCCGCCGCAAAAAGAATCGAACGTTTCATAACTCGCGTCTCCTCAAAAAGGTGAAAAAAACCGAAATCGATCCAGACATATGCCCGCCTTTCGGGCGTGATGAGCGAGGTTAAAGGTCCCCGGTGGGCGGGGAACTCGTGGAGTCCCGCACGATGAGTTTTGGCTCTAGCGGGTACTTCACCGCGGGTGGATTCTCGGTCGAACGGTCACCGCCATCGGCTTCGATACCGGCGATTAATTGGGCGGCCGCTTCCCGGCCCAAAGCCAGGAAAGGCATCTTGACGCTGGTGATCGGCGGGTTGCACCACGGCATGGCTTTTTCGTCGACCATGCAGAGGATGCTGACATCCTCAGGGCAGCGCAGCCCCATTCGCCGGGACAGGCCCAGGGCGACGTCGACGGCGCGATCGCCGTTGTTAGCGATCAGCGCGGTGAGACGATCGGGCCCGGCCAGGAGCTGATCGAAGAGCGGCTGGTAGGTTTCGGGCGTCTCGGTTTCGGTGCCGTTGCGCGGCTCGATGTCGATGAAGGCGTCGAGGCAGCCGGCCTGCTTCATCTCACGTCGGATGCCGGCCCGCCATTGGCCGATCATGTGGCGAGGCCAGATCGCTTGCTCAGACTCCGAGGAATCAACGAAGCCGATGCGGCGGTGGCCCAACTCGAGCAGATGTCGAGCGGCGAGGGCACCGGCCTCGAAGTGGTCGGGCATGACCGAGATGATGCCGTCGGCGGGGCTGGGAGCGTTGATGACCACGGCCGGCAGCTGGGCCTGTTGGATGATCTCGAGCTCTTCGGGGTCGATGTGGTAGTCGATGATCAGGCCGTCGAAGCGGGCGTCGGCAAAGTCTCGCCCGCTGGTGCCTTCGCCCACGCGGACGAACACGAGGTGGTACCCCGCGCTGCCGAACACTTCGACCAACCCGGCAAGGATTTCGGGGTCGTGGGTGTGCGTGGCGAGCTTGTCCGTGCTAAGCAGGCCGATCATGTTTGTGCGCTTGGTTTTGAGCGCCCGAGCCCGCCAGTCGACTCGGTAGCCGAGTTCTTTGGCGACCTTGCGGATGCGTTCCGCCTGGGCGGCTGATCGTGGATAGCTGCCCTTGACTTTGCCTCGCAACACCTTGGAGACAGTCACTTTCGATACGCCGACGACGTCCGCGATGTCTTGGAGAGTGGCCATGGCTTGCGAAGAGAAAACCGGGAGAAGGCGTTCGCGAGAGCTCGGGCAGAAATGGGCGTGAACGCCTGGAAACTAATTCATCGGTGACCTTGTTAATCGATGAACATTTGATAGGTTAACGGCTCTTCAGAGCTTTGCAACCCTGGTCGACCATTTTCTGTATTTATTTTCACCACCACTCATCACCACTAAGCTACCGCCTTTTCCGCTTTTTTCGCAGTTTTTCGACGCCGGATTCCACATGAAGCTGTCTTACCGCCAAATCCATCTCGATTTTCACACTTCGCCGCTGATTCCGGATATCGGTCGGGATTTTGACCCCGACGCGTTCGCCAAAACGCTCAAGGACGCCCACGTCACGTCGATCAACCTCTTCGCCCGGGGTCACCACGGCCACATTTATTACGAATCCAAGCTCAATCCCGAGCGGCATCACCCGCACATCTGCCGCCCCAACCTGCTGCCCGAGCAGATCGAGGCCTGCCACAAGGTCGGTATCAAGGCTCCGATCTATATCACGGTGCAGTGGGACAAATTCACCGCCGACGAGCACCCCGAGTGGCTGCTCCGCGACGAGGTGCTCAAGCCCTATGGGCGCGGTGCCGGTGGGCCGGAGAGCGAATCTTCGGTGTTCCACCGGGACCACGGCTTCTACGATCGGCTCGACGTGTCGCACCCGGGGTTCGTGCAGTTTCTCAAGGACCACGTCAAAGAGATCTTCGAAACCATGCCTGTAGACGGGCTGTGGTGGGACATCGTCGTGCCGTATTTTTCGTACGAGAAGGCTTGGCTGGATCGTATGGAGGCCCAGGGCCTAGACGTCAAGAACCCCGATCACCGCACGAAGATGGCCCGGCAGAGCATCGCGGACTTCGAGCGAACGATGACCGAGTACGTCAAGGGCCTGCCTCAATACACCGAAGACTGCACTATTTTCTACAACTCGGGCCACGTCGGCGTCCGCCACAGCAAATCCGTCGACGCCTACACGCATTTTGAGTTGGAAAGCCTGCCGGGCGGCGGTTGGGGCTACATGCACTTCCCCGTTGCACAGCGGTATGCCCGCGGTCTGGGTAAGCCGACGCTGGGTATGACCGGGAAGTTCCACAGCTCGTGGGGCGACTTTCACGGCTACAAGAACGAAGCCTCGCTGGAGTTCGAGACGTTCAACATGCTCGCGCTCGCCGCCGACGCCTGCAACATCGGCGACCAGCTCCCGCCTCGTGGCACGCTCGACCACGAGACCTACCAACTAATCGGCGGCGTGTTCAAGCAGATCGAAGCCAAGGAGCCGTGGTGCGAGAGCGCGAAGGCCGTGTGCGACGTGGCGGTGATGCACCCCGAAGAGTTCCAGCGCACCGAGGGGGTGTTCCACGACCAGGAGGCGGCCCAAGGCCGGACCGACTTCGGCGTCGTGCGGATGCTCCAAGAGCTTGGGCAGCAGTTCGATCTGATCGATTCGACCCGAGAGTTCTCGCAGTACCGGTTGATCGTTCTGCCCGACAAGATCCCGGTGGACGAAGCGTTGGCCAAGAAGCTCAAGGCTTACGTCGACGCCGGCGGTTCGCTGATCCTGTCGCACCGTTCCGGCCTGAATCCGGCGGGCGATGCGTTCGCCGACGAGGCGCTCTTCGGCGTGTCGTATCTCGGCGACGCGCCGTTTAGCCCGGACTTCCTCCGACCCGAGCCCGCGCTACGGGACGGTTTGAAAGACACGAAATACGTCATGGCCCACCGAGGCGTCGCGGTCGAAGCGGTACACGGCGGAGAAACGCTCGCTCAAACCGAACGGCCGTATTTCAACCGCACCTGGAACACGTTCTGCTCACACCAATACGCGCCGTCGTCCGGGGAGTTCATCCATCCCTCCGTCGTACGCCAAGGGCGCGTCGTCTACTTCAGCCACCCGGTGTTCCAGATGTACGACTGGGAGGCTTGCCGTTGGGTCAAGCGGATCGTCCGCAACGCGATCCGGCTTCTGCTGGGCGAGACGATGGTGCGGCACGACGGCCCGTCCACGGTGATCGTCACCGTCAACGAACAGGTCGAAAAGTCACGCTACGCGATGCACCTTCAGCACTACATCCCGGAACGACGAGGCGACGCGTTCGACACCGTCGAAGACGTTATCCCGCTGTACGACTTGACCCTGGCCCTGCGGTTGCCCAAGCCGGTGGCGTCGGCCCAATTGGTGCCCGGTGGAATCCCGTTGGATTTACAGCACGACGCGGACGCGGTCACGCTGACCGTGCCGAAGCTCGAGGGGCACCAGATCGTCGAGCTCTCGTACGCCTGATTTTTTTCTGCCACTTACATGGCCTTACTCACCACTGATTCTGACATGACTTTCCACAACTACAACGTTATCGAGCGCTACGAGAAAAACCCGATTCTTACGGCCAAAGATTTTCCCGACGAGTACCACCTGCTGCATGTCTTCAACTCCGGCATCCACAAGCACGACGGCAAGTACCTCATGGTCTGCCGCTGCGAAGACGCCGGCCTTAAGGCTTACTTCTGGATCGCGGAGTCCGACGACGGCATCCACTTCACGCCCCGCGATAAGCCGATCGATCTGCCCGTCGATTCGCCCGATTACCAGAAGTACGCCGAGATCAACGTCTACGACCCGCGCGTGACCAAGATCGACGACACGTACTACCTCACCCACGCCGCCCACAGCCGTTACGACTGCCGTGGCGCTTTGCAGTCCACCAAGGACTTTGTGAACTTCAAGTGGCACGGCTTCATCACCGACGCGGGCAACCGCAACGTGGTGTTGTTCCCCCAGAAGTTCGGCGACGACTACGTCCGGCTCGACCGCCCGCTGACCACCTGGGACTCGGGCGACATGTGGATCAGCTATTCCAAGGACTTGATCCACTGGGGACGTGGCGACTGCATTCTCACGAAAGGCGAGGTCTCCTGGGCCTGGAGCAAGATCGGCGCGGGGGCCGTGCCGATCAAGACCGACAAGGGCTGGCTCAACATCTTCCACGGCGTCCGCAACCAGGGCAAGGCCCACCTGCTGTACCAGCTGGGCGTGATGCTCCACGACCTGGACGATCCGTCCAAGATCATCGCCCGTTCACGCAAGCCGATCCTCACGCCGACCACGCCCTACGAGCAACTCGGCCAGACGCCCAGCGTCGTGTTCACCGCGGGCGTGGTGCCCGAAGACGACGGCAGCATCAAGGTGTACTACGGCGGTGCCGACACCGTGATGTGCCTGGGTTACACGACCGTCGACCGCCTGCTTGCGGTGTGTGACGAGCCTTGAAAATTTCGCTTGCGGCTTTAGCCGCCGGGCGGCCGTAAGATTCAGCGATGCCACTGAGCGCCGCGAAAATGGGCCTGATCCGGCTGTTCTTCTCTCGGTATACGCCGGGCTGGGCGAAGCTGATCTTCGGGCTTTTAGCGCTGGTCTACTTCGTGTCGCCCATCGACGCGTTTCCGGACTACCCGCTGTTCGGCTTGGGCTGGCTGGACGACGCCACGGTGGCCGCGGTCTTGATGTGGGTCGCGACCCGCTTCGCCTCTGTCCACGAGGCGAAATCGGAACGGGACGAAGACCGGCCGAGGCGTAAATCCGTTCAGAACGTGGCGGCTAAGAAAGCCCGCGACGCGGGGCCGGTCGGAGAGCGTTCGGACGGGATGCGGCGTCAAGCCTGAGTTCCGACGGGAGGGTTCATCGGAACAGCGCGGGGATCCGGCGGTCGTCCGCGGGGATGCTGTCCGTTCGTTGATCGAGCCGGCGGCGCAGCTCCGCAAAGACGTAGATGCCGCCGGGGCGTGACCACTGGTTTTTCTCGAAAACGAGCCGGTTGCTGGGATAGCCTTGGCCGTCCATGCGGCCGGCGTTGGCGTTGACCTGGAGTTGGGTGCCCCGGTCATAGAGCGGGCCGTCGTTTCGGAGGTTGCAGCGTTCGAGCGCGAGGGGGGCGACGGAGCCGGGGGCCCCGGCGCGGATGGCCGCCGAGGCGATGGGCAGGCCGTCGGAAGTGAACTTCCATCCGCAGGCGGGGCAGTTGAAGATGAAGGCTTCGGGGTCCCAGCGGACGCCGATCTGCCGTTGGTGGGCGCGGTTGGGGCAGGTGTCCGCGAGTGCGACGAGCATGTCGTGATCGGAGACGAGGAAGACGCCGTGGCTTCGGGCGAAGCGGGTGTACACGCCGGGGCGTTCGTATTCGTCCGGTGTGCCGATGAGGAACCGGCCGGCGGATTCGGAGCGGGCGGCGAACGCGGGGGCGGCGACGGCCGCGTTGGGGTCGCCGCAACCGGGGACCGTGAGCGTGGAGAAGCCCAGGAGCACGCACGCCAAGAGCGGTTGGAGGGCACGATTGGTCACAAACGACTTATCGGCCGGGCGCCTTGATTTCCTCGAAGCGCTGGGCCCACGCGTGCTGCATGACCAGGAACGTGAACGACGCGGACCAGGTGATCATCAGCAGGCCGACGAGGGCTTCGATGCCGGTGAAGAACCGACCGGGGCCGGTGGGCACGATGTCGCCAAAGCCGACGGTGGTGTAAACGCAGGCGGAGAAGTACCAGACGTCGGCGAAGGCGTTGACTTCGAGCCCTTCCAGCCGGCCGATCCAATCGGGGTTGGCGTGCCAGAGGCCGAACATGACGCCGGCGAAGAGGGTGATTTCCAGAACGTGGACGAGTAGCACCACGAGGACGCCGATGAGTAACGGTTTGCTGTTTTGATGCTGGCGGGAGCGGAACCAACGGATCAGCTGGGTGAGCGTGACCCAGTGCAGCAGCACGCCGACGAGCACCGTAGGCACGGTAGCCAGCAGCACGGGGAGGATACTCGCCGGCTCGGCCGGGGGCGCTTGGCCGAGCACGGGGTCAGCCCCCCACCGCTTGGACCGCGTCGGCGTAGGTCGCGACACACTTTTCCGCCGCGCCGGACCAAGTCAGGCGGCGCAACTCGACGGAGGCGTGCTCGCGCATCGTGGCCCCCAGCGGCGGGCGACGCAGGATGCTGACGATCATGTTGGCCATCTCGTCGGTATCCCAGAAGTCGACCTTGAGGGCGTGGTCGATCACCTCGGAAACGCCGGACTGTTTGGACATGATGACGGGCACGCCGGAGCGGATGGCTTCGAGCGGGGCGATGCCGAACGGCTCGGAGACGGAGGGCATGACGTACACGTCGGCCATGTCGAAGACCTTGTCCACGTCGCCGCCGCGGAGGAAGCCGGTGAACAGGACGCGGTGGCCGATGCCGAGCCGCGCGACGGTCTCGATGGATTCGGTGAGCTTGTCGCCCGAGCCGGCGATCACGAACTTCACGTCGTCGTGCACGTCGAGCACGCGCTTGGCGGCGCGGAGGAAATACTCCGGCCCTTTCTGCATGGTGACCCGGCCGAGGAAGAGCACGACCTTGTCGGTCTTCTCGATGCGGGGCAGCGGGTTGGGCAGGTCGGGGTTGGGCGTGCCGTTTTCGACGCCGTTGTAGACGACGGTGACGCGATCGGCGGGCAGGCCGTAGTGCGACACCAGGAGGTCTTTGGTCCGCCGCGAAACGGCGATGACCTTCAGCGCCGCGTGGACGCCGCGGCGTTCGATGTCGTAGATCTGGCTGTGGGGCGACTCGCCGGCGCGATCAAACTCGGTGGCGTGGACGTGGACGATCAGCGGCTTTCCGGTGTGGGCCGCGACGGCCATGCCCGCGGGGAAGGTGAGCCAGTCATGAGCGTGGATGACGTCGAAGTCTTCGCCCCGGGCCAGGTCGACGCACAGGTCGGCGTAACGCCGCGCTTCGGCCACCAGGTCGCCGTCGTACGAGACGCCGACGGTGGTGGGCGGGTGGTCGGCCTCGCCGCCGGCGCGGCCGGACGGATCGGGAGGCGCAGCTTGGGCCGGGGTGTGAGCCGATGACGCTTGCGGACCCACGAAGCTGATGCCTTGCGATTGTTCGTACCCCTCGGCCGCAACGCCGCCCGGGCTTCCGGCGTACGGGCTGGGCATCCGCGAAGGCACGGCCTTAAAAGTCACGCCGGCGAAGGCGTCTTCCGGAGCCGGAGGAACAAAGGTGGTCGGGTCGGGCGTGAAGGTCGAGGCGACCGACTCGGGGCCGCGATCCCCGTACGCCGCGGCGGGCGATTGGGGGCTGAGCACGCGTACATGGTTGTCGTCGTATTCGCCGTCAATGGTTTTCGGCAGGACGAACGTAACGCCGACGCCCTGGGTCGAAAGCGCTTTGGTGAGCCCGTAGCAGGCGGTACCCAATCCGCCGCTGATGAACGGAGGGAACTCCCAGCCAAGCATGAAGACGCGCATAATCCATCCTTGCGTTCCCGGAGCGTGTCGGGTCGAACCGCTTTCCCGTGCCGGGTGGGGTTGTTGGGCGAGCAGGCGCCGCCGAAGCTACTGGGAGGAGCGAGCTCCTCTGGGTTCAGCGTATCGCCCATGAGCCCACCGGGCAATGTGAACTAGCGAGGTCCGCAAGATGGTCCTCATCATTTCAGCGTCAGGCGTCGTCGAACCGCTTCATACAGCATCACCGCGGCGGCGTTGGAAGCGTTGAGCGAATCGACCGAGGCCGACGTTGGAGGTATTCCGTTCAAGGCGATTTCCCGGTCTCCGTCGCCAAGCATCGGAATGGTCGCCAGCACCGTCGCGCGGTCGCGCCAGACGGCGTCCAGGCCCGCGTGTTCCGGACCGACCACCACCGCCGCCGGGAACGCCCAATCGGCCTCAAAACACGACCGCCCGCTTTGCCCCGGCGCGACCGCCGCCACGATCGATACGCCACGATCCGCTAGCCAATCGATCGCGTCCGCGGCGTCCGGGACCACGGCCACCGGCAACGCGAACACCGCCCCCGTGCTGTTTCGGATCGCCGCGGGGTTAAAAACGTCCACCGAGGGGCCCACCGCCAGCACCGCGCGGCAGCCCGCCGCCGCCGCCGTCCGCACCATCGCCCCGAGGTTGCCGGGCTTTTCTGTGCCCACGGCAACCAGGTACATATCCGCCGCCTCCGGGGGCGGCAGCTTGGCCAGCGTCCATCCCGGCGCTTCGAACACGCCCAGCACGCCCTCGGGTTCGTCGTGCCACGCGAGTTTCCGGAAGGCCGTGGGCGTCGCGGCATACACCTGGTCTGCGCGGCGGGAAAGCGGAAAATCCTCCCCCAGCAGATCGCGGCAGGTCCACAACTCACGGCAGGCCAGCCCCGACGCGAAGGCCCGCTCGACCTCCCGCCGCCCTTCCGCCAAGAGCAGACCGGCCGCGCGTCGCTCTCGCGGCTTGCGCAGCTTGAGCGTGCGCTTGAGCCGCGGATTCGCCACGCTCTCGATCCTCGTCTGCCGATCCATCGCCGCATCCTAAAGCTCACGCCCCGTACACTGCATCGATGCAAAGCAGGGGATCAAACTTCCGGAAGCCACGCCGGTTCGGTTTAACGCTTTGTGTTTGTCTGTTTCCGCTTTTTTCGGTGGCCGACCCGACCGCGGACGGCGATGCGGAGGATGGCCAAGGCTGGCCGGCTTTGGCGGCACTGCTGGAAGCCGGTGATGCCCCCGATCGCGATCACGGAGGTACCCGCGGCCGATTCGAGCAGGTGCGCACCTCGTTGCTCTTGGCCGAGCCGCTGGTTTCCACGGGCCGCTTCGCCGTTTTCGCGGGTCACGCACGCTTCGAGGTGGAGTCGCCTCAGCCCAGCCTGATGCTGGTGACACCCAATGTGGTGACGCTGATCGACCCGGAAACCGGGGACGTCGAACGCTACGAACGGGACCCGCAGGCCGAGCCCGATCCGGCGACCGATCTGCTGGGGTTGCTGTTGACGCGTGATCTCGTGCGCCTCCAGCGGTCCTTCACGGCTCGGGCGACGCAAGCCCCAGCTCCCGACACCGCCGCATTCCTGCTGACGCCGCGGTCGGAAGCGGACCCCGACTCCTCTTTACCGTTGCTCCGAGTGTCGCTCGAACTCGGCGTCGCGACGGGCGAACCGCGTCGGCTGCGGGTCGAGCAAACCGACGGCGACGCACTCGAACTCCGATTTTTCGAACTCCGACACGACCCCGACCTGACCATCGAACAAATGCTGTCCCCGCCGGCGGGCACCGCCCTGCCGAAAGACGCCGAAACCACGACGCCATGAGGTTCGCGCATCGTTTTCGAGTCCGGCCGGCCGTCGCCTTGGATATCTGGGTGTTGGCCGCCGCGGGGTTGTTGTGGGGCTGCGAGGCGGATCCCCCGTCGGATTCCGCCGGGCTCGAACCCACGGTTTCGGTCGTTTCGGCCGAGGACTTCCGGCTCGCGTTCGCGCGGGCGCAGGAAGCTGCGGGTTTGCTGACCGCCGTACGCTCCCCCGTCCGCGTCGAGATCCGAGACGCCTCGGGCCGGGTCGTGCGTCTCGAAGGCGCGTTCGCCGCACGCGACCCCGACGACGTGCGGCTCAAGCTCTGGCGGCACGGTCGGGACGTGATGGACCTCACTCGCGTTTCCGGCCACGGATACGTTTGGCTCGAGAAGCGCGTCGCCGAAAGATTGGGGGGGGGTGATTGGGAAGGTTCCGCGCCGGGCGCCGGCGGTTCCGATCGCCTCACCGGCTGGCTTAGCGCGATGGCTTGGTTCATCGAGCCGGACGAGCCCGAGCCAGGCGACCGGTCGATCGGTTTCGACTCAATCTTTCCGGGGTTCGATCGTTTGGGAGCCTCGGTGCCCGGGCGGGTCGAAACGCGCCCGATCGAAGAGGAACGCTTCGTTTACGACGCCCGCACGGGGTTGGTCCTTACGCGACGGCCGGCGACGGGCGGAGCCTGGCGAGCCGACTTCGCGTACACGTCCGATACGCAGGCCCCCGCCGCGCCGCCGCGCCGCACCGGGATGACGCTCGCCGTGGGCGACGCGGTGGTTCGTATCACGTTGACCGATCCGACGTGGAACGAGTTGCTGGGCGATGAGCTGTTCAAACCGTCCGCCCGTGCCCGCCCGTTGGACGGGAGCGGCCCACGTTGACGCCCACGCCCCCCTCTTTGCCCTGGCCTTTGCGTCGTCGCCGTTTGGCGCTAGCGCTTTGCGTCGTGGCCATGCTTCTGGGCATCGCCTCCGCGCTCACGCTCCGACCCGGCACCGCCGTCCGCGACATGCTCCCGGCCCAAAGCCCGGCCGCGGCCGCGATGGATCGGGTGCTCCGTGATTTTCGTTTGATCGACGACTTGATGGTGCTCGTCGAACTCCCCACTCACCACGCGGAGGGTGCGTCGCCGCTGGTCGGCTTCGCGGAACGCTTCGCCCCGGCCGTGCGTTCGGACCCCGACGTGGCCTACGTTCGGTACGACCGGGCTGCTCAAGCCGTGCGGTCCGAGTTTCTGAACGATCTCGCCTGGTCCCAAGCGTGGTGGCGGCTCGGCGAGGCGCAGCGCGTCGGGGTGCGCGAACGCCTGGACCCCGAAGCCATGCGTAGCGCCTTGCGGCAGCGCGCCACAGAACTCGCCGCGCCCGGTCAACGGCCCGCCGAATGGTGGGACGCCCTGGCCGACGATCCGCTCGGCCTGTTGCGTTGGCTGGAAACCACCGGTGACGCCATGTGGGAACCGCCCTCTCCGGGTATTCCGGCCTTGCCGCCGGCGGACGGCTCGGGTCTCGCGCTCAGCGGGGACGGGCGCGCCCTTTTGATCCGCATCGGGGGCACGCGACCCGCGAACGACCTGCCTTACAGCCAGGCGTTGGTGGCACGCGTGACCGACGCGATCGAGGCGGCAAACACGGACGGGCTGCGTTGGCAACTCACCGGCCCCTACGCCATCGCCAACTTCAGCGCCTCGGCCACGAAGCGCGACATGATCGTGAGCATCTTCGTGTCGCTCGGGCTGCTCACGCTCTTGTTCTTCGTCGTGTACCGCGACCACCGCACACTGCCGATGACGCTGCTGACGGTCAACGGCGGCATCGTGGTGGCGTTCGGGATCTACGGGCTGGGGCGAGGCCAACTCAGCCCGGTCACCGCGACGTGTGGGGCCGTGCTCGCCGGGTTGGGCATCGACTACTGCGTCCACCTGCTCGCCCACGCCCGCGGCCGACGGCCTGAGGACCTCGGCGAGGCGATCCGCCGGATGGCTCCGGTTCTTGCCGCGGCGTGCGTGACGTCGGCGATCGGGTTCGCCGCGGTCGGCGCGTCCGGCGTGCGCGCGCTGACCGAATTCGCGGTGCTCGGCGTGCTCGGGTTGGCCGGGACGCTGGCGATGACGCTGACGTTTCTGCCCGCCGCGTTGGCGTCGCCGGCGCATAAATCCAACGACGGTCTGCCGCGCGAGAACCGCATCTCCCGTTGGATGCTCGCGCTGGTGCGCTCGCTGTTTCGCCGACCGCGGCCGTGGCTGTTCGTCACCGCGATGACCGCAAGCATGGCGGGGTCTTGGCTGTACCTCGACGGCACGGAGCGGGTGCGATTCGCCAACGACCTCGAAGCGATGCACGCCGTGCCCAACCCGCCGTTGCGGGCCCAGGCCGACATCACCGAGCGGTTTGGGCTCCGCCCTTCGGTGCTGTTCGTTCATCTTGAGGCCGAAGATTCCGTGCGCTTGTTGAAGCACGCGGCCGCACTACACGATGCGTTCACGCGGCTGCAGGCAGACCACCCGCTATTGCACGCGCACTTCGGGCTGGGCTCGCTGCTGACGCCGATCGACCCCGAAGCGATGGACTTGTTGCCACCACGCGAACAGACCCTGGCCGATTTCGATGCGGCGGTGGCTTCCAGCCCGTTCCGACCGGACGCGTTCGAGGGGTTTCGAAGGCGGTTGGCGTCGGCTTTGACGACGAGTGGGCAGCCCGCCTGGGCGTCTTTGCGTGCCGAACCGGATTTTGTGGCCCCGATCCTGCCGCGTTCCTTCTTTGCGGCCGAAGATAACCTGCCGACCCAGTCGCTCGCGGTTTTAACGCTGGAGGTGCCGTGGGAGTTGGTGGACGGCCGAGCCAAGCTCTTGGCCGACCTGCGGGGCGCCGTCTCGGAAGTGCCGGGCGCAACGCTGACGGGCCTCGCCGTGGTGGGGGCGGAGATGCAGGATGCGCTGGGCGGCGTGACCGAACGGCTCGTCTGGATCGCGGGCCTGGCCGTGATCGTGTGGTTGTGTATGTTTTTTCGCAACCCTTGGGAAGTCATGGCGGCGCTGTTCCCCGCGGCATTGGGGCTCTTGGTGCTGACGGCGGCCATCGGTCTGACTGGCATCGAACTGCACGCGGCCAACCTCGTCGCCCTACCGCTCACGCTCGGGTTGGGGGTCGACGACGGGATTTTCTTGGTGGCCGTTACGCGGCGTGTCCGCCGCGCGAAAGGAACGGTCGCCGAACTCCAACGCGAGTTGGCCACGGCCGCCTCCGCGATCGTCGTGACCAGCCTGACGACGATGCTTGCTTTTGGTTCGCTCGCCTTCACGCGCACGCCGGCTATCGAATCGCTCGGCTTGCTGAGCGCGGTAGGGATCACGGCGTGTCTGCTCGCGTCGCTGCTGGGGCTGATCCCGATTCTGGCGATGTCTCACGTCCGCCGCGCCGACCGCGCTTCGCGACACGGGTCGCCTTGAGCCCCACGCGGCGGGGCTTACCCTGAGCGAGTGGAAATCGTGTCTCCGATGTGGTGGCGGGTGGTGGCGCCGGCGGCCGGCGTGATGGCGGCGTCGCTGGCGTGGGGCGCGCTGTGGCCGCGCAGCCGCTGGTTCGGGCCGGTGCGCTGGCAAGGGGAGGTCGAGGGCGAGCCGCGACGCATCGGCCTGCTGTTCGAATGTCCGGGGAACGGCGATTGTGCCATCGAAGTCTTGCGTGGGCTCGATCGGGCGGACGCGCCCGCGGCGTTCGCGGTCGACTTGTCCGCTGCCGTCGAAACCCCCGAGTTGTTGCGTCGGATGCACGGCGCGGGGCACCTCCTGGTGAACGCCGGACCGGTCTTTGCGCCGGCCAACCTGTTTGCCGGATACCCGGCTTGGCGTCGCATGATCGATCAAACCGAAGACGCCATCCACGACGTGATCGGTCGTCGCCCGCTGCTGTTCGCGCCGCCGCACGCGATCAAGTCCCCGGTGATGCTGCGTGAAGCCGCCTGGGGCGGCCACGGGTTGGTCGTTCGGGCACGCGGGCAGCATCTTCAGCTGCCCCGATCCTGGGATACGGCCCGGCTGCGGCGAGCCCCCGCGGCCGGAATCGTTGCGCTGCGGGCCGACCAGCCACGCACGATCGAGCAACTCCCCTCGCTGCTCGACGCGTGGCGCGGCCGTGGGCGATGGATCACCCGCCTTGACGTTTTGCTGAACGTGCCCCCGTATCGCCGCGGCGTAGAGCCCACGCTTTAGTGGTCGTCGCCTAAGGCCGACACCGGCGCGAGCACCTTCACGCCGTACGACGAAACCGAGACTCGGACCCGGCCGTCCTCGTCCGGCTCAAGGGGCTGAACGTCGTCGCTCCACGCGAGCGTCGCCCGCTCGTCGTGCGTCGAAGCCGCCATGAGCTTCGTTTGCTTCGGGTCGGCGGCGTCGGCTACCGGTTCCGTACCGACGGACACTTTGACGGCGCGCGCTTGCCCCGAACGATTGAGCACCACCACGACGCGCTGCTCGCCCGCCCGCCGCGCGAACACGAACACGCCGCGGTCGTCGTCCGCATTCACCACTTCAAACGAGCCGAGCTGCAACGCGGGCAACGCGTGCCGCATCGCGATCAGATGCTGGTAGGCCGCGAACACGTCCTCGCGGAAACGCACCCCTTTGCCTTGATAGGGTTCGAGGTCCGGCCAAACCATCGGCATCCGGTTGCTCGGGTCGTCCGGGCTCCACATGCCCGCCTCGGTGCCGTAGTAGATCATGGGCGCGCCCACGAAGGTCATCTGAAACGTCACGGCCTGCATCATCCGGCGCCGCTCGAGATCCGTCGGCTCGCGTTTGACGTAGCCTGGGCCCGTATCTTGCAGCCGGTTTTGCCCGTCGTAGGCACGGTCGGGGTTGACGAACATCGACGCGAGGCGGTCCGTGTCGTGGCTGTCGTAAAGGTTCATCTGCGCCAGCGAGACCTGCATCGGGTAATTGAAGACGACCCGGCTCATCCGCTTGCCGAATTCGCTTGGCGAAGTCGCGTGGTCGTCGTCGGCGAAAAAGTCCAACGCCGGCATTGCGAACTGGTAGTTCATCACCGCGTCAAACTGGTCGCCTTGCAACCACGGGTGCGCCCACGACCAGATCTCGCCGGTGATGTACGCGTCGGGGTTGATGCCCTTGACCAGCTTCCGCCACTCGATCCAGAACGGGTGCGCGATATCGCCGGGCACGTCGAGCCGCCAGCCGTCGATGCCGTCGACGGGGTTGCCGTCGCCGTTGGGGTCCATCCACCGGCGGGTGATGTTGAAGATGTGCTGCTTCGGGCCCGGGGCGAGGCCGGTCTCGGGATCGTTTTTAAACACCGGCAGGTGACCGTTGAATTGGTCCCACGCGTCCCACTGGATCCCGCCGGGTCGGCCGTGCACGAGCATCGGGTCGTCCATCGGCCGCCAGTTCGCGGGGTCGCCCCAATCGGCGATCTCGAACCAATCCGCGTACGGGCTGTTCTTACCATTGGCGAGAACGTCTTGGAAGTACGGATGAGCTCGGCCGACGTGGTTGAACACGCCGTCGATCACCACGCGGAAGCCTTGCCGCTTGGCTTCCTCCCGGAATTCCAGGAAAACCAAATCGCTCGGGGACCACTCCCACGTCGCGGGGTCGTCGGTCTCGGAGGGTATCTGGTTGGTGGGGGTCGCACTCTTAACGCCGAAGTTGTCGTCGATGTGCCGGAAGTCGGCCGCGTCGTACTTGTGCATCGACTCGGCCTCGAAGATCGGATTCAGGTACAGCGCGTCAATGCCGAGCTTCCTCAAGTAAGGCAACGATTGTTGCAGCCCTTGCAAGTCGCCTCCGTAACGGCGACGCCACACGTTGCCATGCCCGGTGTAAAAATTGTTTTCACCCGCCTGCTCGCCGTGCTGCGTGTGCGTTTTCCACCAGTCACTGGTCCACGGCAAAAGCGTCTCGTAGTAGGCGTCGCCCGGGTCGTTGCTCGGGTTGCCATTCCGGAACCGCTCCACGAAGACCTGGTACCAAACCACCCGCTTCGCCCAGTCCGGCGTCGCGAACGCCGGCGTCATCTCGACAACGAAAGGCTCAAGGATCGCCGGGTCTGGGCCCGACGGCGCGGACCCGTTTGCCCCCATCACGATCGAGGCCGACCCGTCGACGAAGTTGAGATAGTAAGAAGCCGTTTGGCCCGGCTCGGTCTCGAGCAGGGCGACCCAGTGGTCGCGTCCGAGTTCGGTGCGCTCAAGGGTGAGGTCGTACGTCTTGTGCTCTCCAGGGTTGCCGCTCAGCAGCAGAACGCGTACCGCATCGACGTCGTTCGCTTGCGTCGTCGCGCCCAGTTGCAGCATGTCCGAAGCGACCACGTTGCGGTCGGCGAATTCATCGGGTCGATGCATCAACGCCTCGACCCGCACGGCGTTGGGCTCCGGGGCGGGCAGCTTCCGCGCGTCGTCGCCGATCAACACGGCCGAGTTATTGGCGCCGTGGCCGTCGGGCTGTTCCAACTCCGCGTCGCTGTAGAGCGGGTCGCGCACCCAACGCTCGCCGTCGACCACGAACTTGTATTGATGCACGCCGGGCTGCAGTTCGAGCTCGGCGATCCATTCACCGCTCGTGGCGTCCGGGGTCGCGGGACTCATCGGTGCGGCGGTTTTGGACCAGCCGTTGAACGTTCCCGCCACATGGATCGTTTCGGGTGGCGAGGCCCAACCGGTCGTGTCCAGCCGGAATGTGTGCGGCGTCGATGCGGAGGCCCCGCCGATGAAGCCGCCACACAGTGCGATGAAGAGCAACCAAAAACCGCCGCGGGCGTGGTGGAGGGGCATGTGCTTTCCTGGAAATGGATCGTCGGGATCGGATCGGGACGCGGAAGAGAAAAACGCCGAGCGAAAAAGACTGAAGGTCGGCTCATAAAAAAGCCGCCCCGACCCACCGAGTTGTTTGGGGCACGCGGTCAGCCGCCGTTCATCCGCGCCGCGAGGCCCGTGGAGCCCCGCAAGACCAAGTGGGTTGGTAGCGTCGGTGCGGCGTCGTTGTTCCGCGGCGAGTCGCCGTTCTGTGAGCGGATGCGGTTGATGAGCCGCTCGCACGCCACGCCTCCTGCTTCATGCAGCGGCAGCTGTACCGTGGTCAGCGCCGGGTTCACATACGCCCCGTGGGCGATGCCGTCGAAGCCGACCACCGAAATGTCGCGCGGGATCAGCCGGCCGGTCGCGATGCACCCGTGCATCGCCCCGATGGCCATCTTGTCGTTCGTGCAGAACAACGCGGTCACGTCGGGATGCGCTGCGAGCAGCCGTTTCGCCGAATCGCAGCCGTGTTCTTCGGTGAACCGGCCGTCCACCTTCCAGCCATCCGCAACGGCGACTCCCGCGTCGCGCATCCGTCGGTCGTACACCTCGATGATGCTCCGCGAGGTCTGGGCCGTCGGCGAGCCGTGGATCAGCCCGATCTTGCGGTGGCCCAGCTGCATCAGATACGTCATCACCTGCTCGGCCCCGCCGGCGTAGTCGCACACGACGTGGTCGACCGACCAGCCGGGGAACACGTTGTTCACCGCGATCATCGGCAGGTTCTGTTTGCCAAAGTCTTTCAGGAAGACGTGCTGATCGTTGAACCCGATGCACAGCACGCCGTCGACGAACCGCCGCTCGAACAGCTCGAGGTGCTTCCGCGACTTGATGAAGTCCGGCTTGGCCGATTCGATGGTCACCTTGTGCCCGAAGCGGTCGGCTTTGTCCACCACCCCCGAGATGATCTCGCCGAAATACGGGTCCGCCAACGCGTGCCGCAGCGTCGGCAGCAGAACGCCCAGCACGCGGGTGTACTTGCCCGACAGCGACTGAGCGATCCGGTTGGGGCGATACCCCGCCTCTTCCATCACGCCGCGGACCTTGCGGGCGGTAGCTTCGGTGATTTTCGGGTTGGCGTTGATCACCATCGAGACCGTGGCGACCGAGACGTTGGCCCGCTTGGCGATCTCCCGGATGCCGATCCGCTTGGCGGGCGCGGCGGGCTGAGCCGTCGTTCGCTTGCCGCGATCGACCGGGGGCTTATGTGAAGCTGGGGAAGCGATCGGACCCATAAACGTCAACGCCAGATCGAAAAAGTGTCGTGCAGAAGAGAGAGAAGAAGCAGGAGTCGCTGGGGTTGTGGCGGCGGTACCCCGCCGATGCCTTCGAATACTTGATCAGGCGTGCTCGTTGAAACCTTTGGTGAACAGTGGCCCAGTTGGTTGAACCAGTTTACCGCCTCCCCGATCCGATGCAAGCCCAACCTGGCGCGATCCGGCTTTGGGATATCTCTCTCGCCCGTGCGACGGGGGCTTGGCCTTCCCGGACTTGGCCGGCGAAACACCGAGGAAGACTTGACGCGTCGCGAAGATGCGGTATTATCAGCCTAGTTTCTCGCGGTAACGGGCATTCGTGAGTCGCCCGCTTCAGCCTTCTAAGACCGCGTTTTGCCTTGTTTTTCTTCTAGTTTTTGAGCCGTCTGTCTTCTCCGGTCGTTTCGCAACCGTGCCGGACTCCCGAGTTCCAGTTTTGTTTTCCTCAGCCGTTCACCCTGTTTTTTCAAACATTGATTGAACCGTTTAAACCTCGGCCGCACCTTCCTGCTTCCCGTCTCCCGTTCTTTGTTTGCCGACCGCCGATACCCGCTTCTTTGGAGCCGACCATGACGATCCAGGGTCACCGTCCTCAAACCTCCCTCGTCGCCCGCACGGGCTTCACGCTGATCGAACTGCTGGTGGTGATCTCGATCATCGCCCTGCTGATCGGGCTCTTGCTCCCGGCTCTGGGCGCCGCCCGTGAGACCGCGCGGACCGCCGCCTGCCTCTCGAATCTCCGCCAGATGGCCATCGGGGCCAACTCCATGGCGGCCGACCGCAAGGGCTTCATGCAGACCAGCACCACCGACACCGTCGATCCGGCCGACAGCCGCGTCGATTCGCTGATGATCCGGTGGAAAGACGACCGCACCCGTTGGGCGGATTGGGCCACCGGCATCGCCGACTACATGGGCGAAGGCGAATTCGACGCCGCGGTGACCGACCAGGGCCAAACGTCCGACGCGTTTCTTTGCCCTAGCGACCCGACCCTTCAGTTTGCCAATCCCGGTTACCGGATCTACAACAACATCGACGACAACGCGGACTTCAACCGCGTGTCCTACGGGCCCAACATCGATGTGACGGGGCTGAATGTCAACGATGGTGAAGCCAACGGTAAGTCCGGCCGCTTTGCGGGTAGTCCGGCGATCTACGCTTACGACCCCGACGCAGGCGACAATCGCGGCCAGTTTCTCGATGCCAATATCTACAACGCGCCCGACGCTTCGGGCACCATGCTCTTCGCGGATTGCGGTGACCGCGGCGAGCCCGACGATCCTGCCAACGGCGCCAACCCTTTGCTCGCTTCTGACGTGCTTGGCTATACAAGTCACTTTAACGCCGCTCAGGGTGCATCACTGACCACACCGGAACGTGCCGGAACGTTGGCGGGCTATTTCGATGCCAACCAAGGTGCCGTAGGCGACAACCGCTCCCGCGCCAGCCGGATGCCGATTGAACAGCTTGGCTTGAATGGTCAACGCCACAACACCGAAACCATCAACGTCGTCAAAGTCGACGGCAGCGGCACCAGCGCAACCGGCGAAGACGGCTGGACCGAAATCAAGATCTCGCCTCACGCGAACTGATTCCTCGCACACGTCACCCCTGTTTTGTTCCCATCTCTTGGAGATTGACCCGTGAAACGCATCACCACTTCTCTGCTCGTTGCCGGCCTGGCCGGTGCCCCCCTCACCGCGTTGGCCCAACCCGTGATCGACGGCGTGGTCGACGCTTCCTACGGCGAACCCCTGGCCGTTCAGGCGATCCAAACCGAGTTCGGCGACGTGATCGACCCGCTGCTAGGCCAGAACGGCAGCGAACTCGACGCCGCGTACGCCCAGTTCGACGAAACGAACCTTTACCTCACCTTCACCGGCAACCTCGAGCCGAACTTCAACAAGCTCATCGTGTTCTTCGATTCCGTGGCCGGCGGCGAGCAAGTCCTCAACCCCGCGAACCACCCGGTCAATTTTGACTCCCGGATCGGCAACGGAAACGCCAACGCCTGGGAGGCGTTGGGCCCGCAGACCGTGATCAACGAAGAGACCCAGGAAGAAGAAGTCGTCCCCGGGCTGACGTTCGATGCGGGCTTCGCGCCCGACTACGCCCTGATGTTCCGCCGCGGCGGCGGCACGTTCGACGTGGATTACGCCGAGATGAACCAGACGGCGATCGACGCCGATGAGTTTTCGGACATCTACCTGGGGTTCAACAACTCCAACGACCCGTTGCTGAGCATCCTCGGCCCGCTCGAAGGCATCAATCACGACTTCGAAGTCGGTCACAACGACACGAATATCGCCGGCGTCACCGGCGGCACGGAACTCGCCGACCAGGCAGCCGCCGCGGCGGTCACCACCGGCACCGAGATCGCCATCCCGCTCGCCGCGTTGGGCAACCCCACGGGCGACGTCAAGGTTACCGCCTTCATCTCTAGCGGCAGCTTCGACTTCCTCTCGAACCAGTTCCTGTCGTCGCTCGAAGTCGAGGACTTCGACGAAGACCCCGAAACGCCCGACAACCGCCCCAACGTCGGCGGGTTCTACGACCTGAGCCAGCTGCCGGGTGACCAGTTCTTCACGATCAGCCTCGGCGACGCCGCCGGCATCATCGGCGACTACG
>JBCDDH010000064.1:0-21841 GCA_039180415.1 Planctomycetota bacterium | reverse complement strand
TCAAAAATCCCCCGCCGCTACACACACCCAAAACCCCCCCCGGGTTTTTGCCACACCCCCCCCCGCTCGGGCGGGCGCCCGCCCCCCGGCCCGAGATCACCAACCCTTCCAGCCGGGCGGAGCGACGCTCTGACCGGTGAGGTGTCGATGGATCACGAAATACAGCGCGTTGGCCGGGTCTTCGTAGTTCGGGCTGCTGTAGAGATTCGTGAGCACGACGACGGTGCGGTCGGCGGCGGGGTCGTGCAACGCGGTCGCCTGATAACCGGGCGTGTTGCCGTTGTGGCCGATCGCACCGAAATAGCGAATCAGCCCGAGCCCGTAGTCGTAGTCCACGGGGTAACCGGAGGCACGCCAAGACATCTGTTCGGCGTGCATCGCGGGGCTGACCAGTTCGCCGTCCACGATCGCCTCGATGAGCGTGACCGTGTCACCCAGTGTCGAAACCATCGCGCCGGCGGCGTGCCACATGCTCGGGCTGGCGTCGGTCACGTCGTAAGGCACGTCGCCCATGCCCTTCCAATAGATCGGGCCGTCGGCGTCGCCGTATTGGTAGCCGTGGGCGAAGGGTTCGACTTGGTCGCCGGCGTCGACGCTGTAGTAGGTCGCCGTTAGACCGAGCGGCTCGCAGATGCGGCGTTGGATCACCACGTCCAAGGGTTGGCCTTCGACCCGCTCGATAAGTTGACCGAGCAGAACATAGTTGGTGTTGCTATACATCCAGCCGTCCTTCCCGGCTTTGAAGTACGGCTTCTCGGCCAAAGCGAACGCGAGCAGTTCGTCCTCCGTCCACATCCGCTCCGGACTTTCGGCGAAGGCTTCTTTGACGTGCGGCAGCGCGATGTAATTCACGAGGCCGGACGTGTGCTGAGCGAGCATCCGCAGCGTGATCCGGTCGCCGCCGGGAACGCCCTCAAGGTGGTTGGCCACGGGGTCGTCTAACGACAGCTTGCCTTCGTCTGCCAGTTGAAGCAAGACGGTTGCGATCGCGGGCTTGGTGATGCTCGCGAGCCGGAAGCGGTGGTCGAGTGACATGGGCTCGCTGGTTTCCAACGAGGCAACGCCCAGTGCGCGGTGAACCAGAACGTCGTCGCCTTCACGCACGTACACCACGGCACCTGGTAAAGCGAGGTGTTCTCGGGTGACCTGGAGTTTCTCATCGAGGGTCGCCTGCGGAGCAAACGTCGGTGGGGTTGAGGTCGCACAGCCGCTCGTGGTTAAGAACGCGAAGCCGCAGAGAAGCGCGAGTAAGGGGTGGACTTTGATCATTGTGGTTCCTGATCCAAATGCGTGTGGTTAGGGCCGTCGGCCGCCGTCCCACCAGTCGTTGTTGGGCGTATCGCCCTCGAACACATCGCCCAGTTGGCGTTCGGCTTCGAACGCGTTGGACGCAGCGAAACGAACCGTTTCCGCCGAAGCGTGCCCGTCGGCCCAAGCGACGTTGGCATTGCCGGTATGCCGTCCATGTACGGTGGCGCTCGACGAATCGGGGGCCGAGGAGCCTCGTTCTGGGAGCGTGTCCGCCACGGGCGGTTGAAGCTCGAACTCTACGGAGAACACGACCTCGCCTTCGTAGCCGGACAGATGTTGTCCCGCGTCGGTGAGCAGCACGGTGCGGGTCGGGTCTTTGATCTGCGAGAGCCGGTAGGGAATCCATCGGGCGGCACCGACCACCGGGTCGGGGACGCCGAGCATCAAACCGTTGTAGGCGTAGTCGATCGGCGGTACAGCAATGCCGAGCCCTGCACGCACATCCTCGACGTATGCGGAAGGCGGATCGAACGTCGGACAGCCGCCCACTTCGCTCGCCCCACCGAGGTAGGGGCCGAGCAAGCTCTCCGCGAAGACGTCGCGTTCGTCGCCCGCCACATCTGCGACACACCACCAGCGATTCGCATTGGGCAATCCGGATGCGCTGATGAGATTCGGGTCCGCGTAGTTGTGTGGCGGCAGCGCCTCGTCGTAGTCGCCGGCGTAGGTCTGGCAGGCGATGCCGATCTGCCGGAGATTCGAAAGGCACGCCGCGGCTTGGGCGACGCCGCGGGCAGCGCCGAGCGCCGGAAGCAAAATACTGATCAGCAACGCAATGATCGAGATCACGACAAGCAACTCGATCAGGGTAAAGGCATTTGTAGGTGTGCGAAGTACACGTGTCATCGACCGGCTCGCGGTACGCGGCGGAGTCCCAGGGAGCCCAACAGAAGTGCAAACGTTGCCGGCTCGGGAATCGTCTGCGATTCAGAGAGCGCGGGCGTATCACGCGCGCCCCAATTATTGAGCACCGCGTTGAGCTCGGCCTGATCCACGGCGCCTTCCAGTTGCTCCAAAGCGATCCAGCCCGGCGCGGTCGCCTGGCCCCAGTTGTTCAGCACCAAGTTGAGGTCGCCCTGTTCGACCGCACCGCTGGCGTTGTAATCGCCCGGCAGCGTGGTCGAGACGCCTAGCTGCAACGATCCGGAGCGGTTCAAGATCAAACGCACGTTGGTCACCGCCGTGAGCAAGCTGTCCTGGCCATCGATATCGAACGCGAAGGTGTTTTCGGCGAACGTGAGTGTGCCTTCCGCCCGAAGCGGAACGGTGGGCAACGCGGCCAAAGCCACCTCCACGGCCGCATCGGCGGTGAAATCGATCGAGGTCAAAACCCCGTCGGTAAACGTCAGGCCCGTACCGCTGAAGTTGCTTGCTTCGAGCGAAACCGTGTTGGCGAACTCGTTGCGGTTCGAGCGTCCCTCGGGCCCGAAGGGTGGAGCGTCGGCACCGGCCAGCAGCTCGGTGCGGTTGGTCGATTGAAACTCGGTGCCGTCGAGGTCGAGCGAAATCGCGTCGACGCCGACCGTTTCAATGCCTTGGCCGGTGAGCGTCGCGTCGTCGTAGGACAAGACGCCCAAGTCAAAATCGGCGAAGTCTGCGTCTTCGGTGAGCGCTTCGATGAAGGTGGCTCCGGGCGTGCCGGCGGGTTGCAAGTCGCCCACGTCGGCAAACACCCCCGGGCCGGTCGGGTGCAGCGGGTCGGGGAACGACAAGCCGAAGCGATAGGGCTCGACCGACATCACGTAGACATTGCTCGGGATGTTGGGGTTCACATACGCCGGGTAGTCGAAAAACTTCGCGTTGCCCGGATTTCGGTTGAGGCCATTAAGCGCCGTGTTGCCTTCCTGGTTCAGTCCGGCCAAGGCCAGATAGCCGTCGCCGTCGGTGCCCGAAAGCGCAAGCTCTTGTACCTCTGCCGCCGCGGAGACACACAACACGATGGAAACGGCACAGCCAAAGGCCTGCTTGGCCGGGCGTTCCGAACGTCTTGTGGGTTGCCGTTTCCGCATTTGATTCGTCCGAAAAGACCTGGCAAAACCAGACCCAATCACGTAACGCCCGTCACGGGTGGTGGCCCGCGACGGACGACTCTCCTCACCCTGATATCAGTTTCGTCGACGCCGAACGAGCAGCGAACCAACGCCGAGCAGTCCCAGCGCGGCTACACCCGGCTCGGGCACGACTTCGAACGACGCGTCGCCGGTGAACGCCCACTCCTGCCGGATCGGCGGGCTTTGGGGCGACGGCGCGATGGTTTCATCGACGGCCAGCGTGAATCCCGTATCGGTGATCTGGAACGTCCCGGAGTACGGGGGGGTCCCAGGCGCTACGCCCGGGAACGCGAACGCGATGTCGGCGCTCGCGCTGAGCGCCGTCACCGATCCGTTGTCGAGAGTCACCGAGCCCGTCAGGTTGGACAGCGTGGTCGTGTAAGCCCCGCCACCAAAGGCCGCGAAGATCGAGACCACGCCGCCGTCTACCACCGAGTCGATATCGAAGCCGGTTGTTCCGACTACGTCGAAGGTCCCCGAGGAAGTCGGCGTCACGGCCGCGTCCAGCGTTAGCGTTCCCAAATCCGCCCAGTCATCGTCCTGCGGGAAGGCATCCACCGCACCGAAGAGGCTATCGTCGGCCAAGCTGTATAGACCCTCCGGGTCCAGGTTGACTTGCGCAAAAGCCGCCGAGAAGTGGTCGATAAACCGACTCTCCCCATCGGGGGTCAGGCTGACGACCACCTGTCCCGAGGCGGTGGCTGCCGAAGCAAACCCCACCAAGGCGACGCTCCAAACCGATGAACTCAACAAACTACGCATCAATCTTCTCCTAAGAAAAAATAGCCGTAAAAAACACATCGTTTCTCAGTCAAATCGTATGACCAAGCAAATTTGCGAACCGTGGCTCGCAGGACAGCGGGTGGTTATTCGACCTCCGCAAGGGTCGCCCACTCGTCGTAATTGACACGAGCCAAGATGGTAAAACCCTCGCCATCCGGCTTGAGTACATACGCCACGCCCTGCGGTTCCGGGTAGATACCGGTCACGGACTCGAAGGGGTCATCGTGCCCGACGATCACCGTGTTGACGCCGTCCGCGGGCACGGCCGAAACCAACGGCATCACCCGCTCCCGCATCGCGGCGAACTGCTCTTCGGTGTACTCCTCGGCGGGCTCGAAATTCAGCGCCGCGTTCTTTTCGTATCGACCAAACGCGAGGTCGGCGGTCTGCCAAGCGCGGAAGTATTCGCTGCTAATCACGTCGCCGACGGGGATTTTCAAAGCACGGATAGCGTTGCCAATGCCCTTTGCCTGGTGCCATCCGTACTCACTGAGTACTCGCTGCGTGGAACCATCGTTGGGGTCAGCGGTGACTTGATCGGCGTAGTCTTTCTCCGTCTGAGCGTGACGGAAATAGATCACGTGACCGCCTGAACGTAGCCCTTCGAGCAATTCTGCCTTCGCGACAGGCTCGAACGCGGTGGACTTACCATCGTCTGCAACGACAAAGCCTGCCACACTAAGACTCAGGCAAAACAGACCAACGGCGACTAACACCCAGGATTTCATTCAAAGCCTCCTCTATAACAACAAGATTCAACGCAGCGCGGCGGATCGATCGTCTTCGGCCGACGTGGTGTCGGCGACGCGGACCGAGGCTTGGATCACCTCCATCGCACGTCGCCGATGGCCGTCTTCATACTCGCCGGATTCGTTGATCTCTTTTGCGATCTCGAACAGCGCGGCGTACACCGGACGATCATCCAACTTCGCCGCGACGTGGTACCGGCCGGGCGCTTGAACCGAGGCCGCCCAAGCTTCACGGACGTCCTTCCAAAACCCCGCCGTCCGCGACCAATAGCGACGGCCCGGATCGAAGTCGACGGCTTCTCCTTCGACTTCGATACGCCGGTAGGTGTTGATGCCGGTCTCGTGGGCAATCACCTCGATCACCTCGCCCTGGACATCGAGCACCAGCTTGCGGTTGTCCTGCTCGTGTACCCAGCCCGCGGGCGTGAGCGTGTGCCGGTTGCGGCAGGCCATCACGTGGTAGTCATCCCGCTTGGTGTGCTCGCGACGCGGCAGTGGCCGCCAGGTGTCTTCCGACTCCCAAGTCACCCGGCCGGCATCGTGAACCCAACGCCCGATCGCTTCGTAACGCGGCGAGTCGTCGACCTGATACACCGCCTGACTCCACGTCCCGGCGACAACGTCGGCCGGTAGCTCCAACGTTTCGAAAACGCGATGACCGAGGAACCGTGTGATGCGGGTGTCCTGGTAGGTCCAGTCCTGTCGCCAGTGCTTGATCACGACGGGTTCCGCGTCTTCTCCGTCGACCTGGGGATGCAGCACCAGCACGTGCTGCAGCACGATCCGATCGCCAGCGTCTTCAACGACATCCACGAACTCGGTCGCGCTGGCGGTGTATGGCGATTTGAGTTCGTAGCCGTCTGCCAAGGCGACGGTCTCTTCGAACCTGAAATCAACCCGATACTCGCCGGTCATAGCAAGAATGGCCCGCCGGTCTTCCGCGGGAACAGCGGTTTGGTTGACGGCAGCGAAGCCCGGAGATTGGAGTGGTGCCTCGGCGGCGTGAACTGGCAATAACCCGGAGGCCACCGCCAAAACAGCACCAAAGGCGACCCGGGACAGGGTGCCAGAGATGCGTGAAGGATTTGGTTGAGTTCGTCCGGATTGGGGATCAGTGTGCTGCACGAGGCCTCCTAAAAGAGATTGTGTCTCAAAACTTATTTTAATCTCTCGGTGCCGTCAACCCGCAAAATCGATCTCAAAATCCTCTGGAGAGCGGTGTTGCTGAGAAGGGAAAAATAGCTCTCGTTTTAGTCAGCCAAACCGACGTCACCGCTCGGTGGCTTGGCAGCATGGAAGGTCTGCTGAAAGACGAACTCGCGAGCGTCGGCTCGATCGAAGCGCCCAACCGACGTTGAAGATCGGTTCCCGACACACGTCGTCGGTGGGTGAATCGGCAACTCGCCTGCAGTATCCCGGAAGCACTACCTGTAGGTGACCGACCAGCACTTCGCCAAAGCGGTCAGCGGCGAGGGAGTAAGTTCAAAGTGAGTGCAGAAACGGGTGCAGGAGCAGCCGGGAAGGACCGGGAATGCGCCCGAATCTGCACTCGATTCGGCCAAAAACCGCCCTGAAAGCACCCAAGACGCGGTTGGTTTTAGTACCCCCTAGGGGAGTCGAACCCCTGTTTTCGCCGTGAGAGGGCGACGTCCTAGGCCACTAGACGAAGGGGGCGTCTATGGAGAACCGAAAATTTTAACGATGACGCTTACGGCGAGCAAGCCGTTCAGCGGGCCGGCCGCCGGTGTAACACGAGCAGTCCGGTCAATGCGGCGGCGGCAGTGGGCTCCGGGAGAAGCCCGCTCGAAAACGACGGCGCGCTGGCGCCGCCCCAGTTGTTGAGCACGCGGTTGAGTTCTTCCTGATCGACGGCCTCGGTCAGGAAGCCGGTCGCGTCGGCCCACGCGCCGCGAGCGAGGCCCCAGTTATTCAGGACGAGGTTGAGATCGGCCTGCTCCACCAGGCCGGACGCGTTGTAATCGCCGGGCAAATCCGGTGCAGCCGTGATTGGTTCGCCTTCGCGGAGGTCGCCGTTGATCACGTCGTAGGAATATGCACGGCCGACTCCGGGCGGGGCGGTGAACGTCGTGAAGTCAAAGGTTTCGTTCGCGCGGACTTCCAGGGCGGCGACGTTTTCGAAGGTGAGCGGCGTGCCAGGTTGGAGCACGCTGGCGGCTTGGGTCGTGACGAACAAGTGGGCCCCGCGGCCGTTGGTGCCGTTGGCGAGCACGGTGGCGGAACCGTCGGGTTCGACGACGACGGCGGTCTGGTCGTTGATGCCGATGCCGCGGAAGCCCACGGGCGTTTCGGTTTCGTCGGCGCTGCGCGCCATCATCGTGATCAGCCGGCCTTCGCGCTCGCGTTGCGTGAAGTGGCTGTCGGTCAAAACGCCTTCCATCAACGGGACCCGCAGGAAGTCGTGTTCGAGCGTGACGTCGCGGTGGTAGGGGTTGCTCAACGCCCGGCTGGAGCGGAGGCTGCGGCCCTGGGCGACGTACGCCGACGAGCCCAGGATCGCGAGGCCGGCGGAGGTCCCGCCGATCACCGCGCCGTCGGCGACGCGCTGATGGATCGCGTCTTCCAGCGGGGTGCCCCGCCAATAGTCGTCGTACGCCGACTGGTCGCCGCCGGCGAAGAAGATGCCTTCGGCGCGGCCGACGCTTTGCAAGACCTGTGGATCGGACGCGGCGCTGCGCGCATCAAACACGAAGGTCTCGACCGAGTCGATCGCGGGGCCGGGTAGCTCGCTGAACAGGTAGTCGTTGTAGCCGTCGCTGCCGGAGGCGCGAAGGATCACGACATCGCCGCCGTTGGCCCGGGATTTGAACCAACTCATCGCGGCGTCGACGTCGGTGCCGCCGCCGGCGAGGAGGATGCCGCCGTGGGCTTGGACCTCGGCGTCTCCGGCCGAGCCCGTGAGGTAACGCGTGTAATCCTGGGCGTGGGCCCCGGCGACGCAGATAAACGCGCCGCCGCCGACGAACGGCAGCAGCGCGGAGAGGCTTGTGGATCGATTCGTCTTTGGCATGGGCGTTCAGGCACGACGGCGGCGGGACAACGCGGCGAGGCCGGCCAACAGCGCGAGCGATCCGGGCTCGGGCACCGCGGCGCCTTCGAAGCTCGGGGCGGTGGTGGAGCCCCAGTTGTTCAGCACGCGGTTGAGCTCTTCCTGGTCCACATTGGTCGTTTCGAACGGGTCGCCGTTGGGATCGAACGGCGCGGCCGTGCCCCAGTTGTTTAGGACGAGGTTAAGGTCGCCCTGCTCGACCTGGCCCGAGTCGTCGTAGTCGCCGACGATGCCTGCCGATAGCGTGGCGGTGGTGAGGGTCCAGTTGTCGAAGACGATCTCGCTGGTGGGCGATTCGAAGTTGCGGAAGTACAGGCCGTACCACGCGCCGTCGACGGTCAGGGGGTCTTCGCCTTCCGGGGGGAGCTCGGCGAGGATGTCGAAGCTGTAATCGCCGCTGTCGTAGGCCGTGCCGCCGGTCGCGACGTCAACGAGATTCATCGAAACGGTGATGTCGCCGTTGAGTTGGAAATCGACCGTGGACGTCAGGGTGTAGGCGGTGTTCTCGGCCAGGAAGGGGACGAAGCGTTCGGGGTCGTCGAGATTGGAGATGTCGATCTGCGCGCCGGATTCGTCGAAGGCGAGCGTCCGGAAAGACGTGTCGGCGAAGTCGCCCGAAGGTTCGGAGATGTAGGCGTACACCGCGTCGGAGGGGCCTTGGCCCGCGGTTTCGGGGTCGGTGACGCCGAAGACGAAGCCGAGGCGGGAGACGCCGGTGAAGCCGCCGATGATGGTGAAGTCCACGCTTTGGGTCACGGATCGTCCGGGCGTGGCGGCGGCGGCGGGCACTTCCAGCGACAGGGATTGTCGGATCGTGTTGAAATCCCCGACCGAGGCCACGGTCAAGGCGTCGTTCTCGAGTATCGCTGACACCGTGGTCGAGGCGCCGCCTTCGAAGGTCGGTGTTTCGACGGTGTACACGCCGCCGTCGAAGGTTTCGGTGAACGGGGCGGTAGCACCCAGCGCGGGCGTCGTAAGGCCGGTGACGGCGGCGGCGATCATGAGTCGGGTCGAAGGTCGCATGCTTGATTTCTCCAGGGTGGGTCGTTCTCGATGGAACGCGAGGCAGGCCGAATGAGTAAGGCGTTCGACGTCACAGGCGAGCGTTGCCTGACGGTCGATGGCGGGTTCGGATGATCGGAAGCCGGACCCACAAGACCGCGATCAGCGGTGGGGTCGGGCTGGTCGCCGGCAGGACGCCGGGTCTTGTGCGTGGCGCGAGACGAAACGCTCGCGTGCATCCAAACCTATCCGGTGGCCCGAACGCCGTCAACGATTTTTCGGCCGAGCCGACGCGAAAGCCTTGACCCCGCGGCGGATCGGCCCATACTGCAGTTCCGCCGAAAGACGGGCCTTGTGCGCTCCGCGTCCAATTCGTGAGCGCTGCCGGCCTCGATCAAGCCCCATCTTTGCCCGCGATCGGCGAGCTTTCGCTCCGCCGCCGGCCGCTGCGTCTAGCCCGATCGCCGCCTTAAGCGGCTTCGGTCCGGCGAATTTTCTGCATCCCACCGGCTCCGAGCCGCCGCACCATGAACGCCAATCCGCTCAACCTCAAGAACACGACCGACCTGCGCCCGCCGCCACCCAAGCCCCGGCTTTCGGTTCGCAAGTCGCGCAAATTCATCCCGCCTACCCGTTGGATCAAGCACGCTACCGAACTCCTGCGTCTGCCCACCAGCCCGTTCCACGAGCACAACGTTTTGCTTTGGCTGTATCGCTTCGCGCGTAACCGCGGCCTGGCGACGCACGTGGACGCGGCGGGCAACCTGCGGATCGATTACGTGCCTCCGCAGTCCGGTGGAGCGCCGGGGGCCACGCCGCGTTTGTTGTTCACCGCCCACGCCGACCACACGGGGTTCTGGGCCGTAGAGATGTGCGACGACAAGACGCTGCACGCGCAGTGGATGGGGCGGTTCCCCGAAGAACTGATCGAGGGCGGCCGCGTGGTGTTTTGGACCGGAGGCAAGCCGCTCGCCCAGGCGGAGCCCGGCTTCTGGCCCGACGCGCCGGAAGGCTTCCGCGTGGGCGGGCGACGGGTCGGCGGCGTCGTGAACAGGGTGCTCGGGCACAACGACGAGGGCGACGTGGCCGGCGTCGAGATCACCATGGACGAGCCGGTCGAGCCGGGATCGATCGGGATGTGGGACCTGCCCGATCCTGAGCACGTGAACGGCCAGCTGAGCGCCCGCGGCGTGGACGACGTGGCCGGGTGTGCGTCGCTGGCGTGCCTACTCGACACGCTGATCCGCGACGCGTGTCCGTATCCGTGTTCCTGTTTGTTCACCCGGGCCGAAGAGGGCGGGTTCTTCGGCGCGATCCGGTACTGCCGCGACACGTTCGACCGCCAGGGAAGCAGCGAACACCCCCGCCCGGACGTGGTGATTTCCGTTGAAACCAGCAAGGCGTTGCCGCACGCGCCGCACTCCGCGGGGCCCGTGGTGCGGGTCGGCGACCGACGCACGCTGTTCAAGCCCGAACTCGCGGACTGGGCGGCGGGCGTCGCGGGCGCGTTGGCCGAGCACGAACCGACGTTCCTGTTCCAACGCGAGCTGATGGACGGCGGCACCTGCGAGTCCACGGTGTTCCAGGCTTGGATGGGCAACGCCGCCGCGCTGTGCATCCCGCTGGGCAACTACCACAACTACGACGCCGAGCGAAACGAGATCGCCAACGAGTTTGTCCATACCGACGACTTCGGCAACCTCGTCCGCTTGATGCGAGCGCTGGTCGACCAGGCCGAAGCGACCCGCGACACCTTCGGCGGGTTCAAGCAGTGGGCCCTCGACTGGGACGCCAAGCACGCCGAGTTGTACACCGACCCCGCCGCCGTCCCCGTACGGGCGCAGGCCCAGAACCCTTGTGAGTCCCAATGATGCATTGCTTTCTCCGTCGGAACCCCGTCGCCGTAGTGCTGCGACGGGGGGCGCTCGTGTTCGCCGTGATCGGCGGTTTGAGTTTGGCGAACCCGTCCCAAGCCGAGCCCGACCCGCCGCGGCAAGCCGATGACGGTCATCTCGTGATCGTCGGCGGCGGCCTCCAACCCGACAACGAACCGATCTACCGGGCCGTGCTCGACCGCATCCCCGACGACGGCACGCTCGGCGTCCTGCCCACCGCATCGGGCGTCCCCGAAGAGTCCGGCCCGGGCCACGTCGCCGATTTTCGGCAATACGCCGGCCCGAACCAGAAGATCGTTTTGCTCGACATCCGCAACGGCGATGTCGGTAAAGCCAACGACCCCGCGTGGGCCGAGAAGATCAAGGCCTGCGACGGCCTGTGGTTCACCGGCGGCGACCAGTCCCGCATCGTCGCGACCTTCCGGCCCGACGAAGGCGACACGCCCGCTTACGCCGCGATGTGGGACGTGCTCAACCGCGGCGGCGTCATCGGCGGCACGAGCGCCGGCGCGGCGATGATGTCCGACCCCATGATCAAATGGGGCAACTCCCACGAGGCGCTGCTGTTGGGTGTCGTCAACGATGTCCCGGACTTTGGAGTTGGTGTGGGAAAAGGTATGGGGTTTTTGCCGGATGCAATCGTAGATCAACACTTCTTTGCTAGAGGCCGGCTTGGCCGGTTGCTCGTCGCCATGCAGCATGACTACGTTCGTGACGAAGGGCGTTTGGGCGTTGGTGTTGGCGAAAATTCCGCGTTCGTATTCAACATCGGCTTTAAGCAGTCACCGCCTCACGCGATCGGACCCAACGGCGTCCTGTTGGTTTTGATGGACGAGTTTGAAGATCGGGCGCCGTCGGCTCTAACCTTGCCCGCGCTTACGCAATTCCTTCCCGATGGAGCTCAGGCGACCCAGTTCCGTAGCGAATCGACGGACGGACGGCCAGCTATTCAGGAGGAACTAGAAGCTTGGACTGCCGGTGCACCCCGGGCGTACGACGGTGGCTTAGCCTCGTCGATCAAGATGCTCGACCAGTTGAACGGTTATTTCGAAGTTATTTCGAACGATCTGACACACTTCACACGTGAACAGACGCGGGCCGCGCTCGATGCCGAACGCCGCAAGTCCGCTGAAACCGAAGAGCCTTAAACCGGGGGATGGCTATCCCGGGCTTGCGTATGACGCCCATGACCGACCTTACCGCAGAGCCAAAACTCAAGATGCCGCCGGCCCTGGTGATCGTCGCGATCATCGTCGCGTTGGCGGCGGTGGCGACGCTCGTGGTGCCGCGCGGCGAGTACGAGCGGGTCACCAAGAGCTTCGGGAATTACGTGCTGCACCAGGTGCAAGAAGGCGACACGCGGCAGACCATCGCGGCGGCGGCGGGTTACGCCATCGCCGAGGACGCGGTGTTGGTGGACGACGCGACGGGGGAACTCGTGACGCCCGCGTTCTCCGAAAGCGGGCTTCGGGTGGGCATGGTGGTGCGCGTGCCGACGGGCGGTGGGTTGGAACGCTCGGCCGTGATCCCCGGTTCCTATCCCGTGCCCGGGAGCGAAGAGAAGGGGCCGCTGCTGGACGAAGCGCGGAGCGCGTTCGCCGATGCGGCCCTCGCGCCGATTCAGGGCTTCGAAAAACGCGCGGACATCATCGCGTTCGTGTTCCTGCTCGGTGGGGCTTTCGGGATCATGCTCGCGACCGGAGCGCTTGACCGGGTGCTGACCTGGGCCGTGGTCGCGATGGGCGACGGCAAGACCAAGTGGCTGGTCGTGCCCGTGTCTATGACGCTGTTTTCGTTGGGCGGGGCCGTCTTCGGCCTGGGCGAATCGACGATCGCGTTCGTGCTCATCACCGTACCGCTGGCGATCCGCCTGGGTTTCGACACGGTCACCGGCATCTGCATGTGCTATCTCGCGTCGCAGGTGGGTTTCGGCGGGGCGTTTTTCAACCCGTTCACCGTCGGCATCGCGCAGGCCATCGCCGAGGTGCCGTACCTCTCGGGCAACAGCGTGCGGTACGTGACGTGGGCGGTCGTCACCGCGCTGGCCATCGCCTTCGTGCAGTGGCACGCGGTGCGGGTCCACCGCGACCCGCGGAAGAGCCCGACGTTCGCGCTGGACGAAAGCCACCGCGCGAAGCTTGGAGACTCGGCCGATCTCAAGGCCGAGCTTCCGGGCGTGTCGGACTGGGGCGTGATCGCCTGCGTGCTCGGGTCGGTGCTGCTCACGGCCTACGGCGTGCAGCGATTCAACTGGTGGATCCCCGAGATGGCGGCGTGTTTCGTCGTGCTCGGCTTGGCCGCCGGCTTCATCGCCCGGTTTTCGTTGACGCGGATGACCCACGAGTTCGTGGACGGCGCGAAGCTGATGGTCGAGCCTTGCCTGATCATCGCGGTGTCGGCGGGGATCGTGTACGTCTTGCAGGAAGGCCGGGTGCTGGACACGATCCTGCACGCGGCCGCTCAGCCGCTGGAAGCGATGGGCCCGAGCGTCGCGTCGGTGGCGATGATGGGCATGCAGGCGTTCATCAACTTCTTCGTGCCCAGCGGCTCGGGGCAGGCGGCGATGACCATGCCGATCACCGCGCCGCTCTGCGACCTGATCGGTGTCGAGCGGCAGGTCGGCGTGCTCGCGTATCAATTCGGCGACGGCTTCGGGAACCTGATCATCCCAACCAGCGCGGTGCTCATGGGCGTGCTGGGCGTGGCCCGCGTGGACTGGTCCGTCTGGCTCAAGTGGGTCTGGCCGCTGGTGCTCGGGCTTTACGCGATCGGCGCGGCGGTGCTCTTGATCACGACGAACGGCCCCGAGTCGTGGTTGCAATAGGCGGACAGCCGCGACCCAGCCAGGTCGCGCGTTCCCGATCACACGCAACCCGTTGGGTTGCGGCTACTGGATTAATCCGACAGGACACGAACCACGGGAATCGCACCGTCCTCACTGACCGTCGCCCGCCACGCGGGCCATTGGTACAGACCATAAAGCTGCTGCGGTTCGAGCACCTTGATCGCACGGCGGGCCATCATCGGTTCCGATTCGGCAAGCTCGGCCAGGTCGATCCACAGCGAGCCGCCGGGTAGCTCGTAACCCCCGTCGGCTTCGACGCGGACGATCTGTCGGCCGCCATAACGCTCGTAGATCGGGTCAAAATCTTCTTCAACCCGTTCGAGTTTGGCGAGCTCGGCCGATACGAGACGCGGCCCCTCGAGAAGCTTGTACGTCACGGCGTGCATGTCGAGCAGGCTTCGATAAGCAGCGGCCCGCTCGGGTAAGACGGCGTATCCGAGCGGCCTCGTGACCAGGCGCTTGTACACCACGATATTCATGAGGTTCAGGGCGGGCACCTCTAACGTCTGTCCGGTATCAAGATCCAGGACGGGATAAGTCGGGCTTCCGCGCATCGCCCGAGCCCAGAAAGCATTGGTTGGGATGCGGTCGGCCTCGGCTTCCCAGTGCCCCGGCCAGCGGTCGGCGGCGAGCGAGGCGAGCGTGCGATTCTGGAGTTCTTCGTTGTCCACGAACAAACGGAGTAACAGCCGGTACGCCTCGACGCGCGTTGCCAAGTTGGCTTGGGGATCTTCGGCGGCGCGTTTGATCCCCGACTCGATGATGAAGCCAAGCCCGCCGTAGAAACTCAGGCCGTTGCGGGCGTCGTCCGGATCGAGGGTGCTGAACCGGAGTTCCTGGTCGGGCGGAGGGCCGCCGACCGTGTAACGCCGGTAGTTGAAGCCCGCCGCCTTCATCGCCTCACGCGGGGCATCGACCCAATGCCGGACGGGAGAGAGGGTCGCGTTGGGCAGCACGGGATTGTTCGCCCCGTCCATCATGATCAGCGGCCACTCGCCCCACCCCTTGTCCGTGTACGACGTCGAGTCGCGCGTGAACTCGTGGCAATCTACGATCGCGTGCGGACGCTCGCGTTGGACGAGCTTGTGCAATGCGATCGTCTCGGGCTGGCTCAAGATCAGGTGATCGCGGTTGAGGTCGAAGCCGTTCGCGTTGCGGCGTTCGTCGCGGTCGACGCCGTCGGGGTTGGCCATCGGCACGGCCCACAGCTCTACGCCCGGCGGCAGGCTTTCCTCACCGGACGCGATGTCCGCGAGCAGTTCGAGGATCGCTTCTTTGCCCGCGTGCTCGTCGCCGTGTTGGCCCCCGATCAGCAGCACCTTCCACCGGATCGCCATCCGGGCCTCGGGCGTCACGCGGACGGCCCACAACGGCTTGCCTTCGACGCTTTGGCCGATCGTCTCGAGGGCGAAACGCGGGTCGGCGTCCGCAAGCCGTTCGAGCCGCTCGGCCATCTCGGCCGAGCTCATGAGCATGTCGGGCAACTCGGCGGAGGCGCCGCTCGGTTCGAAGCTCCCCGCGGTTATCGCCGCGGCAACGATCAGGCAGAGCCAGCGGATCATCAAGCGCTGACGAAAGAAGGAGGGATGCTGAGACATTGGGCGTTGGCTCGGAGCAGGCTTGCATTTGCCTGAAACTTGAGCAGGCGGCGGCGGCGTTGCTTGAAGACCAGGGAAAAACATCGGAAAAACTCCCTTCGATCCCATTTATAGCTTGCGTTTAGCCCGGGCTTCACGGTATTTTTGCGTAGCTCAAGACGCCGCCTCCCTCATTCTTGGGAGCCGTCGCCCGTCTCCGCGGGCACCGCGGCCGATCACACCTTGGATTCCCGGTTGGCGGTTGGTCCGTCGCCGGGAGACGCGGCACTCGAAGAACGGGTCTGCGTCGGGATGTGGATATCGGCCCGTGGTCGCGGGCGTTTCGGAGCTACGACATGACGATGCGATGCAAGAGAACAACGGACGCTACCGGGGGTTTCACGTTGATCGAGTTGTTGGTGGTGATCTCGATCATCGCGCTGCTGATCGGGATCCTGTTGCCTGCGTTGGGCGCGGCCCGGGAAGCCGCGCGGCGGATGCAGTGCGGCACGAACATCCGCAGCATGGTGCAGGGCTCGCTGATCATCGCGGAGGACGAGCCCAACCGGGTGCCGTTCCCCAACGCCGACGCGGTCGAAGGTGAAAACATCGCGCACCTGTTCCCGCTGTGGGTGCCGCCGGGAAAAAAGCTGACCGGCGCGCTGGGCGAGACGTACGACGCGGCGATCTGCCCCAGCACCGAGAACACGATCAACGTGGACCCGGATGTAGCGCATACGCGGTCGGACGGTCGGTCGACCCCATGGGTTAGCGGGTCTTCGGCGGCATACGACCCGTTGCCGGGACGTGGCGTCCGGTATTCGCCGTGGCGAGACCTTTACACGAACGCGGCGGGCGGCGCGGGCGATTCCAGCGGCGGTCACAGCTACGACCTTTTGGCCTGGGCCGAGTTTGGCGAATACCGCACGGGGGTGGTCAATTCGAACTCGTCGGGGCTCGACGGCCAGTATTTCGAGTCCTACAACAACCCTTCGAACGAGCCGCCGGACGCGGCACGTATCAAAACCGATCTTTGGGTGCAGGACGCGTCGAGCGTTGCGATCTTCTCCGAGAACGACGCGGGCGGAGACTTCGGCATCGCCGACGCCGATGAAGACGGGCGGCGGTTCGATAACCACGCGGGCCTGGGCAGCAACTTCGGTTTCATGGACGGGCACGTCTCGTTCGTCACCGGTGAGTTTGAGCAGGTCGCGACGTACCTGGACGCCATGATCGACATGGACTTCGGTCGTGGCCGGCCCGCGCTGACCAAAGCCGGCATCACGATCGGCTCCGTCACGATCGGCGGCGTGAGTATCCCGACTTACGATTATTGACGCCCGAATGGTTTACGCGTTTTGGTATCTGCCTGAAGCCCGCGGTCGTTGACCGCGGGCTTCTATTTTGAATCGCGTGGGAGTGGGTTTCGTCTGTTTGGTAATGACGCACGGCCCCGACCAATCCGAACGCGCTTCGATGGACGCGCCGGCGGGCGTAGCCTGGCTGTTCGAGGAGTCGGTGAGGCGAGGGGCGTCGGATATTCATCTAGAGCCGACGGGGAACGGCGTGGCGGTGCGGCTGCGCATCGACGGGGTGTTGATGGACCTGGAGGTGTTGCCGGCATCGGCGGGGCGGGCGTGGGTGAACCGGTGGATGGTGTTGGCGGGGCTGCTCACGTACCGGCTAGATGTGCCGCAGGAAGGACGGGGTGAGGCGGGAGGCACGGAGGTGCGGGTGTCGGTGATGCCGACGAACCATGGGCTGCGGGCGGTCGTGCGGTTGCCGGCGGGGCTGGCGGCGGACACCGAGATCGAAGGGCTCGGCCTGCCGGGAGCGGTGCGGGACGGTTTGTTGCGGTTCACGGGCGGCGGGGCTTCGGTCGGGGGCGGGATGTTGATCCTGTGCGGGCCGGCGGGGTCGGGAAAGACGACGGCGACGTACGCGGTGTTGCGGCGATTGGGGGCGGGGGGCGGGTTGAGTGTCGTGAGTCTGGAAGACCCGATCGAGCGGGACGTGGCGGGCGTGACGCAGGTGGAGGTTCGTCCGTTCGGCGAATTGACGTACGAGCGGGCGCTACGCAGTTTGCTGCGGCAAGACCCGCAAGCATTAGCGCTCGGCGAGGTACGGGACGCGGCAACGGCGAAGGTGGCGGTGGAGGCGGCGCTGTCGGGGCACCGGTTGGTGACGACGTTGCACGCGGGGTCGGCGGTGGGGGCGCTGATGCGGTTGTTGGAGATGGGCGTGCCGGCGTACCAACTGGCGGCGGCGGTGTCGGGCGTCGCGGCGCTGCGGTTGGTGCGGAAGGCCGATGGGCAAGGCGGGTACGCGGGCCGGTCGGCGGTCGGCAGTTTCGCGGCGATGGACGGGGCGCTGCGGGCAGCATTGGTGGACGGGGCGCGGGGCGAGGCCCTGGAGGCCGTTTTGCGAGCGCAAACGGGTTACGAGACGGTGGAGGCCTCGGCGGGACGGTTGATGACGGAAGGCGTGACCGATGCAGCGGAACTCCAGCGGGCGTTGGGGCTCGACGCGCGCCGCGAAGGTTTCGCGGTTGGGATGAATCAAGAGAGCGGTGCGCCCGTCTTGCCGGAAAAGGAGTCGCGATGAATCTTGAGGCGGACCCATCGGAAGCGAATCAATCGGCCGGATCGGAGCGCCGTTTTGCGTATGTCGTGCGGGTCGCCGGCGACGACGGCGTGAAGCTCGAGGGGACGCTTACGGCGACGGGCGCCGACGCGGCTCGGGCGGCGCTGGAATCGGCGGGGCTCGCGGTGTTGGCGTTGGACCAGGGGGGCGACGCGGCGAGCGATACGGCGGCGCGGGTTCGGGGCCGGCGTTTGGGCGCGTTGGATTTTGCGGCGTTTAATCGGCAGCTGGCGCAGCTGACGGAAGCGGGCATGCCGGTGGCCTCGGGGCTGCGGTTGATCGCGGCGGACGTGCGTCGCGGTCGGCTGTCGCGATCGATCGAGGCGGTGGCCGACGAGTTGGAAGGCGGGGCGGACCTGTCGGAGGCGTTCGAACGGCACCGTGGCGCGTTCCCCCCGCTTTATGCGCAGCTCGTCGAGGTCGGCGTGAAGACGGGGCGGCTGCCGGGCGTGCTGTTGAATCTGGGGCGGCATCTGTCGCGGGTAAGTCGGTTGCGGATCGCGCTGTGGCGGGCGTTGGCGTACCCGTTGGTGGTGCTCGTCATGCTTGTGGGGGTGATGGTGATATGGGCGGGTTGGGTCGCGCCGCAGTTCGGGGAGATCTTCGAGGACTTTGGCACGCAGATGCCGGCGTTGACGCTTTGGGTTTTGACCGCCTCGGGCTGGATGCTGCCGATGGCTTGTGTGATTTTGGGGCTGTTGGTGGCGGTGCCGGTGCTGTGGAAACTGATGGACCGCTTCTGGGTGGCGGTCGGTGAACGGGAGCGGCTGCTGATGAGGCTGCCGCTGCTGGGGCCGGCGTTGAAACGAGGGGCGGTGGCGCGGTGGTGCGGGTTGCTTCGACTGGGCGTGGACGCAGGGATGGACCTGCCGGGCGCGCTGCGGATGGCGGGCTCGGCGTCGGCGTCGCGGGCGGTGGACGAAGACGCCGACGTGATTGCCCATGCGATCGAGCGCGGCGAAGAGCTCAAGGCCGTGAACGGCGACCGGTTGCGCGTGGTGCCCGGCGCGGTGCCGGCGTCGATGCACCTGGCGACGACACACGCGGATCTGCCCGGCGTCTTGGAAAACCTCGAAGCGATGTACGGCCAGCAGGCAGAGCTGCGGCTGGGCACGCTGCAGGCGGTGATCGCGCCGGTTCTGTTGGTGTTGCTGGCGTTAGCGCTGGGGTTGATGACCATGGCGATGTTCCTGCCGCTGGTGAAGCTGATGTCGTCGTTGATGTAAGGAGCGTGATGCAAGCGTCGCTGTTTCAGGTTGAGTATGTCGCGTGGCTGATCCCGGCCCTGGGAGCGCCGCTGGTGCTGTTTGGCGTCCCGGTGATCGTGTACGCGTTGCGGAAGAGCCGGCGGGCCTACGTGCAAACCGCGGGTTGGCTGTTGAGCTTGTTCTGGTGGTCATTCGTCGGCCTGGTGGTGCTGGCGTTGGGCGGGCTGGCGTTGGGGGTGGTGGTGCCGTTCTTTGGGATTTTGGTGCCGCTGCTGTTGGTAGGCTTAACGGTCTTGGCGGCGCGGGTCGCGTGGGTGGGTCGTCGACAGCGGGCGTTCACGGTGGTGTGCCTGTTGGAGCAAGCGGTGCGGATGGGGTTGCCGATGCCCACCGCGCTGCGAGCGGCGATGGCGGGAGAAGACCCCCGGACCCGAAGCCGGTTGGAACATTTGGCGTCGTGGCTGGAGGCCGGGGGTGGCCTAAGCGAAGGCCTGGAGCGGCACGTGCCGGAGACGCGGGCGACGCAGCTGGCACGGATCGACGCGGCGGAGCGGACGGGGACGCTGCCGACGGCGTTGGCCGAGTTGCACGCCGAGGACCTGGCCGCGGTGCGCGGCGAAGGTCCGGCGGGCTCGGACGGGATGGGCGGGCCGTGGCTGGGCGTGGCGTACGGGGCGGTCGTGGCGGCGGGGGTGTTGACCGTGTCGGCGGGGATCGCGCTGCTGATCTTTCCGAAGTACATCGAGATCTTCGACGACTTCGGCGTGATGTTGCCGTGGGCGACCCGGGTCACGTTTTCGCTGTTGAATACGGCGTATCTCTGTTCGGACGAGATCGCGTTCTGGTTGAGCCCGGGCGGGGCGCTGTTGGTTGGAAGCGCGGCCGGCCTGGGGCTGACGGTGGGCGTAGCGCTGCAGACGTGCACGCGCGCCGGGGAGATGCCGCGGGGCGTGGCGTCGGTGTTGCGAGGTTGGTGGGGCGCGGTGCCGGGTCTGGGGCTTGTGGTGCGGCGCGGGGCGTGGGCGCGGAGCCTGGACGCGATGTCGTTGGCGGTGGCGTCGGGCGTCGGGCTGCCCGCCGTGTGCGACGCGGCGGGCCGGGCGGCGGTGGACCGCGGGGTCGAGCGGGCGTGGGCGCGGCTCGCGCGGCGGACCGAAGCCGGCGACCCGTTGGGCGACGCCGCGAAACGAGCGGGGCTGCGGCGGTTCGATCGCTCGGTGTTGGCCGACGCGCTGGGGCCGAGCGACTTGGAAAATGCGGCGGCGTTCTTGGCCACCTGCCACGCGGCGGCGCGGGACCGGGCATTGCTGCTGTGGCGGGGCGTGGCGTTGCCGGCGGTGATCGTCGTGATGGCGGCGGTGGTGGGCTGGCTCTGTTATGCGATGTTTGCGCCGCTGGTCGTGCTGATCGAGTCGGTGATCGTGGGATGGAGGTTGGGATGATGAGAACGATCCGTACACGTCGACGCCGGCCACCGGGTGGGCTCGTGATTCTGGACGCGGTGATCGGGTTGGTGTTGCTGGGCGCGGTGCTCACGGCGTTGATCACCGCGCTCACGCAGCACCGCAAGTTGGCTCGGGTGCTCGCCGACCAGCGGGCGGCGGTGCGGGCGCTGGAGACGGCCGCGATCAACCTGTGGGCGGGCGACGCCGCAGACGCATCGATCGAAGGTTTCGAGGTTGCGACGGTCGAACACGCCCGGGGCTGGGTCGAGCTCGTCGTCGAGCACGACCGTGGCCGACAGTCGCTTTTCGTTCGGCCGATGCCGCTTGCGGAAGGGGGGGCGCGATGAAGCGTCGGCAACATGGGTTTTCGATTCTGGAGATGATCGTCGCGGTGTCCTTGATGGCCGTGGTGATGGCGATCTTCGGTCGGTTGGTGGTCGCGTCGGTCACGGTGCAAGGACGGGTGCACGACGCGGCGTGGTCGCAGGACCGGATGGGCCAGGCGTTGGACGCGATCCGCGCGGACGTGTGGACGGCCGACGCGTGGGCCTTGGATGCGAACGGGGTTTTGGCGATCGAAGCCGGTGACCAACGCCGCGTGTCTTGGAGTGCGGTGAAGCTCGAGCGGTCGGTGGACGACGGGCGATCCTTCTGGGCCTTGCGGCGTGAAGCTTTAGACGAGCAGGGGTTGCCGAGCGGCACCCGTGAGTTCGCGTTGCCGCCGTTGGCGGAACCTCCAGCTTGGCGGACGGGCGATACCCCCGGTGTCGTGGCCGTGGACATCGGCGGTGTCGTTTGGCGGTTTACTTCGGAGAGCCGGCGGCTGCGTGCGAAAGGCGGCGAGCGATGAAGGCAACTCGCTCACGCTCGCGCGGCATGGGGTCGGTGATCGCGGTAGCGACTCTCGGCCTTTGCGCGGTCGCGGTGGCTTCGGTGGCCACGCTGGTGCGGATGGATTGGCAGCGTACGGCTGCGGCGGCGGACGAGGCGCAGGCGGTCGAGCTGCTGCGGGTCGGCGCGGACGCGGCGTACGCGGCGTTGATCGAGGACCTCCCCGCGGAACACGCCGAACGATCGGTCCCGCTGCCCGATGCGTTGGCGAGGGGCGGCGGCGCGTCGCTGATATGGGTGACGACGATGAGTACGACCGAGCAAGACACGGTGGCGTCGATTGTCGTGGACGCAGAAGTCGGGGACGCGCCGCCGCCCCTCGCCAACGCATCGGGCAGCGGGACCGATCGTTCGGCGTGTTCCGCGGGGAGGTC
>JBCDDH010000063.1:0-22278 GCA_039180415.1 Planctomycetota bacterium | reverse complement strand
TCGGCCGGCCGAGGTGATCTGCCCGCTGGCCAGTGAAACAGGAACGTGGCGGAGGCCCGCGGGCATCGATGGTTTAGTTTGTGGCGATGGATATGCCGCGGTTGTATGCAGACTTGGCTTGGCTGTGGCCGGTGCTGTCGCCGCCGGGCGATTACGTGAGCGAGGCGGCGACGATCGACGCGATCTTGATCGAACGTTTGGGCGAGGGGCCCAAGCGGGTCTTAGAGTTGGGGGCCGGGGGAGGCCACACGCTGGTGCACCTGCTGGCGCTCGGCGCAGAACGGTCGAAGGCGTGTGGCGGTTGGGGCGGTGAGCACACGGGCGTGGCGGTGGATCTCTCCGAGGCGATGCTGGAGCGCTGCCGGGCGTTGATCCCGGGCGTGGACGCGCGGCTCGGCGACATGCGCGACGTCCGTCTGGGTGAACGCTTCGATGCGGTGTTGATCCACGACGCGGTGGATTACTTGCTGACCGAAGCCGACGTGCGGCGGACGTTGGCGACCGTGCGGGAGCACCTGCTTCCCGGGGGGCTGGCGTTGATCGCGCCGACGTACGTGGCCGAGACGTTTGAAGCCGGGGATTACGCGGAGGACGTGCCGGAGCCGGACGCGTACGGCGGGGCGGTGCTTGCCGCGCACGGGGTGAGCGCGCTGTCGTATTCGACGCGCCTCGGCGACGTGAGCGACGACGGCACGTTCGCGATGACGCTGACCTACCGCATCTTCCACGCGGACGGCCGGCTGGAGACGGCGGAAGATCGACATCGCTGCGGGCTGTTTGCGGAGGATGCGTGGCTGGCGTGGATGGAGCAAGTCGGCCTGCCGGCCGAGCGCTTCGAACAAGGTGCCGCGGGAGACGGCGGGGCTTGGACGCTGTTCGTGGGGCGAGCTCGCGGTTGAGTGGGACCCCAAAAAAGAGAGAGGCGGGCCCGTCCTTGGGCCCGCCTGACAATCCGTTGTCGAGTCTCTCTGTGGGTGTCCGTCGAGCCGGTCGACGTCCGTGTCGGCCGTGGTGGGTTGCTCGGGGACGAGTGAGCTGCCGTGCTCACTATAAAAATTGTACAAATTTTGAAGGTGAATGCAAGTGATATCAGCGAAATTTGATTAAAAAAATTGGTTTTCGTCTGATAATCGGAAGAATATCTCATTCTCTTTCCATTTTTTGCTGGAAAAAACTAAAATCACGTTGAAAATCGTCGGTTTGACCGATGATTTTTGACGAAATGCAAGACTTGAAGCGACAACGCGGCGAAGTACTCCGTCAGGCCCGGCGAGAAGCGGGGCTGTCCGCGCGGAAGTTGGCAGACCGGATCAATACCCGGACGCCGGGCTCGGGCCTGACGGACAACGCGATCTACGCCTACGAGTCGGGGCGGGTCTTGCTGAGTCGGGAGGTGGCCGAGCGGGTATCGGCCGTGCTGAACGTGCGGTTGGGCGAACTGCTGGTGGGCGATCCAGACTTCACGGATGCCGCGGTCCAAAGCAGCGGCGCGGAGTCCGGTGTTCAGGCGTCCGGCGGGAACCGCGTGGGTGACCCGGCCTGTGAGCGGTTGCACCTGCCCGTGACCGACCTGCTCCGGACGGCCCGGACGTTGGTCCGCATGCTCGCCTTGCCCCGGTTCGAGTTGGCGAGCCCGGCGGGGTTTCTGCACGGATTCGAGTTGCTCGCCAGCGACGGCCGGCGGGTCTTGCAGCACGACGACGTGGCCTCCGCGCCGCGCCGGTCGCCCGGTGCGGCCCAGGACGCGATCGAGCAAACCGCCCGGGCCGTGGCCGACCTGATCCAGCACGCCGAAACCGAGTACGCCACGCTCCGCGCCGCTGGCCGATCCGGCTCGTGTGTGGAGGCCTGCCACAAGCTGGCGGGCACCCTGGCCGAACGCGTCGCTCGGCTGACCGAGGCGCACCAGCACCTTATCGAGCGGGGCGGCCTGAAGCCGGGGCTGGCGGACGCCGAGCCCGCGACCGAAGGCGACCTGGCCGACGTCGCGCCTTGGGCGCGGTTGGAACCTAGATTGGTGCGATGACTCGATCGCGAAGAAAGCCTCGCCGGCGGCTAGCGTTCGCGGTCGGGATCGCCGGGGCGATCGTCGGCTCGACGTTCACACCCGCTTGTGATCGTCTCAAAGAACCCGAATTCGATCTCGAGAACCTCTACAGCTACACCCCGGCCCCGATCGCGGTCATGCTCACGGCCGCCGAGGTCAACGGCCGTATCAACTATCCGCTGATCGCCCGGGACTACGCCGATTACATCGACCGATTCGTCGAGCTTTGCGCCGAGCACGGCCCGCGGTCCGAGCCGACCGTCTATTACGAGTCCCGCCACCGGGCCGCGTATTACGTCAACGTGCACAACGGCCTGATCCTCCAGACCTGGATGAGGCACGGCGCGGGCACCGGCGACGTGGACTTGCGTTTCGACCCCGCCTGGCGCGACGCGCGCATCCACCGCGTGGACGGCCAGACCGTCTCGATCAACGACGTCGCCGAGCTCGCGCTGCGGCAGGGCCACCGCTTCGTGCCCCTGGTGCTGGCGTCGGGCACCGTCACCGGCCCGCCTATACCCGCTCGGCCGCTGCCCACCGAGACGTTCGAACGGGCCCTGGACCACCACGCCCGCGTCTTTCTCTCCGACGAACGCGCCGTGCAACGCGTGCCCACCGCCGACGGCGCCGGGTACGTGTACTACGCCCCGCCCGTGCTGCGGGAACACGCGCATCAGCTCGGCGACCTCGAAGAACTGCTCGATCGGTTCGTGCCCGAGCTCTACCCGCACAAACTCGACTTGCTCCAGGCGGCCCACCTCGGCACGCTCCGCTTCCGCGAGCCGTCCGATCGGATTCACCTGCCCGGCACGCCGCTTTCGTCGCCGTCATTGCCGTGATTCCGCTCCGAAGCCTGGAATCTTCCAAGTCCGCAACCCCGGCCCGCCCATGCCTTAAACTCTTCGATTCCCCTTGCGGGAACGAAGATTCCTCTGCCAGGCCTACCGACCATGACCACCGCCTCCGCCTCCGCCACCGACCCGTCGACCAAGTCCATGGACGAACTCGTCGCGCTGTGCAAGCGCCGCGGCTTCGTTTATCCCGCCTCTGAGATCTACGGCGGCCTCAACGGCTTCTGGGACTACGGCCCGCTGGGCACCGCCCTGAAAAACCACATCCGCGACTGGTGGTGGAAGTGCCTCGTCGAATGCCCGCCCATCGGCCCCGACGGCGAGCCCGTCTCGATCGTCGGCCTCGACTCCGCGATCATCCAAAATCCCAAAGTCTGGCAGGCCTCGGGACACGTCGGCGGGTTCAGCGATCCGATGGTGGACTGCACGGAAACCAAGAAGCGGTACCGAGCAGACCAAGTCGAAGTGCTCGTCGTGGAGGGCAAGGGCAAGTGGGCGTTCATGGAGAACCAGCCCGACACGATCGCCAAAAAGCTGAAAAAAGCCGGGGTTTCGCTCGACGACGGCGAACGAAAACTCCTCCCTGAGTTTGCGCTGTCGGAGTACGCCACGATCGTCGCTCCGGATACCGACAAGCCGGGTACGTTTACTGAGCCGCGCGAGTTTAATTTGATGTTCTCGACGTACGTCGGCGCGTTGGCGACCGAAGACAACAAGGCCTACCTCCGCCCCGAGACCGCGCAAGGCATCTTCCTCAACTACAAGAACGTGCTCGACACGATGCGGGTCAAGGTGCCCTTCGGCATCGCGCAGATCGGCAAGTCGTTCCGCAACGAGGTCACGCCCCGCAACTACATCTTCCGGTCGCGCGAGTTCGAGCAGATGGAGATGGAGTGGTTCTGCCCGCCGGACGAATCGCAGACGTGGTACGAGTTCTGGAAACACGAACGTATGAAGTGGTGGGAGTCGCTCGGCATCGACAAGAGCAACCTGCGCTTCCGCGACCACGACGACGATGAATTGGCTCACTACTCGAGCGCTTGCGTCGACGTCGAATACCAATACCCGTTCACCTCCCCGGGCTTCGGCGAACTCGAAGGCGTCGCCCACCGCGGCTGCTTTGATCTCAACGCCCACAGCAAGAGCAACCCGGACAACGCGGACTCCAACACGGACCTGACGTACTTCGATCAGGAGCTCCAGCTGAAGCTCAAGGCGGAGGGCGCGTCGCCGGAAGAAGTCAAAGAAAAGTCGCGCTACCTGCCGCACGTGATCGAGCCCGCGTCGGGGCTGACGCGGGCGGTGTTGGTGCTGCTGTGCGAAGCGTTCACGCCCACGCCCGAGCGGAAGGGGTCGGCGTACACCATGAAGTTCAGGCCGAAGTTCGCGCCGGTGAAGGCCGGGGTCTTCCCGCTGGTGAACAAGGACGGCATGCCTGAGATCGCGAAGAAGCTGTACCTCGACCTGCGAGAAAAATACGCGGTGGAATACGACGCGAAGCAGAGCATCGGCAAGCGGTACGCGCGGATGGACGAGATCGGCACGCCGTTCTGTGTCGCGATCGACGGCGACACGAAAGACAAGCGCACCGTCACCGTCCGCGACCGCGATACGACGAGCCAAGAGACGATCGCGATCGAGAAGGTCGAGGAATACTTGGCCGAGAAGCTGGCGTAGGGTGAGCTGGTCGCTTAAGCGACCGGCCCGAGTCATGACCTCGGCACGTTCCGGGAGTTTGCTTTGACGATGAACGATCCGATCCGCCGAGCCCGGGCCGCGTGGCTGTTCTTGTTGCTGGCGGCGCCGGTGCAGCTGATCGGCACCACGTTGGCGATGGTCGCGTTCCCCGAGGCGACGTGGACCAAGGTAGGTTTCGGTGTCGCCAAGGTGCTGCTGATGCTTGCGCCGGTGGTGTGGCTGCTCAAGGTCGAAAAAGTCCCGATCAAGATTCCGCGGTGGAGCAACCGGGGCATGCTTTGGGCGCACGGGACGGGCGCGCTGATCTTCACGGTGATCGCTGGCGTGTACTACGGCTTCGCCCACGCGTGGACCGACCCGACGGTGATGCTCGAAAAAGTGCGGCAGTTCGGCTTGGACCGGATCGGGCTGTACCTGCTCGGGGCGCTGTACTGGTGCACGATCAACTCGATGCTCGAAGAGTATTTCTGGCGGTGGTTCGTGTACGAGCGGCTGCGCGATGTGCTGCCGACTTCTCTCCGGGGCAAGGCGGTCGGTGTCGGCCTGGCGGTCTTCGTGTGCGGGCTGCTGTTCACCGCGCACCACGTCGTCGCGTTGTCGGTGTACTTCGACGCCAAGACCACGGCTCTCGCTTCGCTGGGCGTGTTCATCGGCGGGGTGACGTGGTCCTGGCTGTATGCGAAGGCCAAGAACATCTACGCCGCGTACGTCAGCCACGTGTGGGCGGACGTGATCATCTTTTGGATCGGGTGGCAGTTGATTTTTGGTGGAGGCTGACCCGCCGGGCCGGCCAAACTTTGTTAGCGTTGTGAGGATGGACACGGACTTCTCTTGCGGCGTCATCCCGATCGCGCTCGACGGGGCGGTGCGCCGGTATCTGCTGGTTCAGCATCTCGCGGGTCACTGGTCTTTTCCCAAGGGACATCCCGAGAACGGCGAGACGCCCGAGCAGGCGGCGCGGCGAGAGCTGGAAGAGGAGACGGGGTTGGGCAAGGTGAAGCTGCTGGTGACCCCGGCGTTCGACGAGCGGTACGTGTTCACGAAGCGGTCGGGCCGGGTGGTGCAGAAGGACGTGACGTACTTTTTGGGTCGCGTCGACCGGCCGAACAAGGTGGCGGTTCAGGAAAAGGAATTGGCGGGTTTCGCGTGGGGCGACGCGGCGGCGACGGCGGCGCGGATGACGTTCGATGAGGGGCGGGCGCTGCTGGAGGAAGTGGAGCGTTTTTTGGAAGCGGGTGGGGGCCAGCCGGTCGGGTTATGACGGGTCGGGCGGCGCGGGTCCGAGAATCGAGGCCGGGTTTGCGGGCGGGGGCGTGGGGGATCGCTTGATTTTGCGAGTTTTTCGCTGGACGGCGGGGCGGTCGTATTGGTGACTGTGAGGGCTTGGCTCGGGCGCGTCGGATAATGCGTTTTGGGTCCGGTGAGAAATCTGCGTCGTGTGTGCGGTCTCGCTTAAGTGCGGGGTCGGGTCGGACGATGCTGATTTTGGACCGTCGGATTGTGCCGGCACTCCGGCCGCGCGGAAGCGCTGCTTGGGGGGCCCGGAACGACTGGTGTCGGCTTTGGGTGTGTGCCCGGGGCACCGGCACAGCACGACGGAACAACCGGAGGCCGTGCATGTTGCCGGTCGCCGAGCGTAGGTCATGGGTCCGCGTCGGGCCCTACGCGAAGAACGAACGTCTCGGAAGGAGTTTTTGTTATGTCGGCACGTATGTATGCGAAGAAGGGCTTCACGCTCGTCGAAATCCTGATCGTCGTGGTGATCCTCGGCATCTTGGCCGCGATCGTGATCCCGCAGTTCACGCAGGCTTCGGAATCGGCCCGCGCGTCGAGCCTGAAGACCCAGCTGCAGAGCATCCGCTCGCAGCTCGAGCTGTACCAAGTGCAGCACCTCGGGTCCTACCCCGACCTGGCCACGGACTGGACCCAGATGACCGAACTGACGGACAAGGCCGGTGACACGGAAGACATGGGCGCGGACGCGGATGACCTCGAGTTTGGCCCGTACCTGCAGAAGGCCCCGGCCAACCCGTTCACCCTGGACCCGGATAACGCCACCGCCGTCGCCGACGACATCGACTCGACGAGCGCCGACAACGGCTGGGCTTTTGATTCGGTCACCGGCGAGATCCGCGCGATCGTCCCCGCCGCCAAGGCGACCGAGCTGGGCCTCGACGACGCCAACGACTTCAATCAGTCGGGCAGCTAAGTCGACTCGGATGATGAAACTCAACGCGACGCCGAGGCCTCCCGCCTCGGCGTCGTCTTTTTGTGCCGCCGCGCGGCCGAGGCGACGCAAGTCGTCGATCGATCCCGCCGATGCTCATCCCAACGCTCTGAATTTCCAAGGAGTCGATATGCGCAACCTCCGCTACCTCAACGGAATCCTCACCGTGCTCGCCGTGCTGCTGGCGGTGAACACCTGGGTGCTGATCGCGGGCAGCCCCGCGGGCACGCTGCTCACGCCGACCAACGAGGCGCGGGCGCAAGGCGTCGGCGGCAGCGCCGAGCGTCAGGCTCAGATCGTGCGTGAGCTGCAGTCCCTCAACCGCGCGGTGGATGCCCTGCACGCCAAGCTCGACGGCGGGCTGAACGTCAAGGTTACCTCGATGCCCAAGAACGACTGAACGGCGCGTGATCAGGTGTGAGCCCCGTAGTGCGAAGTCCGTGCCCATGAAACGATTCGATCAACAACGCGGGTCCGGGCCGTCTCGGCGTGACGCGTCGCGGCGCGGCTACACGCTGGTAGAAGTGCTGGTGGTGGTCGTGATCTTGGGTATCGCCAGCGCGGTTGTGGTCCCGCAGCTCCTGGCCGCGGGCACTTTGGGGATCCAAGCCGCCGCGCGGTTGGTGGTGGCCGACGTCCTGTTCGCGCAGAACGAAGCGATCGCGGCGCAGGAAAACCGGGAGGTCGTCTTCGACGTCGCCGACAACGCCTACCGGCTCCAGCGTTTCGACCCCGACACGGGTCTGGACGAAGTTTTGACTCAAGGGTGGAAGAACGGCCAGGTCAACAACTACGCGGTGGACTTCGACGACGACGAACGATTCGACGGTATCACGATCGAATCGGTCCAGGTCGGCGGGGCCGACGCGACGCGGTTGGAGTTCGACGACCTTGGGTCGCCGCTGCTCGCCGACGAGATGCAGATCGTGATCGCGTTTCAGGAGCAAACGCTGACGGTCAGCGTGCAGCCGTTTACCGGGCGGGTGACGGTGGACTGAGGGGGAGGGAACAGCCGGCTCCGGCCCGTGTCCGACCAGGGACCCGAGAGGGTTAGCGACACCGGCCCGATGGGTCCGCGAAAGCCAGGAGGCAAGCACGTGATCGGTTGGAATCTAGCCCGGAACACGCCCCCCATCGGCGTGGACGTCGGTCGGCAGAGCGTCAAGCTCGTGCAGCGCGGCCGCGCGGGCGCGGACGGCACGGCGAAGATCATCGCGACGGGGCGGCAGCCGCTGCCCTCCGGGCTGTCGCCCCAGGACGAGGGCTACCACCAATGGGTCGGCTCGGCCGTGAAGGCGGCGCTGGACCGCGGCGATTTCGTGGGTCGCCGCTGCGTGTCGGCGTTACCGTCGTGCTGCGTGACCGTGAAAAACTTACGGCTTCCCAAGATGCCGGCGGACGAACTCCGCGAAGCGGTGAACTGGGAACTACGAGACCGGCTCGAATCGGACGCCGACGTGTTGGTGCAGTTCCTGCGGGCCGGCGAGGTGCGTCAGGGCGAAGACGTCCGCGAAGAGTTGATCGCCATGGCGACCGAGACGCCCTTCGTCGAGGGTCACGTCGACGCGTTGTGTGAAGCGGGCCTGGCTCCGTTGGCGGTGGAAGTGTCCGTCACGGCGTTGGCCCGGGCGTTCGGCGAGCGGTGCGCGGAAGGCGTTCACGTACTGCTCGACGTGGGCTTCGAATCGAGCAAGCTGCTGATTCTCCGCGACGGGGCGGTGACGTTTTTTAAGCGGATCGACGTCGGCGGCCAGGTGTTCGACGACGCGGTGGCGAACCACCTGGACATGTCGACGCAGGACGCGTCGAAGCTCCGGCGCGATTTCGAAGTCGACGCGTCGGGGGTGGATCGCAGCAACCCGTCTCAGCGAGCGCTCTACGAAGCGTTGCGCGGGCCCGTGACGGAGTTGTCGCAAGAGATCGAGCTGTGCCTGCGGTACTTCGGCGTCACATTCCGCGGGACCCGGCCGGACCGGATGATGTTGGTGGGCGGCGAAGCGATCCAGTCCTGGCTGGGGGTGTTGCTCGCCGAGCAGAGCGGCTTCGAGGTGGCACTGGGCGACGTCACCGGCGGAAAGGCCGGCGGGTCTGCGCCGGGCTGGGCCGTAGCGGCCGGGCTCTCCATGCGATCCGAGTCGGGGTGGGGCGAACGACGACAAGGTCGGTCGCGGGAAGGACGGGCCGCGGCGTGAGCGAAATCAACTTCCTGCCCCAGTCGTATCGAGATCGACTCAGCCGGCGCGTCCGACACGTGCGCGAAGCCGTTGCCGTCCTCACGGCGGTGATCGTGCTGGGCGTGTGGTGGGCGTACGACGCGAACGAGCTGATCGAGCTGCGCGGCGCGTCGCGTTTCGCGGAAGACCGCTTGGCCGCGGCACTGTCGACCGAGCAGATCGTGAACGAGCTCGAGCAACGCCGCACGAAGCTGGTGGATCAACGCCGGCTGCAGCGTGAGATCAGCGTGCCGATCCGTCACCACCAGATCGTTCGGGTGCTCGGCGGTTTGTTCCCCGAAAGCGTCACGCTCACCCGCCTGGCGTTGGAGAACGATCGGCCCGAACCGAAGCCGTACGTCGAGCCGTCCGCCGACGCCGATCGGGATAACCAGCCTTCGTTCGGCTCGCGGGAACAGGCCCGGACGGCGACGACCGAGACCGACCGCGTCTTGGTTGAACTCGAGGGCTTGGCTCCCGACGACATCGCCGTCGCCGAAGTGATCGCCGCGCTGAGCGGCCACCCCCTCTTCGACGGTGTGAAGCTGCACGCCAGCAAATACCTCGAAACTCGCGGCGTCGCCGCCCGCAGCTTCCGCATCACCGGACAGATCGATCTCCACCGCGACATCGTTTGGCACCAAGCCGAATCGCATCTTTCCGGATTCGCGGAGGTCTCCACGGAGGATTCGCCGTGAAGTTCAAGCATCCCCCGAAAGACGTCGCCGTGACCGCCGGAACAATCGCGGGACTAGCGGTCCTGTTCGTTGGTTTGGTCTGGTGGCCCAACCACCGGGCCAAGGTGTCGCACGAGGGCCGCGCCGCGGAGGCGACCCAACGCTTGGCCAACATCGACGCGTCGGAGGCGCAACGGATACAACTCGAGCAGACCGTGCGCGACCTTGAGAGCGGGTTGGAAACCGACGAACACTACGTGCCCACGTCTCCGCAGCTCTCGGCGATGCTCCGCGGGTTGACCGAGTCGGCCCGCGCGTCGGGTGTGTGGGAGCAGGAACTCACCGCCGACGAATTCAAACGCTACGCCGATTTCTCGGTGATCCCCGCGTCCCTGCGGTTCGAGTCGAGCTTCGGGTCGGCCCTGGGCGTGCTCGAATCGATCGAGAAGCAGCGCCGCCTGACCGCGGTGCGGCGCACCGAAATTGACCACGCCCGCGCCAGCGAGAACGACGACGGGACCAGCCGCGTGAGCCTGGAGATGGAGCTGGTTTCGTTCTTCGCCCGTGAGCAGGAGGGCCGGCCGTGAAACAGATCATCCTCGATTACCTCGCCGAATTGCGGGCCAGCCCCGTGAAGACCGGTGCCATCGGCCTCCTGCTCGCCTGCGGGCTGCTGCTTTGGGGGCGGCTCCTACTCAAAGAAGTCCCCCGCACCGCGTCGGCGGACGATCCCGTGTCGGTTGCCGCGATTTCGGGGAAGCAACGCCCGGCCAAGGGCGACCCGCTCAACGCCCTCAAGCTCGCCGAACCGCCCCCTCTAACCCGCGATCTGTTCGGATTAGACCCCACACGTTACAGACGGACCGCCGATCAACAAGAACAGGCAAGCGGCGCAAAGCTGCGGACCCTCCCGGCCGAAGACACGCATCGAGCGGCCGTCGTAGCGGCCGCGCGGCAGCTGCGTATGACCAGCTTCATCGAAGGCGAGGAACCCGTCGTGATGATCAACCAACGTCCGCTGCGTCGCGGCGACATCATCGACGGCTTCACCGTGCTCGCGTTCCAGGGGCGATCCGTCGTCCTCGAAAAGCAGGGCGTCAAAGTCCGCCTGTCCCTCTGACCCGTGGTCGGGCGGGGGGTTTGACTTGCCGTCCATCCGCTAATCACCGGCCCGGACCCGAGGCCGAACCAAATCGGGCGTCGCCAACGCGACCGTCACCAAGGAGCTCCTGCACGATGTCCAGCAAGCACCCCCGTCGGCACAATTTGGGTTGGGTTTTCGGTACGACCGCGGCGCTACTCGCGTCTCCGGCGTTCGGCCAGACCGACTCGTTCGATGAAATTTACGATCTCGGCGAAGACGGCGACGCGCCCGTCGGCCTGTTCGACGTCGCCGATGGCGACGCCGACGACGGCGCCGTCAACATGGACTCGTTCGGCAAGGTCGACCTGGCCGTGAAGGACCTGGAGATCGCCAAGGTGCTCCAGCTCCTGTCCATCCAGAGCCAGAAGAACATCGTGACCAGCCGCAACGTTTCGGGCAGCGTGTCCGCCGACCTGTACGGCGTGAGCTTCCACGAGGCGCTCGACGCCATCCTCGCGCCCAACGGCTTCGGCTACGAAGAAAAGGGCAACTTCATCTACGTCTACACCGCGGACGAGCTCCAGGAACGTCGAGACGCCGCCCGCGAGACCGTGACCCGCATCATCCGCCTCAACTACCTCGACGGGGTTAGCGCGACGCAGGTCGCGGAAGCAATGATCTCCGACGTGGGCTCGGTGACTTTCAGCAGTGAAACCACCGCCGGCTTCATGCCCAGCGACACCGACGCCGGCGCGAACAGCTTCGCGCTGCCCGACACGATTATCGTTCGAGACTACGAAGAAAACGTCGCCGCCATCGAAGGCCTGATTACCGAGCTCGACGTCCGACCCAAGCAGGTGCTCATCGAAGCCACCATCCTGCAGGCTTCGCTCACCGAGAGCAACGCCTTCGGCGTCGACTTCTCCGCGTTTAACAACCTCGATGTGTTCGATTTCGGTAGCCCGTTGGGCGTGATCGACGAATTGTTCGACGGTAGCGGACCGGCCGGCGACGGCGGCGGCATCGTCTCGCCCGTCGGCAACACCAGCGCCCCAGGCGGCGTGAAGCTCGGCTACGTCGGTTCCGACGCCGCCGTCTTTGTTCGCGCCCTGGACCAGGTCACGGACACGACCGTGGTCGCCAAGCCCAACATCCTCGTGCTCAACCGGCAGAAGGCCGACCTGCTCGTTGGTCAGCGGCTCGGCTACCTCAGCACGACCGTCACCGATACGTCCAACACCCAGACCGTCGAGTTCCTCGACGTCGGTACGCAACTCACCGTGCGGCCGTTCGTCTCCAACGAGGGCACGGTCCGCCTCGAGCTCCGCCCTGCGATCAGTGACGGTTCGGTGATCGAGCAGGCCGGCTTCGTCATCCCTAACGAGATCACCCAGGAACTCATTACCAATATCATCGTCGAGGACGGGCAGACCGTCGTCATCGGTGGCTTGTTCAAGGAAGACACGACCAACAGCCGCGATCAAGTGCCGATCGCCGGCGACATCCCGCTGCTGGGCGCCGCCTTCCAGGGCCGCGACGACAGCGTCGAACGCAGCGAAGTGATCTTCTTGATCAAAACCACCATCATGGAACCCTCCGCGCTCACGCTCGGCGGCGAGGCGGCCCAGGAAGCGATCCGGAACAAGCGCATCGGCGCGAAGGAAGGCCTGCTGCCCTGGTCCACCGACAAGCTCGTCAGCTCCAACCTGCTGACCGCTCGTAAGGCCCTCGAAGACGGCGACAACAAGAAGGCCCTGTGGCATACCAACCTCGCGCTGCACATCAGCCCGATGGCCGCCGACGCGCTCCAGCTGAAGCAAGAGATCACCGGCGAAGAAATCCGCTACCAGGACCGCTCGCAACTCAAGGGCATCATGGACTCCATGATCGACGCCGGTGTCGAAGAGGTCGCGCCGGCGGCACAGGCCTCGGAAGACACCGCCGTTGAGGAAGAAATCCTGGAGGTCGAAGCCTCGCTGGGCGACGCGGACACGTCGATCCAAGCCGCCGCGGACGACCAAGAAATCGTCGACGCCGAAGCTTCGGCCACGACCGACGCCGTGGTCGAAGCCGAGCTCGAAACTTTCGGTGAAGACCTGATCGATGGCGATGCCGAGCAACCCGTAGCAGGCATCGAAGCCGAAACGCTGGTCGAAGCCGGCGCCGAAGTTCCGGCTACGGCCGAAGCCGTGGTCGAAGCCGAGTACGAAACTTTCGGTGAAGACCCGATCGATGGCGGTGCCGAGCAACCCGTAGCAGGTATCGAAGCCGAAACGTTCGTCGAAGCCGACCCCGAAGCCGCGCCCGCGGACGAGGCCTTCGTCGAAGCGGAAGCCAACACCTTTAGCGAAGCCGAAGCCAAGGCGGAGATCGCCGTAGACGCGATCGTGGCCGAGCAGATCATCGAACCGACGGTCACTGAAGAACCGGCCGTGGACGAAGTTGCCGAAGTGGTGACTGACGAAACTTTCGAATTCGATTTCGAAGCCACGGAAGAAGCGGCGCCGCAGATCGAAGCCACGCCTGTTCCCGAGGCAACCGCAGAAGTCGAACTACTCAGCGATGCGACGCAGACCGAAACCACCGAGGAGTTCACCTTTGAGTGGGCCGAAGAAGAAATCGAAACGTCCGTCGACGAGTTCGCCGGCGAAGGTTTGATCGAAACCGCCGACAGCCCCGCGGACGAAACGATCGCCGACGACGAATGGGCCTTCGAGTTCCCGGAAACCGAAAACGTTGAAGCCACGACCGCCGAAGCCGATCCGGCCGAAACGTTCGATCCGGTCGCCCTCGACGAATCGTTCTTTGAACCCACCGGCGCGGATGTGCCCGACTTCGCGACCGAGCTGACCCAGGCCGCCGAAGAAGCCGATGTCGAAGCCGCCCCGGTCAACGAAGCCGACCAGGACCCTGTGTTCAACTACTACGAGCAGTTGATGTCCGAAGTCGAAACGGCTCCGTGACCCACCCGCCACCTACCCGCCCGGGCCGGCTTACCGCCGGCCCGGACTTTCTTTAGCCCAGCCACCGTCGCCCTCACGCAATCCCAAGAGACCCGCCATGAACCCCCGTGCCAACGCCAATCTCCGCCGCCTGACGACCGCGACGCTGCTGGGCGCGGCCTTGCTGACCGCCGGTGCCCTCACGGGTTGCTCCGGTAAGACCCAGCATGAGAAGAACAAGGTCGCTGCCGAAAACCGCTGGCAGGACCTGCGCTCGCACGTGATGCTCGAGACGGCCCACAACCAGTTCATGGCCGGGCAGATCAAGCAGGCGGAGAAGACGGTACGCGACGCCGCCCGCGTCGACCCCGACAACCCGAGACTGTTCACGCTCGCCGGCCGGGTCGCGTTGGAGAAGGGCGAACTCGAAGACGCGTTCAAGCTGTTCGCCCGCGCGATCATGCTGCAGACGCCGCCGACCGACGCCGAGCTCACGCCCGAGCAGCGGGCCAAGTTTTTGGTCAAAGACCCCGATCCGTACTACTTTCAAGGCGTGGTGCTTCAGCGTTGGCAGAAGCACGACGACGCGCTGGAGCGCTACGAAGCCGCTCACCGCATCGAGCCCGACAACGCGTCGCGTTTGTTGGCCGTCGCGGAAGCCAAGGTGACGCTGGGCCGATACGACGAGGCGATCGAGGATCTCGAGCGCCGCCTCAACTACTTCGACAGCAATGCCGCGATCCGCGTGACGCTCGGTCACGTCTACGGCCTGAAGAACCAGCCCGAAAAGGCGGTCGAGTACTACCGCCACGCCGCGGTGCTTGCGCCCGACGATCCGATCCTCCGGGAAGAGCTTGCGCGGACGCTGATCGAAGCCGGCGACCCCGAAGCCGCTGCGGACGTGCTCGCCGAATTGTTGCGTCAGCACGACCAACAGAACCGCACCGATCTGATGCGTCGCTTGGCTTCCGCTCAGCTCGACGCGGGTCGCGTCGCCGACGCCCGGCAAACCTACATCGACATCACGAACCTCGAACGTGACCGCACCGGCGACTGGATCAAGCTCGGCGAGCTGTCCTGGCGCTTGGACGACCTGGGGGGCGCACTGATCGCGGCGAACAAGGTGATGGAGCTTTCGCCCAATCGCCACGAGGGCTACCTGATGGCCGGGATGGTCTGGCAGAAGCGTGGTCGGCTCGCCGACGCGCTGCGGCTCTACGACCACGCCGCCAAGCTCGTGCCGGGCGACACGACGCCGCTGCTCATGCGGGGGTTGGCTCTACAGAAGGCCGGAAAGCCTGCCGCCGCGGCCCGAGCATACGAGCAGGCGTTGGAACGCGACCCGCGAGATCGTCGGGCGCAGCGGCTGCTGTCCGCGTTGCGGCCGGCGGACGAGGCGCAAGCGGGCGTAGACGTGAACTGACGTCGAGGGCGGTGGGGGATTCACCGCGGCGTGCCCGAGGCGCGCTGAATCATCAACGAGGCAGACGTGACGACTTACGGCAAGAACGCTTGGATCCTGGGGCTCACCACGGCACTTGGGTCGGCCGCGCTGAGCGGCGGAGTGTCCGCGTTGTTCGCGCCCCTGCCGCAGCCCGCGTGGTTTATCGTCGGCGGTGGGGCGGCGGCGTTGGGCGTGATCGCGGCGTCGTTCCCGGTCGTGTCCGGGCGCAGCGCGAAGCGAGACATCCACGCCCTGACCAACTTCGCCCGGATGGTTGCCCAAGCCGACAGCGACGCCCAGACCACGCCGCCTCGGATGCAAGGCGGCCTGGATCAGGCCGCGCGTGCCGTGTCTCAGACCGTCCGCCAACTGACGCAAGAGATCGACACGCTTCACCAACGCCGACGTGAACTCGAGCTTACCTCGCGGGTTAGCGAAGCCGAACGCCGAAATCTCGAAGCAATCCTCAACGCGATCTCCGACGGCGTGGTCGTCACCGATGCTTTCAATGAAGTCACCCTCGCCAACGGCGCGGCGGCGCGTGCGTTGCAGTTCGAGCTTGAACAATCGCTACGCCGTCCGCTCGAAGAGATCCTGGTCGACCCGCGCCTGGTCAAGCTCATCAAGGACACCCGCGACGCCGGGCCCACGATGCGACGTAGCTTCGAACACAAGCTCCGTGAGAGCGCCACGTATCAGGTCACGACCACGTGTGTCGGCGGCGACTCTTCGGAAAAAGCTTCGGCTACCGGTGTGGTGACCGTTCTTCGCGACGTTACCAAAGACAAGGAAATCGCGGAGATGAAGTCCGACTTCGTTTCCAAGGTGTCCCACGAGCTGCGGACCCCGCTGAGTTCGATCAAGGCGTACATGGAAATGCTGATCGATGGCGAGGCCCACGACGAACAGACGCGGGCCGAGTTTTACGACATCGTGCAGAACGAAACAAACCGGTTGCAGCGGCTGATCGACAACATCCTCTCGATCAGCCGCATCGAGTCGGGTGTGGTCAAGGTTCACCGTGAGCCGGTCTCGCTGCCCGCGCTGGTCGCGGACTGCGTCGAGGTGCTCCAGCCGCAGGCGGCGATGAAGTCGATCACGCTGACCGAGCAGCCGTACCCCGCGGCTTTCGAGGTGTTCGCCGACCGTGACATGATCTATCAGGCAACGATGAATCTGATCTCCAACGCGGTGAAATACACCCCCGACGGCGGCACGGTCGACGTCTGGATGGAAGTCGACGAGCACGATCGGACGGTGTCGGTTTCGGTCAAGGATTCGGGCGTGGGCATCCCCGAAGACGACCTGCCCAACCTGTTCCAGAAGTTCTTCCGGGTGCAGTCCAATAACAAGGTCGCCAAGGGCACGGGCTTGGGTTTGAACCTGGTGAAGCACGTGGTCGAAACCGTTCACGGCGGAAAAATCCGCGTCAAAAGTGAGGTGGGAGTGGGCAGCACGTTCATCTACACCCTGCCGATCGCCGACAACTAAACATAGTGGCTAGGGGGGATTGCGCCCGATGCAGGAGACCTCGCGTGAATGACAAACCGCTCGTTCTGGTCTGCGACGACGAATCACATATCGTGCACGTGGTCTCGCTCAAGCTGCGTAACGCCGGCTACGAGGTCCAGACCGCGCAAGACGGTGCGGAAGGTCTCGAACTAGCTCGCCAGCGCACGCCCGACCTGCTGATCACCGACTATCAGATGCCTCGCATGAACGGCGTCGAGCTGTGTGCGGCGTTTCGGGAGGACGCCGCGCTCGCCAAGGTGCCGGCGATGATGCTCACCGCTCGGGGCTTCCGTCTTGACCCGCTCGAGGTGCGTCGGGCCCGGATCGCGGAAGTACTCAGCAAGCCCTTCAGCCCCCGCGAGGTACTGAGCAAAGTGCAGGAGCTGCTGGCCGCCAACCGGCCCGACCAGCCCGAAGACGAAGCCGCGATCGAAGTGGCCGCCTGACCGTTCGCCCCTCGATCAAGGATTTTTTTTGCTCTCGACGTTGACTCATCCCGATTCGATCGTGCTCGGACGCACGCTGATGGAACGCCTGGACGCCTTGGGCGTGGCCTTGGTGCGGACACGACGCTCCGGCCAAGCTCGCGTGCTCAACCGTGCCGGCCGGGCGGAGTCGGCCATCGTTCAGAGCGGCCCGTTCCGGGACGCGTTGCGCCGGCAATGGGATCGCGTCCTGAAAACGGCGAGGGATGAGTCGGCCTTCGAATTGATGCCCGGCGTGTGGGTTCGCGCGCTGCCGGAGGGAGGCCTGGTGTCGTCGGGCAATCAACTCGCGGGCGTCGATCGCTTGAATCTCGTCATGATGCTTAGCGCGGCCGCTTTGGCGAGCGAACAATTCGTCGTGGCGTGTGATCACGCGCGGCTGGATGTCGCCGCCGCTCAGCGGCAGGTCGCCGACCGGTTGGTCACGCCGGAGGAGGCCGCCCGTCTCGCGTTGACGCTCGGGTGGATGTCTGGCGATGATCACGTGATGGTCCGCCGTCAACGCGAGCTGCAGGGCTTGTCTTCGGAGTTGGCGGACACTTACGAAGAGCTATCGCTGCTGTACCGGATGTCGACCAGCCTGCGGGTGAACCAGTCGGCGTCCGACGTGATCCGCGATGCGTGCGACGAGCTCCATCAGGTTGTGGGCTTCTCCTGGGTGGCGTTCTGCCTGGGGCATAACGATCGGCTCGAAGACGTCGACCGAGCGACCGTGGTGGTTTCCACCCGCGAACACGACCGGACGAAGGTCCGTGAGGTCGCCGACGCCTTAACCGAGCATCTCCGCGAACAGCCTGGTCCGGTCATCCTGGACGATACGGCGGAGATGGGCGTACTCGGGCTCGAGGAGCTTGGGAAGAACCTGCTGGTGATCCCGCTCGTGATCGAGGGCGAGGTGTTGGGAGTGATGTTCGGCGGCGACCGGCTCGACGGCGAGATGCTTTCCTCGATCGACGCGAAACTCTGCGAGTCGTTCGCCGGGTCGCTCACGATTTATCTGGAGAACCACATGCTCTACGGCGACGCCCAGAGCATGTTTCTGGGGGCGCTCCACGCGCTGACCGCCGCGATCGACGCCAAGGACAGCTACACCCACGGTCATTCCGAACGCGTCGCCCTGCTCGCCCGCATGCTCGCCGAAGACACGGGCCTGGATCACGCCACCTGTGAACGTGTCTACTTGGCGGGGCTCGTGCACGACGTGGGCAAGATCGGCGTCCCCGAGGCAGTGCTGTGCAAGCCGGGGCGGCTGACCGACGAAGAGTTCGGCCTTATCAAGCTGCACCCGCAGATCGGCGCGACCATCATCAAAGACATCCGCCAGATGCAAGACCTTGTGCCCGGCGTGCTCTACCACCACGAACGCTACGACGGTCGTGGCTACCCGCACGGCCTAGTCGGTGAAGACATCCCGATCTTCGGACGTCTCATCGGACTGGCGGACGCGTTCGACGCCATGTCGTCGCACCGCACCTACCGCAAAGCTTTAGACCTCGAAGACGTGCTGGAAGAAATCCGCCGTTGCGCCGGTGCGCAGTTCGATCCACGGTTGGCCGAAGCGTTCGTCGCGATGGATTTCACACCCTTCCATCAGCTCATCGCGCGTCACGAGCGGCTCAAAAAGACGGCCTAGCCGGCGGGTCCGAAAACCCGAAGCGTCAATTCACCGCCCCGCGCGGTCGATCTCACTTGAGGGTTCGGAGCGACTCGGCCATGAAAGTGACCCACGAAGATTACGACCAGATGAGCGTGGTGTCGTTGCGCGGCGAGTTCGTCGGTGAAGACAACGCGGAGATGTTCCGTGCGGAGGTGAAACAGCGCTTGGCGGGGCCGGTACGCGACGTGATCGTGGACCTGGAAAGCGTGGAATTCGTTGACTCTCGTGCGTTCGAGACTTTGCTTTGGCTCCAGGACGCTTGCGCCGAGAAGCTCGGGCAGGTCCGCTTGGCCGCCGCCCAGGAGTCCGTTGAGGAGGCGCTCCGGTTGACACGACTGGTCGGCCGCTTCGATTGCCACGAAGACATCGACGCCGCGATCCGGAGCCTGCGATGATTATGCGCTCCGCTTCTCAATCCGCCGGATCCCGCGGCGCTTCGTCGACGCCCTTGCGCGTTGGCGACCTGATGCTCGAACGCGGGATCGTCAGCCAGGAGCAGCTCGACGCCGCGCTGGCGTACCAGAAGAAACAGCCCGGCCTGCGGAAGCTGCTCGGCGAGGTCCTCGTCGAGATGGGCTTCGTCAGCGAAGAGCAGGTCATGGAGGCTCTGGCCGAGGCGTACGGCGTGCCGTTCGCGAAGGTCAACCCCAAGCTGGTCGACGCAAAGGTTGTGGAGATGCTCCCGCGCGAGTTTCTCGAAAAGAACAAGGTACTGCCGTTGTTCTGCATCGAGAACAAGCTCACGGTAGCGATGCAGGAGCCGGCTAACGTCTTTGTCAGCGAGGAGATCGAAAAGCTCACCGGCAAATCGGTGCAGATCGTGGCGACGACGCTGAAAGACATCGAGGCGACGCTCACGGCCTACATGCCCGACGGGAATGTTTTCGTCATCGACGAAGTGATCGATGACGTCGCGATCAACGACCTGGCCGTCGTCGAAAAAGAAATCCTCGATATCGCGAACCTCGCGGATTCCGCGGACGCGTCGCCGATCATCAAGCTGGTCAATTTCTTGATTTACTCGGCGGTCAAGGACGGTGCTTCGGACATCCACATCGAGCCCGACGAAAACAAGCTGCGCGTACGTTTCCGCGTGGATGGCCGGATGTTCGAGAAGATCTGCCCGCCGCACATGATGCAGGCCGCGGTGGTATCCCGCATCAAAATCATGGCCGGCATGGACATCTCCGAACGCCGCGTGCCCCAGGACGGCGGCATCACCATACGCATCCAGAAGTCGCAGATCGATCTACGGGTCAGCACCTGCCCGGGCCGGTTCGGGGAGAAGGTTGTGATGCGCATCATCGACAACCGCAACGCGATGGTGCGGCTGGAGAAGATCGGCTTCTCCTACGAGATGCTCGAGAGCTTCCGCGCGGTCGTGCACCAGCCCAACGGCGTGTTCCTCGTCACCGGACCAACGGGTTCGGGCAAGTCGACCACGCTCTATTCCGCGCTCAACGAGATCAACGACGAAGCGATCAACATCTGCACGGTCGAAGACCCGATTGAGCAGAACATCCCCGGCGTCAATCAGTTCCAGGTCCACGAGAAGGCCGGCTTCACGTTCGCGGGTGCGCTGCGGTCGCTGCTGCGGCAGGACCCGGACGTGATCATGGTCGGCGAGGTGCGGGACCAAGAGACCGCCCGTATCGCCACGCAGGCGGCGCTCACCGGCCACCTCGTGCTATCGACGCTGCACACCAACGACGCGCCGTCGGCCGTGACACGGTTGTTCAACATCGGGGTGGAGCCGTACCTCGTGGCGGCCGCAATCCGCGGCGTGCTGGCGCAGCGGCTGGTCCGCAAGATCTGTACGCACTGCAAGGAGCCGATGGATCTCAACGCTCAGACCAAGCGGACGCTGCATCGCATCGCCGACGGCGTTCGCGAGGTGGGGACCGTTTACCACGGCGTCGGCTGCTCGAAGTGTCGCAACACGGGCTACGCCGGACGGATCGGGCTGTTCGAGTTGCTGATTCCCAACGACGAGTTGCTCGACGCGGTGTCGCGGGGCGGCACGCTGCAGGAAGTCCGCAAGGCCGCGCTGACGGGCGAAGGCTACACCCCGCTGCGGCTCGACGGACTGGACAAGGTGTCGGCGGGTCTAACCACGCTCGAAGAACTGTTCCGCGCGACCAGCGTGTGATCGAATTCCGCAAACCCCGCTTCGACCCATGGCCACGTTCCGATACAAAGCCCGAGACGCCCGCGGCGAGATGATGACCGGGGTGTTGCGCGCCGTGAGCGTGGCGGAAGCCGGTGCGATGCTGCGTGGCGAAGACAAGTTCGTCGTGAACGTCGAAGAGGTCGACGAAGCCAAGGCCGAAGCGGTTCAGCAGAAGGCCCGCCGCAAGGCGGGGCGGATCAAGCGCGACGACGTAATCGCCTTCGCGCATCAGCTGGCGGCGATGATCGATACGGGCGTGCCGCTGTCCGAGGCGTTGGAGTGCATCGTTGACCAGTGCGCCAGCGCCGCGTTCGCCGAGGTGCTCGGCGAGGTGCACGCCCACGTGCAGGGCGGGGGTGAGCTGTCCGCGGCGCTCAAGCAGTATCCGAAGGTGTTCCCCGCGGTGATGACGTCGCTCGTCGCGGCCTCGGAGGCGTCGGGCACGATGGGCATGATGCTCGAGCGCGTCAGCGGGTACCTCACGAAGGAACGCCAGACCGCCAAGAAAATCAAGAACGCATTGACGTACCCGGCGATCATGCTCGTGATGATCACCGGCGTGACGATCGGGCTGTTGGTGTTTGTGCTGCCGAAGTTCACGACGATTTTTGCGCAGCGCGGTGCGGCGTTACCGCTGCCGACACAGGCGTTAATCGTCGTCTCCAACGCATTGACGCAGTATTGGTGGGCGTGGTTGTTAGGCCTCGCCGGCGTGTTGGCCGGATATCTGTTGGCCGCCCGATCCGAGCCGGGGCGGCGTCTGATTGATCGGTTCAAGCTGGGCTGCCCGGTGCTGGGCGACTTGTTCCGCAAGCTCTACCTCACCCGGGCGATGCGGACGATGGGCACGATGATCGACGCGGGCGTGCCGATCCTGGATATGGTTGCGATCGTGCGCGACGTGACGAGCAACCGCTGGTACGAAGACTTGTGGGACGACCTCGACGACCGGATGCAACGCGGGTCGCAGCTGTCGGACGGTTTGTTCGACAGTCCGCTCATCCCGCGATCGATCGCCCAGATGGTCTACGCCGGCGAAAAGTCCGGTCGGCTGGGCCCGACGATGAACAAGATCGCGGAGTTCACGGAGCTAGAGTTTGACGACCAGGTCAAGACCACCACAAGCCTGATCGAGCCGGCGATGACGGCGTCGATGGGCATCATCATCGGCTTCATTGCGATCGCGCTGCTGCTGCCGATCTTCACGGTGGGTAACGTGGTGGCGAGCTGATTGAGCAAATCGGACTGGTCGCTGAAGCGACCCGTCCGGG
>JBCDDH010000062.1:0-22717 GCA_039180415.1 Planctomycetota bacterium | reverse complement strand
CTCACCTTGCCCACCGCGTGCAGCCGGCTGTACGCGTCGGGAAACCGCAGCAGGCCCATCACGCCGACGATCGAAAACGCCGTGCCCACCAACACCGCCGCCAACGCCACCGCCAACATCCACGCGCTCGCCTGATCCAAGCCGTTCATCGCGGCGGCCCTCCTTCCGAGGCCGGGCCCGATTCGTCGCCCACCCGCTCGGCCACCAGCTTCGCCAACACCACCGTCCCCGCGAAACCCACCGCGGCGAACCCCAGAGCCACGTCCAGCCACATCGTCCAGCCCTCGCGGATCGCCATCAGCACCACGACCGCGATCACCAGCGTGCCCACCACGTCCAGCGCGATCAGCCGGTCGATCGCGTTCTGGCCGTGCCACAGCCGCCACAAACAGATCGCGATCAGCACCAGGTGCACCCCGATCGCCGCGTCCAACGCCAAAGCCAGCACCTCAACCATCTCGATGCTCCTCGCTTAAACGCGAGCCGCTGCCCGGCTGCGGCGCGGGTCCGCCCGCGTCGGGACCCGCTGCGGCCTTCGCTCCCGCCACCGCCGCCACCACCCGCGCCCGCTGCGTTGAATCGTCTTCGCTCTCCACACGACGCGTGTCCAAACAGTGCACCTCGAACTTTGCGCCCGGGTCCTCGCGCTCTCCTTCGAAATCGATCACCATCGTGCCCGGCGAGATCGTGATCGCGTGCGCCTCCAACGCCGACGCCAACTCCCGGTCGTGCCGATCCGCCAGCCGCACGAAGCCCGGGCAGATCGCCCGCCGGCCGCCCGCCACCATCCTCGCCACGATCACCCCGTTGAGCAGCACGTCCCATACCAGCGTCGCGGCATGCTGCAGCCCCGCCACCATCGCCCGCGGCAACTCGGCCGGCCGCAACGCCCGCCCCCCCGGCAACAACGCCGCCAGCGTCGATCCCACGAAGACCGACACCACCAGGTTGCTCGCTTGCAGGTTGGACGTCACCAGCAGGTAAAGCCCCGCGATGCCGAACGCCGTTGTCAGCCGCCTCGTCACGGGCTGCCTCCCTTCGTCGTGGAATCGCCCGACGCATCCAGCACCAACGAGCCGCTCGGCGAGTCTTCCCGCGCCGCCAACACTTCCGCTTGGTACGCCGTCGGCTCCAGCGTCCACGCCGCCGTCGCGTCCGCCAGCCGCACCAACGGCTCGGCCCACACGCCCAGCAGCACGCACCCGCTTACCAGGATCGCCGGCGCCAGCAACGAATCGCCTCGCTTGACCGGCGGCTCCATCCCGACTTCCGGGGACGACCACCACACCCGCTGCGCCGCCCGCGCCACGTACGTCAATGTGACCACCCCGCCCACCCCGAGAAACGCCAACGCCACCCACGCGTCCACGCTCACCCCGCCCCGCAGCACCGACAGCTTCGAGATGAACCCGTTGGTCGGCGGCAACCCGATCAGCGCCAACCCGCCGAACAGGAACAACACGCCCGCGAACGGCCGCCGCTTGCCCACCCCCTGCACCACCGAAAACGACGCCGACTTGATCTTCGCCACGCTCGCCACCGACCCGGCCAGCATCAGCATCGCCGCCTTCGCCAGCGCGTGGTTCACGCTGAACACAATCGCCGCCGCGATCGCCACCGGCGAGCCCCACCCGATCGCCGCCAGCACGAACCCGAGCTGCGCGATCGTGGAGTACGCCAGCATCCGCTTGAGGTCGTGCGTCCCCGCCGCGCCCAACCCGCCGAACACCGCACCGGCGCAGCCGAACACCACAAGCACCGTGCCGATCTCGTCGGCCCGGTGCGGGAACAGCAACGTCGTCGTCCGCAGCAACCCGTACACCCCGAGCTTCACGACCACCGACGACAGCAACGCGCTGATCGGCGTCGGCGCCGTCGTGTGGAAGTCCGGCTGCCAGAAGTGAAACCCCACCGCGGCACCCTTGATGCACAACGCCGCGACCAGCATCACCAACCCGATCGCCGCGACCGGCGCATCCGGGTTCGCCGCGATCTGTACCGACAGGTCCGCCATATTCAGCGTGCCGTACGCCGCGTACAAGCAGCCGTTGGCCACCAGCAGCAGCGAAGCGGCAATCAGCGACACGTAGAAATACTTGTATGCCGCCTCGACGCCGTTGCGGTGGTCGGACATGGCCGTCAGCACCGCGCCCGAGATCACCAGCAGCTCGGCGAACACAAAGAAATTGAACAGGTCGCCCGTGAGCATCGCGCCCGTGAGCCCGGCGCTCAGCGTCATCAGCAGCGGGTAGAACGCGGGGTACCGGACGCACTTGTCCACGCAACCCATCGCGTAGAGCACGCCGCAGAGTACGACGAACTGGCACATCACCGCCATGGTCGCGCCCAGCGCGTCTCCGACGAGGCAAATCCCAAAAGGCGCGACCCACCCGCCGACGTGCAGCACGACGGCGCGATCACCGCCGACCACTTCTAGTAGTACCAACGACGCGCCAACCAGACCCGCCGCCGTCGCGAACAGCGCCATCCACGCCCGCACCGCGCTAAAACGTTGCGGCAAGAGCAGCATCACCGCCGCCGCCACGACGGGCAGCAAGACGGGCAGCAGGAGCAGGTGGGGGTTGGTCGTCACGTCGCTTCGCTCAATGCTTCAACTCGCTCAGACACCCCGTGTCTCCGGTCCGGTAACGCGACGTGAGCACGACCACCATGCCCAACACGAACGCAAACCCGCCCAGCCCGATCACGATCGCGGTCAGCACCAACGCCTGCGGCAACGGGTCCGCGACTTGAAGTTCTGGCGTCGCCTCTACCATCGTCGTGTAAGGCGGAATCACGCCGTCGTACGCGCCGCAATGGATCAGCAGCAGGTTCACCGCGTTGCCCATGAGCATCAGCCCGATGGCCGAGCGGATCACGTTGCGCCGCAGCACCTGGAACACGCCCACGCCGAACATCCCTCCGAGCACGATCGCGATGAGCAGGTTCACGCCGTCGCCCCTTTCGCCGGCCCGGCGGTTTGCCGCTCGCCTTGATCTTCCGGATTTTCTCGATCTTCCGGCCGAGTCAGCGTGTCGATCAGCAGCGTCCCGCCGCCGAACACCGCCAGCGCGATCGCGAGTTCGAACAACAGCGACGTGGTGATCGCGAAATCCTTGGGCAACGGGACACCCATCGCCGCGCTCAGGTTCACGTGCGAAAAGAACGAGCCGTTGACGAGCAGCGCGAACGTCGCCGAGGCCATCGCCAGCGCCAAGCCCGTGCCGACCAGAGGTACGGGCCTCAGCCACGGCTTGCTCTGCCGCGATTTCTCGTAGCCGAGCACGACGTAGCGAACGCCCGCCGCCAGCGAGAGGATCACGCCCGCCGTAAACCCGTCGCCGGGCTGGGCGTGGCCGTACATCACGTGCGTCGCCGCGACCACCGTGCACAGCGGCAGCACCGCCCCGGCCAGCAAACGCATCAGCGGCGTATCGAACAGCTCTTCGCCCTTCCCGGGGGCCGACGCATCTATCGGCGTGTTCGGCTCCAGCTTGTCCCCCGCCGTCGGCGACGCGTGCCGCACCAGCGTGTACACCCCCACGCCCGCCAGCGCAAACACCGCGATCTCGATGAACGTGTCGATCGCCCGGAAGTCCACCAGGATCGCGCCCACGACGTCGCTCGCGCCCGCGGCGCTCTTGGCGTTGGCCAGGAACCACGGCGACAGCCCGCCCGTGCCGTCGCGAGCCTGCAGGACCTGCCACACGATCACGCCGAACAGGGCCGCCGCCGCCACCGCGATACCGCCGTCGCGCACGACCCGCCGGCGCTTCTCCAGGTAGTCCAAACGGTCCGCCGCTTGGCGCTGCGCCCGCGGCACCCGGCTAAGCGCGAGCACCAGCACCACCACCGTCAGCACGTCGACCACGAGCATCACCAGCGCGACGTCCGGGGCCGGCTGCAACAGAAAGATCAGCGCCACGCCCAACCCCGACGCGCCCAGCGAGAAGATCGCCTGCAGGTCCCGCCGCAGCACCAGCGTCGCGAACGCCGCCGACCCCGCCGTGAGCAGCGCCGCGACCTGTAGCAACAGCCAAGGCCGATCGTTGCCCCATTGCGTCGCCCCGGAGGCCGACCCCGAACCATCTCCGGGCCACGCGAGACACAACCACAACGCCGCCACCCCCAACAACATGATCGCCACGTAACGCGTGAGCTGCCCGTTCTGCAAGCGCGTCGCCAGCCACGCCGGCCGATCCACCAGCCAGACCAACGCCGCATACGCCGCGTCCTTCGTCAAATCCGGCAACGCCCGCCGCACGCCGCGACGGAAGACCACCATCATCAAGCCCAGCGCGATCGCGACGAAGCCCAGAACCTTGGTGATACTCCAGCCCTTCCAGAACTTCAGCGGCACGTCGACGCTGGCCGCGAACGCCGCCTCGGCCGCCTGCTCCGCCAGCGTCTTCATCCACGACAACGCCGGCAACGCCACGATCACCGAGAACACCGCGGGGACCGCCGGCATCAACCAAAAGACCCAGCCCGGGTCGTGGCCGCGGACCGCCACGCCCTCCGGCTCACGCTCCACGAACGCCTCGATCACGATCCGCCCGGCCGCCGCCAGCGACGCCGCGCCCGCGAGCGCCACCGCCCCGGCCAGCACCACCGGCAAGAACCCCGGCAGCGTCGGGTGCGACGCCGACGCGAGCAACACGTCCTTGGCCAGGTAGCCGAACATCGGCGGCAGCCCGGCCATGCTCAACGCCGCGATCCCGACGACGACGCCGGTGATCGGCATGCGTTTCCGCAGGTTGCCGAGCCGGTCGAGGTCGCGCGTGCCGCACGCGTGGTCGATGATGCCCACGGCCATGAACAGCGACGACTTGTACAGCCCGTGCGCGACGAGCCCGACCATGAGCGCCTTGAACGCCACCGCCGTGTCCTGGCCGCAGAGCATCGTGAGCACGCCGAGCTGGCTCAGCGTCGTGTACGCGAGCACCGCCTTGAGGTCGGTGACCCGCAGCGCCATGAACGCCCCGAGCAGCATGGTCAGCGCCCCCGCGATCGTGAGCACCCAGAACCACGTCTCGGTGAAGCCCATCGCCGGGTTCATCCGCGCCAACAGGAAGACGCCGGCCTTCACCATCGTCGCCGAGTGAAGGAACGCGCTGGCCGGGGTCGGCGCGGTCATGCCGTCGGGCAGCCAGCCGTGGAACGGGAACTGGGCCGACTTGGTCAACGCGCCCGCGAACAGCAGCCCGAGCATCAGGAAGTACACCGGCGAACTCCGCAGCTCGTCGCCCGCCGTCAGCACGTCGGGCATCGCGAACGAGCCGGCCGTGTGCCCGATCATCAGCACGCCGATCAGCAGCGCGACGCCCCCGCCGCCCGTGACCATCAGCGACTTGATCGCCCCCGCCCGGGCTTTCGCGTCGCCGCGCTTGAAGCCGATCAACAGGAACGACGTGACGCTGGTCAGCTCCCAGAACACGAACAGCAACACGAGGTCGCCCGCCATGACCACCCCGAGCATCGCCGTTTGGAACAGCGTCAGATACCCGAGAAATCGTCGGTGGTCTTTGTCCCGGGTCGGGTCGGCGGGATCGTAGAAGTACTGCCCGGCGTAGACCATGATCGCCGTGCCGATGCCCGTGACCAGCATCGCCATCAGCGCCGAGAGCCCGTCGAAGTACACGCCCACACTCAGCCCCAGCGACGGCACCCACGGCCAACTCGCATAAGCGAAAGGCTCGCCGCTCTGCTCCAGCCCCGCCCGCAGCCACCACGCCGACGCGAACGCCCCGGCCGTCAACAACCCACACACCGCCCCCAGCGTCCGCGGCCCGCTGACCTTGCGGAACCCCGGCAGCATCGACAGCCACGCCACCACCGCCGCGGCCACACACCAACCCATCGGGATCGTCAGTTGCCAATCGATCAAGGCGGCGTCGGGGCTTGCGGGGTCTCGTGCGGCCCGTCGTGCAGCGGGCGGAGCGTCGCGGGGCTGCGGACTATATCCGTAACCCGCGGCAGGCCCCGTCCGTTCGTGCTACACCATCGGCATGAACACCAACGCAGACCCCAAACGCGCCCTGATCGTCTTCGGCGGCTGGGACGGCCACACGCCCAAAGAATCCGCCGAGCTCTTCGGCCAGGCCCTCGGCGATGCCGGCTACGCCGTCACCCTCCGCGACACCCTCGACGCCTACCTCGACGCCGACGCCCTCGCGGCCACCGACCTGATCGTCCCGATCTTCACCATGTCCGAGATCTCCGACGAGCAGTGGAACGGCCTGAACCACGCCGTCCAGTCCGGCACCGGGCTCGCCGGGTTCCACGGCGGCATGCTCGACGCTTTCCGCAACAACACCGAGTACCAGTGGATGACCGGCGCCCAGTGGGTCGCCCACCCCGGCAACGTCATCGAACGCCACACCGTCCACGTCACCGACGCCGGCCTGGGCCACCCCATCACCGCCGGCCTCGACGACTTCGAGCTCTACGACACCGAGCAGTACTACTGCCACGTCGACCCGGGCAACCACGTCCTCTGCGACACCGTCTTCGATCAGAGCCACGGCGACCCGTCGCTCTACACCCCGCACACCGTCATGCCCTACGCCTACACCAAGTCCTGGGGCAAGGCCCGCGTCTTCGCCGCGATGTGGGGGCACACGCACAAGGACTTCGACGTCGCGGAAGCGAAAGAGATTGTGCTCCGCGGGATGCTGTGGGCGACGCGAAGATGAAGCGGAGCACCGCATGTCAACGCGGTGCTTACCTCGCAGCACCCGCACCGCGTTGACATGCGGTGCTTCAGAAGTTCAACCATGCCCGTGTACTGGGTGACCGCACACGCCTATCGCAGCTGGTCCGAAGCGAACCGTCGCGGATATGTGCAGCGTGGCGACGGACTCAAACCACCCAACGCAAAACTCGCCAAGCACCGAAAAGCAGCCGCCGCCCAACCACCTGGTCGATTCAGAACCGACGCACAAGCCATCTTGATCGACCTGTCGCGATCCGTGGCAGAGGCCGAGGCGGTGAAGCTCCACGCCGTTTCCGCGACTCCCACGCACATTCATGGCCCGATCAGTTTCCAAAGCCCTACATGTCAATGCAGGACCCACACCAAGCACTGCCCCCAAGCCTGCAACGCCCGTCGCCGCGCCGCGGCCTACATGATCCGTTTCAAACGTGTCGCCGGCGGACGGCTTAGCGTCGTGGCCGAGATGCCCGGGGCGACGTTGGTTCTCACGCGGCGGCGACGTTAGCCGAGTTCACGACCAAGACCACTTCGATCACCTCGTGCGGTCGTACCTGCCGAAGCACATCGAAGAAGACGAGCAGTTCTGGCGGGCACCAGCACCGGATTGATATCCGGTGCTCTTTAAAGCTTCGCACGTCAATCCGAGGCTTACGCGTCGTCGCGTTCAACCACGCGGTAGTCCTCGCGTTCGCCGCGGCCCTTCACCGGATAATCCTTGCGCTGCGGGTGAGCCGGGTAACTCTCCCACGTGAGGATGCGGCGCAAATCGGGGTGGCCGTCGAAGCGGACGCCGAACATGTCGAAGACTTCGCGTTCCATCCACTCGGCCCCGGGCCAGAGGTCCGTCGCGGTGGGCAGGTGCAGCGCCGGGTCGTCGTCGATGCCCGCGGTGTCGAGCGTCGGGTCGAGCAAGACCTTCACGAACAGGCGGATGTGCTTTGTCGTGCTTTCGAGGTTGTAGACGACCGCGAAACGTCCGCTGGGCCCGGCCTTGGGCTTGGGGTAGTTCAGGTAGTCGATCCCGATCACGTCCGAGAGGAAGTCGAACTTCGCGTCCGGCGCGTCGCGCAGGAACTTCAGCACGTCGTGCAGCGCGTCCTTCTTCACAACCAGCGTGGTTTCGCCGCGGAACTCGGTGGCGAACAACTCGGCGTCGGGGAAGGCGGCCTTGACCGCGGGCAGCACGGGGTGGTCGAGCGTGGGCATGGCGGGAGGATACGCAAGATCAAGAAAACGCGGGAGCCGCGCTTTTTTGATCTACGCCGCGAGGCGTTCGCTCATCGCGGCGAGCAGCGCGTCCCACCGTTCGATCAACCCCGGCCACTCGTAGCCCAACGCATCGGCGAGCGTGGTCGTGTCGCCGGCCTGGATCAGTTCGCGCAGCTCGGTGAGCGAGCCGGAAAGCCCGGCGATGATGGCTGCGGCGGGCTCGTCGCCCTGAGGCGTGGTCAGCGTGAGCGTGTCGAGGTCGAGCCCGGTAAGGCGGGCGACCTGCGTGACGGCGTTGGCGATTTGGATCCAGTGCTGGACGGCCTCGCCGACCAGCGTCAGGGCTTCGCCGGCCTGGTCGGCTTGGAGCTTGTCCGCGGCCTGGCCCTGTAGCTCCCCGAGCTCCGCGAGCTGCGTGCGGGCCTGCCCCAGCGCATCGACGCCCAGCTCGGCCGGGTCGGCGCTGGCGAGTTGCAACGCGTCGTCGGGCGCCACCGTGGCTTCGAGCTGGTCGTCGAGTTGGTCGTGGCCGATGAGCGCGTCGTTGAGGCGCACCTCGACGACGACGCGGCCCGCGTCGCCGGCGCGTTTCCGCGCGGCGTCCAGCCAGGCGCCCAGCGTGGCGGGCGTGGTCACGTTCGCGGCGTCGGCGGTCAGTTCGGCGTCATCGAGGTAACAGGGCATGTGTCCACGGTATCGGCCGAAGCGCGGCCGGTCGGCCGGGTTTTCTCGCCCGTAGGATGGGCCCGTGGCCGATCCGTCCGAAAAAAACACGCCTCCCGCCGCGCCGACGCTGATCTACGGCGGCACGTTCGACCCGCCGCACGCCGCGCACGCGGCCCTGCCGGTGTTGGCCGCGGAGGCGCTGGGCGCGGCGGCACTGGTCTACGTGCCCGCCGGGCGCTCGCCGTTCAAACGCGAGCACGAACAATCGGCGCCGCACCATCGGCGGCGGATGCTCGGCCTGATGCTCGACGCGGTGCGGCCCACGACCGGCGTGGAACTCCGCATCGACGACGGCGAAATCAAACGCGGCGACGGCGAACCGAGCTACACGATCGACACGGCCCGCCGGCTGCGGCGCGAGCTCGGCGAAGGCACGCCGCTGCGGCTGCTGTTGGGCACGGACCAATTTTTCTCGTTCGAGCAATGGAAAGAAGCCCAGGCGTTGGCGGCTTTGGCGGTGCCGGTGGTGATGGCTCGCCCGCCACACGGCCGTGAGCAGGTCGAACGCTTTCTACGCGAACAAGCGCCGGCGTACCTGCGGGGCGCGGTGTGCGTGGACGTGCCCGCGATGGATTTGTCGTCGACCGCGGTGCGGGAGGCGATCCGGCGCGGGCGAGACGTCTCGGGTTCGGTAACGCCGGGCGTGCTGCGTTACGCCCGGGAGCACGGGCTGTACGACTGACTCACGCGGGGCGTCGTCGCCGCAGCGTGGCAGCGCCGAACAACACGGCCAGCGCCGCCGCGGGCTCGGGCACGACCGAGGCGTTCAGGCCGCGGACGGTGAACAGCCCGACCTCTCGCGTTTGACCCGACGCGACCGAGACGGTGTCGAAGCTCTCGAGCACGCGGTCGATCCAGCGGTTGTGGAATCGGATGCGGGTGTGGCCGGAGACGTCGCCGTAGTCGGCATTGGCGTTGCCGTCGAGCACGCCCCAAGCGAACGAGTGGATGCCCGCCAGCAGCCACTGCCGTTGGTAAAACACGAACAGCCCGCCGCCCGAATCACCGGGCGCGATGAGGTATTCGAGGCGTCGCGGCGCGGCTTGGCCCAGGGCGTTGTCGGCGGTGGCGCCGGAATCAAAATCCATGAGCAGCAAGCGTCGGTGGCGTAGGCCGTCGACGGTGTTGCGGCCGCCGCGTTTTTCCAGGGTGGAGCCGGGGTCGTAACCGTTGACGGGATCGCCGGTCCGCCCGTAGCCCACGGAACCCGCGAGCCGGCCGGACTCGCGCCCGCTGGTCATGCGGGTCGCGGCGGTGATCGTAGGCAGGTCTTCGTTCAAGCGGACCAAGGCCAGGTCGAAGCCGTCCAGCAGCGAACTGCCGGCCCAAAAAGGGTGGAGGTACGTCGCTTCGGCGGTGCGCCGCTGGCCGTTGATGGTGAATTGCATGGCCGCCGCGCCCTCGGCGACGTGCGCCGCGGTGAGCACCCAGCGGTCGCCGATGTACACGCCCGAACCGGCCCAGGCGCGCGCGTCGTCCCCGCGGGCGATGAACTGCCCGACGCTCTGGAAAGCCCGGGCGTTGCCGAAACGCAGCGCCTGGGCTTCCCCGTGATTGGCGTGGATCACGCCCGCCGTCGTGTCGCTGCCCGTGAGGATCGCCGCCGCGGCCAGCGTCGCGATCCCACACCGTCGCCACCGTCGTCTCATCTCGTATCGCCTCGCGTTGCCGCGGCCGGCACGCTTGAGCGCCGGCCACGCAGGAAACCCGCACGGACGGGCGACGCAACCGCGCGCCGCCCCACCGAAGCAACGTCGGGCGATCGGAAGATGAACTTCGGTGACGGCCTGGATCGGCCGCGGGTTCCCGGACCTTGGCGCGTCAGCGGGTGCGGCGGCGGAGCAGCCCCCCGACCAGCAGCGCCGAGCCCGCCGCCAAGGCCGTGGGCGTGGGGATGAAGCGGTCCACCACCTGGCCGTCGCTGAGCAGCAGCAACTCGTAACTCACGCCTCGGTCCGAAGCGCCGATCCACGCGTTGGGGGCGGAAAACGCGATCGTCGCGTCGTCGAGCGCGTAGTCCGCCACGCCCAGCACCGGCCCCCACCCGCCAGCCAACGGATCGGGATCGATCTCGCGCAGCGTGGCGTCGCGGAACGGGATGCCGCTCGTTTCGGTCGCTTCCCCGCCGCGCACCACCACCTCCCAGGGGAACGCCGTGTCGAGCGGGTCGTCTGTGGCCGCATCGAGCAGGAATTGGAACGACTCGAACGGCAACGCCGCCGCGTTGGCCACGCTGGGCGCGGGCGGCAACCCCAGCGACGGGGCCGGCCAGTTCGGCGGTCGGTTTAGTTCCAATTCGAAATACACGCGATCGCCGCCGGCGGGCCTGAACACCGAAGCGTCCACCACCCGCAGAGCCTCGGCCGACGCGGTCCACACGCCCGGCCCCGCGATCGACGCCACTGCCACACCAACCATCAAGCCACGGGCAAACATGAGCAGACCTCGCTTCAGGATCGGACCAAAAACCCGGCCATGTGAAATCGGCCAGCCCCCGCTCGCCGCGCCAGTCCCCGCAAAATCAAGCAAAAACATCGCCGCGTCCGCCGACACAGCGACCGATAAACCTGCGCGATCGCGGCCGCGCAAGAAAAAACCGCTCGGAATGAGCGGTCGGTCTCGTCGGGTGGGCGTGGCACGCCACGCTCCGCAATGCCCGCGACAGGAGTCGAACCTGTACTCCGGTGAAGGAACCGCCACCTGAAGACGGCGCGTCTGCCAATTCCGCCACGCGGGCCCGAGACGAACGCAAAAGTGTATCAGCCGCCCGAAGTCCGGCAAGTCGCCCGTACCCCAAGCGTTACCGTGCCCGCATCGACCCCGTGCCCGCCCAGTTCGAGCCCGATCCGCACGGCCACACGCCCGTGCTGATGAACGCCGTCCTCGACGCGCTGGTCCCGCCGCTCCAAGCCCAGGCTCGGCAGACCGGACACGCCGTGGTCTTCGACGCGACGCTCGGCCGCGGAGGGCACGCCGAAGCCCTGCTGCGTTCGGTCCCGCTGCGGGCGTACGTCGCGACCGACCTGGACGCCGACAACCTGGCCTACGCCCGCCGACGCCTGGAACCCATCGCTCGGCGGCGTGGCGTGGCGTTGCATCTACACCACGGGCCGTTCACCGACGCCCCAGACGCCCTGAAAAACGCCGATTTTGGCCCGCCCGGGGCGTTTTTGGCCGACCTGGGCTTCGCGTCCAACCAGATCGACGATCCCGCACGGGGCTTCGCTTTCCATGCCGACGGGCCGCTGGATATGCGCCTCGATCCCGCCGCCGACACACCCACCGCCGCCGACCTGGTGAACACGCTGCCGACCGACGAATTGGCCGACCTGATCTTTGCGTTCGGCGAAGACCGGCTCAGCCGACGCATCGCCCGCAAGATTGTCGAAGCTCGGGCCGAATCGCCGATCCTCACCACTGCGCAGTTAGCGCAAATCGTGCGTGGCGCGTACCCACGCCCCCGACCCAGGAAGGGCGGAAAGACCCCGCGGACCAAGCACGGCGGGCGAATCAAGCCCGGCCACCGCATCGACCCCGCCACCCGCACCTTCCAGGCCCTGCGGATCGCCGTCAACGGAGAACTCGACGCCCTCGACACGCTGCTCGAACAACTGCCCACGCTCATGGCCGGAAACGATGTTTCGACGGTCGCCGCCCTGATCAGCTTCCACAGCCTCGAAGACCGCCGGGTCAAGCACGCCTTCCTCGATTACCAACGGCAAGAACTCGGCCAACGCGTCACCCGTAAACCGATCGTCGCCGATGAAGAAGAAGCCGCGCGAAACCCCCGCGCCCGAAGCGCCAAACTCCGCGTCTTCCGTTTTCAAAACCCTGAGCCTTGAAGCCCGATTCTCACGGACGAGAACCCACCATGGCCCGCGAAACCAAAGTCGGACTCCTCATCGCCCTGGGCGTCGTCCTCCTGATCGGCGTCATCATCTCCGACCACCTGGCCGTGACCCGCCCCCAGCAGGCCCAAGCCGACACCGCCGCCGCCGTCGCGCAATTTGCGCCCGCCGCCCAGCAGGGCATCCAGCCCGTCGCCGACCCGCCGGCTCCACAAAACCAGCCGCCCGCCGGCGACGCCCACGGCTCGCCCCGCGACCCAAGCGGCACCCCTTCCGCGCCCCGACTCATCGCCCCCGACCGCTTCGCCGAGCCCAACTTCGGCCCGCCGTCTCGCCAAAAACCTGAAACCCAAGCCGCCGACGCCCGCTCGCTCTTGGCCGACCTGCCCAGCCCGCCGACCGCTTGGCGCAAGATCCGACCGCTCGAAACCACCCCGGCTCCTTCTCCCGATCCCGGCCCCATCCACGCCGACGCGGAAGCGCACCGCGACGAAGCTTCGGACCTGCTCGCCCCGGCCCCGGTCCGCCAGGCCGGCTCGGAATTCCTCCACGACGTCGCCCGCGGCGACACGCTCGCCTCCGTCGCCATCAAGTACTACCACGACTCCGCCTACGCCGACTCCCTGCTGGCCGCCAACCCCGAAGCCCTCGATCCGCAGGGCCGGCTCAACCCCCGGCACCCGCCTGATCATCCCCAACCGCGCCGGCCACATCGACCCGCCCACGCCGCAAACCCCCAAGCCCGCGCAAATCGCCGAAGCCTCTCCCGACCAAAAGCCCGCCGCCAGCATCGCCGACGAACCCCCCACCGCCCTCATGTCCACCGGCCTGTTTGTTCCGATCACCGGCATCAACGCCGCCGGCGACGCGCCCGGCACCCTCGCCCCGATCACCGCTCACGCCGCGACGCACGACGCACCGGCCCAAACCATCACCGTCGAAGCCGGCGACTCGCTCTCCAAACTCGCCGAACGCCACTTGGGCACGCAACGCCGGTACCTCGAACTCTTCGAGGCCAACCGCGACGTGCTCGACTCCCCCGACAAAGTCGTGGTCGGCATGGAACTCAAGCTCCCGCCCGGAGGCGTCGCCAACGCCGTCGAACCCACGCCCACGGCCGTGTCGCGGCCGCGCGGGTCCGACGCCCCGCCCGCTCGCCCCGCCGCCCAGACCTACACCGTCCAGGCCGGAGACAACCTCTCGAACATCGCCGAAGCCACGCTCGGTTCGCGCGATCGCTGGCGGGAGCTCTACGACGCCAACCGCGACCGCCTGGACACCCCCGACCGGGTCCGCATCGGCCAGGAACTCCGGATCCCCGGCTGAAACCTCAAGCCCGCCGCCGCCAAGCCGCGGCGCGGCCCCCCATGCTCCCCCGACTCCTCCTCCTGCTCATCGGCCTCAGCGTCATCGGCTCCGCCGCGCTCGAACTCCGCCGCCAACGCAACGAGCAACTCCACGCCGTCGCCGAGCTCCACCTCCAGATGGACCGCTCCCGCAAGGCCACCTGGGACACGCAGTACCGCATCGTCGAGTTGACCAGCCCCGCCCGCCTCCAGGCCGCGCTGGATCGCCTGCAGATCCCCACCCGCCCCGTGCCCACCCGCGGGGCGCCGCAAGTCCACGCGGTGCCCACAGCGGAGGCGTCGCATGAATGACGCCCCCTTCCCCGACCTCGAGCCGCTCAACCCCGCGCCGGCTTTGCCCAAAAACCCGCAGTCCCGCGAGGCCGACCGCGCCCAGCGCGTCCTCATCGCCGGCCGCATCGCCGTGGGCGCCATGACCATCGCCCTGCTCGCCCTGCTGGGGCGCACGGCCCAGCTCCAGCAGCGCCCCGACCCCCGTGTCACCGCCCTGCTCGAACGCCAGTCCTCCGACCACGAGCTCAAGGCCCGCCGCGGCATGCTCCTGGATCGCCGCGGCCGCCCCCTCGCCAACACCCGCGTCGCCTACCGCCTGTTCGTCGACCCCGCCCTGCTCGCCGACCCGGCCACGCTCTCGCTGCATGTCTCCCAACGCCTCGGCCTCGATCCCATCGACATCGAAAAGGCCATGGCCGGGCGACCGAACTCCCGCTACGTCGTCCTCGACCCCCGCGTCGACGACGTCAAGATCGACGACGCCCGCCGACTCGTCGCCGACGTCCGCGGGCTGGCCCTCGAGCCCCACCTCGTCCGCGACTACCCGCAGGGCGACCTCGCCGCGCAGCTCGTCGGCTTCGTCAACCGCGACGGCCGGGGCATCGAAGGCCTCGAGAAAGCGTTCGACCAAAAGCTTGCCGGCAACCACGGCGGCTACGCCTTGCTCCGCGACGCCCGTCGCCGCCCCCTCTGGATCGACGCCTACGAAGCGCCCCCCAAAGACGGCCAGGCCCTGCGTTTGACCATCGACCTGACGCTCCAACGCCTCGCCGAAGAACAGCTCGACCTCACCCTCGCCAAGTTCAACGCCAAGGCCGGCCAGATGGTCGTCCTCGACCCGCACTCCGGCGAGATCCTCGCCCTGGCGAACGCCAACTTCAATCCCCAGCATCCCGACAACGAGCGCGGATTCATGCCGCGCATCGCCCCCGACCAGGCCGGCAACGCCGACCCGGAGATCCGCCGCAACCGCGCCGTCACCGACGTCTTCGAGCCCGGCTCGATCTTCAAACCCCTCGTCTGGGCCGCCGCCACCGAACAGGGCTTCGCCGACCCCACCGAACTGATCGACTGCTCCGAGCAAGGCTGGTGGAAGCCGGAACGCGGCCCCGTCCTCCGCGACGCCACGCCCCACGGCACGCTCTCCTGGGAAAACGTCCTCGTCCAGTCGTCCAACATCGGCATGGGCGTCGTCGCCGAACGCATGGGCAAGGAACACCTCCACGCCGTCGTCGCGTCGTTCGGCTTCGGCGCGACGACCAACTCCGGCCTGATCGGCGAGCAGCCCGGCCTGCTCCGCGACGCGCCCGACTGGTCGTGGACCGACCTCACCCGCGTGCCCATGGGCCACGGCGTCGCCGTCACCCCCCTCCAGGTCACCCGCGCCTTCGCCGCCCTGGCCAACGACGGCACCCTCCGCCAACCCACCGTGCTGCTCAATGGCGCTCCACAAAGTCCACAGACCTCGCTCGTCAGTCCGGACGTGGGTTCCCCCACCCACCTGCCCCCCGCCCGGGTGATGTCGCCCGAAACCGCGGTCATGACCCGCCGCGTCCTCCGCCGCGTCATGACCGACGGCACCGGCCGCCGCGCCAACTCCAAGCAATACGCGATGTTCGGCAAGTCCGGCACCGCCCAGCTCCCCGACCCCGTCAACGGCGGCTACTTGGAAGGCGGCTACGTCAGCTCCTTCGTCGCCGGCGCCCCGTTGGACCGCCCCCGCCTGGTCGTCGGCTGCTTCATCCATGAGCCCGACCGAAGCATCGGCCACTACGGCGGCACCGTTGCCGGCCCCGCCGTCCGGGACTTCCTCGATCAGGCCCTCGCCTATCTCGGCGAACCGACGATAGACGAGGCCGACAACCAAATCGCCGCACGGTGATGCATCGGGCCAACCCGTATCATCCGGCCGTGAACAAGACCCGCACCACGCTGTTCTGTCTCCTGCTCTTGATCCTCGCCCCCGGCTGCGTCTCCTGGGACCCCATCGTCCTCCCCGCCCTCGACGCACTGCTCCGCCTCCTGCCCTGAAAGCCCGCCGCGGCGAAGCCGCGGCGCGGGTCGGACTCCCTTATGCCCGAACTCCACCCCACCCCCTTCCACAAGTTCCACCAGCAGCACGGCGCCAAGCTCGTCGACTTCGCCGGCTGGAACATGCCCCTGCACTACGGCTCCGTGATCGCCGAACACGAGCAGTGCCGCAACTCGGGCGCGCTCTTCGACGTCTCGCATATGGGCCGGATCGAAGTCAAAGGCCGGCACGCCCGCAAGTTCCTCGAGACCGTGCTGACCCGAAAAATCTCCGACATGGACGTCAAGCAGTGCCGGTATTCGCTCGTGTGCAACGAGCGCGGCGGCGTGCTCGACGACATCCTGGTCTACCGCTTCGAAGACCACTGGCTGCTCGTCGTCAACGCGGCCAACCGTCTCAAGCTGATGGCCCACTTTCAGGCCGTCGCCGACGAGCACGACCACACCGTCAAGCTCAGCGACCTCACCATGTCCACGGCGATGATCGCGATCCAGGGCCCCAAGGTCATGGAGCAGATCGGCAAGTTCAGCAAGGAAATCCCCACGCTGGGCAACTACCGATTCACCTTGAAAAACTTGATGATCCTCAAGATGACCGTCTCCCGCACCGGGTACACCGGCGAGGACGGCGTCGAGATCATGATGGGCGCGAACATGGCCGGTATGGCCGTCAAGCTCTTGCTCAAGGACGCCTCGGCCGACGACGCGGTCATCAAGCCCGCCGGCCTGGGCGCCCGCGACTCGCTCCGCCTCGAAGCCGGCATGCCGCTCTACGGCCACGAGCTCTCCGAAGACCTCGATCCCTTGAGCGCCGGCCTGAGCTTCGCCGTCTCCCTCCACAAGCACGAAGCCGTCGAAGGCCAGCCGCCCGTCCCGCGCTTTATCGGCCAAGACGCGCTCGAGAAAATCGCCGACGCCCCGCCCCGGCAACTCATCGGTTTGCACATCGACGGCAAACGCACGCCCCGCCAAGACGCCGACGTGATGAAGGCCGACCAATCGATCGGCTCCGTCACCTCCGGCTGCACCTCGCCCACGCTCGGCCACCCCATCGCCATGGCTTACGTGCCCCGGGATTCGGTTGGCGTCGGCGACACGCTCCAAGTCGCCGTCGGTGCGACCTACGCCGACGCGACGGTGGTTGCGCTGCCGTTCTACAAGCGATGAAGCGCTCGCTTCGTTGGTTCTTGCGAACGCCCGGCGAGCGGCGCGGCCCGCTCATGGCCATGCCGTGGGCCGCCTTCGTCGCCGACCTGGGCTTCACGCTGCTCGGCCAGCCCGACGCGTACTGGCAAGGCGACTACACCGCCCACCGCGAAGCCAACCCCGTCGGGCAGTGGTGGCTCGCCTGGCACCCGCTCGCGTTCGCCGCGGCCGGATTGATCTACGGCCTGCTGATGACCGGCCTGATCTACGCCGCCGCGCGTTGGCTCGCGTGTTGGATCGCCGTGGCGTGGACGATCGCTCACCTGACCGGCGCTATGTCGTGGGTGCCGTACATCTCGCCAGACTTCAACACGCACACCTTGGTACACAACGCGTTCGCCGTCTGGATCGCCGCGTGCCTCTGGCTGCAACTGCGGTTCGCGTCTCGAACGCAATAGTCCACGCTCAGTAAACGCGGGCTTCCGAAGGAGGACCGCTAACCCCGGATAAATGGCTTTGGCGCGTGGAGCCGTAGCGCGGAGACGCGGCGTTTCAAAGGAACTGCCAATCCCCCGTCGTGATGGTGTACCCCCACAGCGCAGCGTTCACCAGCCCGTGCGACCAGATGACCGGCCCCAGGCCTTTTCGCTTCTCGACCGGCAACGATTCGCGGTTCGTGTACCAGACCATCCAGCACCACACGACGCCGCAGGCGACGCAGCCCGCCCAGTCGCGCGGCAGGTGGGCAAGCATGAAGATCAGCGTCGACGCAAACGTCGCGAAGACGGTCACCGCGCCCAGCGGCGTTTCGGTGAACTGCTTGGTGAACGCGGCGGGCTGCTTCTGGGCGTCGATGAACTTCGGCTTGGTCGCCACCATGTCACCCACCGCGGGCAGGTCCGCGGCGACCTGCATCAGCCCGAGCTGCGTCGCTTTCCAGCGGTGAAACCCGCGCAGCAGCGCCGAACGCACAAACAACTCCTCGAACAGCGCGACGGTGATCGACATGCCCAACCCGCGGGCGGCGAACGTAACCCAGAACAGCGCGGGCGCGACGAGATATAGCTCGCCAAACGGCGCCGCCTCGGCCGGCGGGACGTAAGGCGTTTGGGCTTGATAGTCCGGCGGGATCGTGTGGCCGCTGAAGATCAGGTTCCAGGCATAGCCTAACCCGACCCAAGCGGCGGTCAGGAAAATCGCCGACGGGATCACGGTCCAGTGGAACTTGAGGTTCAGCTCGGGCGTGAGCTTGCGGTACCGCCAGAGCAGCCAGAGGATGATCGCGTTGATCGCCAGATAAACCGGCAGGTACGCCAGCGCCGCGGCGCGGTCGCCGGGGATGAAGCCGGTGACCGCCAGCCCGACGATGAACACGAAGTACGGCACGACGCGCGGGTGCCAAGGGTTGGCGGCCATGAACGCGTCGAGCTTCTGGAGCCGGGTGAGCGTCGCGGGGGGTTCGGGCAAATCGGTCATGGCGTGCGGCGTCCGTCGGACGGGTTCCGGAGGGATCGGCACAATACCGGCATGGCTTGCCCCCCGGAATCCAACGAACCGCATCCGGCGAGCCTCTCGGAAGCCGAGCTGCTCGATGGATGCGACACGTGGCGCGGCCGGCGCAGCGGACCCGGAGGTCAACACCGCAACAAGGTCGAGACAGCGGTCCGTATCACGCACCGAGCGTCCGGCGTCACGGCCGAGGCGAGCGAGCGGCGGAGACAGGCGGATAACCACGCGGCGGCGGTGTTCCGACTGCGGGTGAAGCTCGCGCTGGCCGTGCGGACAGCGTGGGATTCGCCCAGCGTCTTGTGGCAAGAGCGTTGCCGCGGCGGCCGGATCGCGGTCAACGCGTCGCACCACCGATTGCCCGCGGTGTTGGCCGAGTCGCTGGACGCCCTGGTCGAACGAGCGGGCGACGACGGCGCGGCGGCCGAGGCGTTGGACGTCTCGCGGAGCCAACTGGTGAAGTTCTGGAAGCGGGACGGCGCGTGGCTGGCGGCCGCGAACCGGGTGCGGGAGGGCTTTGAGCGCGGGCCGCTGCGTTGAACGGGTGGGTCCGAGAAGCGTGGGTCCGTCGACGGTTTACCCCCCAGGCTTCCCGGCCGTTATAGACCCAACTCGGGCGACGGGCCTTCTCTAAACGGGCCCGGGGTTCCCGACGACAGCCCCTGAAAACCCCGATGCCAAGGCATGGCTTCCGTCGAACCACGACGGCGGCCCGCGGTCCGCGCCGACCCAGGGAGGACGCCCCATGAGCCACGACGACCCGACGCCCCAACCCGACCGCAAGCCGACCCGCCGGGAACGCCGCGCCGCCAAACGGGCGGAGCGGGCCGCGGCGAAGAAGCAGCAGCGACAAGACGGCGGCCGGGCGAAGCTCAAGCCCGAGACGCTCGAGCAGCGCATCCTGCTCTCGGCGTCGTGGGTCGACGCGGACACCGGCGACCCGGTCGCCGATGCGACCGCCGGCGACGACCTGTACCTCGGCGACGAGCTGGCGAACCTCGCCGACGGCGGCGACGGCGACGACACGCTGTTCGGCGGGCTCGGCGGCGACACGCTGACCGGCGGCGACGGCGACGACACGCTGGTGGCCGACGGGTCACAACCCACCGAACGCACGTACACCCCGGTGGTGACGGAGGACTTCTCGTCCGGCGCGACCGGCTGGTCCGACAACACCACCGAAACCGATCCGACGCTGGGCTCGATGCTCGGACGCTTCGGCGGCAGCGGCGGCGCCGAAGCGGTGAGCAAAACGTTCGACGTCGGCGAGAGCGGCGACACGGTGTACGTCGCGTTCGACTTCCACCGCATCGACTCCTGGGACAACGAACAATTCAAGGTGTTCGTCGACGGCAACGAGGTGATGTCCGAGCAGTTCTTGTACGTCATCGCCGGCACGTCGAGCAGCGGCGAAGCCCACGGCGTGCAATACACCATCACCCCCACGTCGCCGATCGAGGACGTGACGGGTGCGAGCTGGCAAGACCAGAGCTTCCGGGTGGAATTGGAATTCACCGCGAGCTCCGACTCCTTCCAACTGGGCTTCGGCTCGACGCTGAACGGCGCGTTGAGCGACGAGTCATACGGCATCGGCAATCTCGAGATCGGCACGGTCGAAGAACCCGTGCTCACGACAGAAGAGGCCCTGGCCGCCGCCCACTTCGCCCAGCAGACCGCCCTGGTCGTCGAAGACGACTTCACGAACCCGTCGGAAGACTGGAGCCATCAGCAGGTTCACATGGTCGCGGACGGCAGCCTGATCCTCGGATTGTTCGGCGGCTCGGGCGGCGCGGAAGACGTGACCCGCACCTTCCCCGTTCACCCCTCGGCCGAGTCGGCGACCTTCACGTTCGACCTCTGGGCGATCGACTCCCACGACGGCGGCGAGGCGATCCAGGTCTTCATCGACGGGGTCAAGCTCGACGACTTCGCCTTCCTCGGTCAGTCCGTGGGCCACGTCTGGTCCGGCAGCAACGGCGACGTGACGTGGTCGATGGAGCTCAAGGAGGACTCGCACGCGGCCGGCCGATATCAATCCGATGCGTGGTGGCAAGACAAGCGGGCCGAGATGACCATCACCGTCAACAACCCCGGCGACGACCTCCGCCTAGGTTTCGGGTCCACGCTCAGCGGCCACACCGGTGACGAGTCGTACGGCTTCGGCGACTTCCGCCTGGAATTCGAAACCCCCGAGCCGTCGAACCTGATCACCGGCGGCAACTTCGACATGGGCGGCGGGAACAACTTCTCGGCCGGCGATACTTTCGGGGCCTGGACGGTCGAAGACGGGGACATCCAGGTACGAGGCGGTTCTTATGAGACCCCGCCGGGCGGCGGCAAGCCGATCGACCTGAACGGCAGCAGCGCTCCGGGCACGATCTCCCAAACCTTCGCCACGGAAGTCGGTCAAACGTACACGATCGAGTACCAGTTCGGGGCCTACGCCTACGGCGGGACCACGTACGACCGCACGCTCGACGTCTCGGCGGGCGACACGACCGAATCCCACACCCTCACCTACGACGGCACCTGGACTAAGAGCAATCTGGGGTGGACCGGCCAGTCGATGACCTTTACCGCGACCGACACGACCACGACCCTGACCTTCGCCAGCACCACGCCCGGCACGCAGGGCCCGCACCTGGGCAACGTCGAGGTCTACGCCAGCGAACCCGTCGGGGACACGCTCGAGGGCGGCGCGGGCGACGACGTGCTCATCGGAAGCGGCGACGGCGACACGCTCACCGGCGACGGCCTGAAGCTGGTGCACGCCGACGACTTCACCGGCGGCACGTCGGGCTGGCGCAGCCACAACCCGGCCTTCGACGCCGACGCCAACCGCACGACCGACAACGGCGGCGCGATCGACGAGTTCCTCGGCCGGCACCGCCACAACGGCGACTTTCAAAAGGTCTTCAAAGACTTCGCGCTCTCCGGCGAACAGGACTTCACCCGGATCACGCTGGACTACCTGCAGTTCGACGGGATCGAGGCCGGCGAAAACACCAACCTGTTCATCAACGACAACCTGACGATCGAGCTGCTGCCGAAGGAAAACTACAGCGTCGGCGACGTCATCACCGGGACCACCGGCGGCGTCGAATGGCAGGTCACCGTCGCCGACATCTCGCACATGGCATACGAGGACGGCGGGATCGACAGCAACCAGGACATCCGCTTCGCGATCGAGCTCACCGTTACGGGCAACGACACGAACGTCCGCATCGGCATGGGCGCCGACCTGGACGGCGACGGCGGGACCGAAGGCTACGGTATCGACAACCTCAGAATCTGGGAAAACACCCGCGGCCGCGACACCCTCACCGGCGGCGGCGGCGACGACACGATCGACGGCGGGCTCGACACCGACACCGCCATCTTCACCGGCGACGCCGCGGACTACACGATCACCAAGAACCCCGACGGCACCTTCACTGTCGCCGACTCGGTCGCCGACCGCGACGGCACCGACACGCTCACCGACGTCGAACGCTTCCGCTTCGCCGACCAAACCTTCTACACCAACGACGAGGATTTCAACGACGCGCCCACCGTCGAAAATACGCTGGCCGATCAAACCGCCACTGCAGACAGCCCCTTCACGTACCAGGTCCCCGCCGACGCCTTCGCCGACGCCGACGCCATCCACGGCGACACGCTGACCTACACCGCCACGCTCGCCAACGGTGATCCCCTGCCCGCGTGGCTCTCCTTCGACGACACCACCCGAACCTTCTCCGGAACCCCCGACAACGGCGACGTCGGCTCCATCGATCTCCGCGTCACCGCAACCGACGGAAGCGGCGAATCGATAGCCGACGAATTCACATTGACCGTCGACAACACCAACGACGCGCCCACCGTCGACAACGCCCTGGCCGACCAAACCGCCACCG
>JBCDDH010000061.1:0-23122 GCA_039180415.1 Planctomycetota bacterium | reverse complement strand
TTTTGTTTGTTGTTTTTATTGTTGGTTTTGGTGGGTTGTTGGGGGGCCCCCCCCCGCGCCGCGGGGTTGGGGCGCCCCCCGGCCGCCAAAGAAGCCCGCTCCCTCACGGTCGCGGCTCGTTTTCGGACCGCGCCTATTCTTAGTCGTCCTTTTTTCGCGAGGGTTCGCTCATGAATGTCTCCGTCCCCGTCCGCCCGTCGCGTTGCTTGGTCGGCCTCGTGGCCGCGACGCTCGTCGCCGTGTCCGGCTGCACGGCCCCGGGCGATCCGGACCAGCCCGCGCTCAACGCGCCGATCACCAAACTCACCGACGAGCAGGCCTGGCCCATCGCCCGGGAGAACTACGACCGCGGCTGGGTCGACGGCGGGTTCTTCACCCTCGTCGGCCCCCGCGGCACCACCGGCGGGGACATCGGCGGCCTCGCGGGCAACGCCTGGTCCCGCGGCTTCCACGACGTAATCGACGGCCACGCCTTCCGCAACGACGAGCAGCTCCACCTCTGGCTCGACCGCCAACGCCACGACCCCCACGCCCGCCTGTTGCCCTGACTCATCGCGATGGGGGCGGACCGTGCTTCGCGCCCATCGCCGTGCCCAGCTTCACGCGGAGCACGTACCGCCGGGCTTGTTCGATCGTGCGGATCATGATCGGGATGGTTGGACCTTTCGGGTTGCCACACCTCACCCGCGGCGAGGTTTGGCACACGAGAAAAGGTATCGATACTGGACTGAATTACCGGCTTTGCCGCGTTTGATCGAACTTTGTTGCTTGCTTGTGCGTGTGAGGTTGATCGATGTTAAGGCTTCGAAACATTCTTCATTTTCTTCTGGTGATTATTGCGCCGAGTCTGCTGTTGGCTGTTGTCGTGGTTTACCAAAGCTATTACCCGTCGCGCGGCAGCAATACCACTTCGCAAGTTGCGAATCGAGTGCTTTGGGACCGCCTCAATATCCCCGAAGCCGCACAGGATGTCACATTTTTCGTCGATTGGGGCGGGTGCGAGGCCGAGTTCGCGTTGGAAGAACGGCTATTCGTCGAGTTGTGTCAGTCCAGAGATTGGACGTTCACGGATATCACGGAACCCGTCCCGTACTTCAAGCCGATCTGGCTCGAAGCGGACACGCGTTGGGTGGTCAGCGGCTACACCTTTAACATCCCTGATGGCGAAGGCGTCTTCGACCGTGATCGGTCTCGCGTGGCTTTCTTCGCATCCACATTCCCGTAACTCGACAGAATTAGAAGCTCATGCAGAACTTGGGTGCTGATGCTGGAAATGCCGACGCATCCGTCACTCCGAGATACGAAGGCTCGAATTAAGCGGTGCATCCGGATCGATGTGTACCCGTGATCGCAATGAGAAAACGGCAGGACCGCATTCGCGGTCCTGCCGTGGTATAGGTCACTTCGAGGTGTACCCGGAATCGTTCGTGTTCAGTAATCCATGTCGTCCATACCACCGCCCGCGGGCGCGGCCTTCTTTTCCTTGATCTCGGTAATGACGGCATCGGTGGTGAGCAGGAGGCCGGCGATGCTGGCGGCGTTCTGCAGGGCGATGCGTTCGACCTTGGTGGGGACGAGGATGCCGTCCTTGATCAGGTCGGTGTATTCGCCGGAGATGGCGTTGAAGCCGAGGTTGGCGCCCTTGCCGTCTTCGACTTCCTTGCAGACGACCGAGCCGTCGTAGCCGGCGTTGGCGGCGATCTGCTTGATGGGGGCGGAGACGGCGCGCTTGACGATGTCGACGCCGATGGACTCGTCGCCGACGGTGTCGATCTTGGCCAGGGCTTTGCGGGCGCGGAGGATGGCCGAGCCGCCGCCGGGGAGGATGCCTTCTTCGACGGCCGCGCGGGCGGCGTGCATGGCGTCTTCGACGCGGGCCTTCTTTTCCTTCATCTCGGACTCGGTCGCGGCGCCGACGTTGATCTGGGCCACGCCGCCGGCGAGCTTGGCGAGGCGCTCCTGGAGCTTCTCGCGGTCGTAGTCGCTGGTGGTGTTGTCGATCTGGTTGCGGATGCTGTTGATCCGGCCCTTGATGTCGGCGGTCTTGCCGGCGCCTTCGATGAGGGTGGTGTTGTCCTTGTCGATGACGATCTTCTTGGCGCGGCCGAGGTCGGCGAGCTCGAGCTTCTCGAGGTCGATGCCGAGCTCTTCCATGATGGCGCGGCCGCCGGTGAGGACGGCGATGTCTTCCATCATGGCCTTGCGGCGGTCACCGAAGCCGGGGGCCTTGACGGCGGCGATCTTCAGCACGCCGCGGAGGCGGTTGACCACGAGGGTCGCGAGGGCTTCGCCGTCGATGTCCTCGGCGATGATCACGAGCGCGCGACCGCTTTCCGCGACCTTGCCCAAGATCGGGATGAGGTCCTTCGCATTGGAAATCTTCTTCTCGTGGACGAGCACGTAGGCGTCTTCGAGGACAGCCTCCATGCGCGACTGGTCGGTGGCGAAGTGCGGGCTGAGGTAGCCCTTGTCGAACTGCATGCCTTCGACGAGTTCGACGTTGGTGTCGAGGGACTTGCCTTCTTCGACGGTGATGACGCCGTCCTTGCCGACCTTGTCCATGGCCTCGGCGATGATGTTGCCGATCTGCTCGTCGTGGTTGGCGGCGCAGGAGCCGACTTGGCTGATCTCGCTGGAGTTGGAGACCTTCTTGGAGTCCTTGGCGAGCTGTTCGACCAAGCCGGCAACCGCTTTATCGATGCCGCGCTTGATCTGGTTGGCGTTGGCGCCGGCGGTGATGTTTTTGAGGCCTTCGGCGAAGATGGCCTCGGCGTAGACGGTGGCGGTGGTGGTGCCGTCGCCGGCGTCCTTGGAAGCGCGGGACGAGACTTCCTTGACCATTTGAGCGCCGATGTTTTGGACGGCGTCTTCGACTTCGATTTCCTTGGCGACGGTCACGCCGTCCTTGGTGACGGTGGGCGAGCCGAAGGACTTTTCGATGACGACGACGCGGCCGGAGGGGCCGAGGGTGGTCTTGACGGCCTTGGCGAGTTTCTGGACGCCGGCGAGGATGGCCTGGCGTGCGTCGTTGTCGAATTTGATGCTCTTGGCGGGCATGGGGTGGGGCTCCTACGGAGCCAGTGGCTAGTGGTTAGTGGCCAGTGGCTAGTGAAGAAAAGGGGTGCGGCTTACGCCGCGGAAGAACAGTTGGGAATTCGTGTTAACTGGCCACTGGACACACGCCACTGGCCACTCGGTTGGCGTTAGCCAACCACGGCGAGGACTTCGTCTTCGGACATAACGATGTAGTCCTGGCCGTCGAGCTTGACTTCGGTGCCGCCCCACTTGGAGAGGAGGATGGTGTCGCCTTCCTTGACCTGGAAGTCGAGGGTCTTGCCGTCTTCGGTGACCTTGCCGGTGCCGACGCGGACGACCTTGGCCTGCTGCGGTTTTTCCTTGGCGGACTCGGGGAGGAAGATGCCCGAAGCGGTTTTCTCTTCGGCTTCGAGGCGTTGGACGAGGATCTTGTCGCCGAGGGGCTTGAGTTTCATGGGGGCAGGGCTCCTGTAGAAAAAGGGTGTTGGTTGGGGACATGGACTGGTCGCTGAAGCGACCCGTCCGGGGAGTTCAAGACTGGGGCCAGTGGTTTTGGTGGTGGCGTTGGAGGATGCGTTGGATCGCGCCCAGCAGCGTGTTGAGCTGTACGGGGCGGTTGACGACGGCGAAAGCGCCGAGGCGGAGGGCCTCGTTGAGGAGCCGTTGGGCCTGTTTGGGCGGGGCGGGGGCGTTGACGACGAGGGTGGGCGGGGTGTCGTCGAGCCGGCGGAGGACCTCGAGCAGCCAGAGGCCCGAGGCGGGAGGCTCGAGTTGTTGGTTGGCGGAACCCGGGGGCGTGGCGAGGTCGATGATCGCGGCGTGGACGCGGACGGTGCGGGTGACGTGGACGGCCTCGTCGGCGTCGGCGGCGAGGCGGGCGTCGACACCAAGCGGGGCGAGCAGGCGGGGGAGTTGGCGGGTCCAGTGCTCGTCGGGGTGGTCGCGGTCCTGGGTCAGGAGGACTTGGAGCCGGGGATTGGGGCGAGGCGGCGGCGCGGCGCGGCCGGCGTCCAGCTCTTGCTGGAACAGATCGTCGGCGTCATGCGGGCGCGGGATCGGCATCGCGGCTGGGGCGATGCAAAGCCGGGGCCAAGGCGGGAGGATGTGGGGGTGTTTCTCAAAATGTTTTTTGGCAATGATTTATGGTCAGTTCCGATCCGGCAGAGGCTCCGTTTCCTGTCGCGCCGGGAACGGACGGCGGTTCGCGATGTCAGTTTGGCAGTTCGGATCGGCCGCGCCGGCCGCACCCGGCCAGTGCGAACGCCGCGGCGGCGACCCCCACAGGCTCCGGCACGGTTCGCCCCGACACCAAGGAACCCGATCCCGCCCCCCAGTTGTTGAGCACCTTGTTCAGCTCAGCCTGGTCGACGATGCCGGCCGGCAGGTCGTTGACCCAGCCGTCGGGCACGCCGTCGATCGTGGTGTCCGAGCCCCAGTTGTTGAGCACGAGATTGAGGTCGCCTTGTTCGACCAGGCCCGAGTCGTTGTAGTCGCCGGTTTGCGGAGGCGTGATCGTCTCGGGGATGAGCAGGTAGGCGCGGTTATTGGGGAACGCGTTGCCGGTAAAGCGGCGTTTGCCCTGGCCGACGATCCAGCCCGAGGCGTTGATCCCCCAGGCGGTGTTGAGTTCTTCCCAGTCGCCGAGCGTGTCGTCGCCGGTGCCGGCGAGGGTGGTTTGGTCTTCGAGGATGTAGGAGGTGCTTTCGCTGGCGTCGTAGAGCCAGCCGCGGGCCTGGCCGCTGGTGCCGGTGGTGCGGTCGCCCTGTCCGACGGCGTCGCCGCCGGCGTTGAGCGCTTTGGGGAACATGCGGTTGCCGGTGCCGATCTGCGGGATGGCGGTGACGGTGCCAGCGTCGGAGTCGTAGAGCAAGGCATCGGTGTCGGTAAGGTTTTCGATGAGCACGTCGCCGTTGTCGTTGAGGTCGAAGACGACGGACGCGTCGGCGTCGTGCGCGGTGCCGGCGAGCGGGAGCGTGATGGTCGCGCCGCTGAACAGCGCGGCCTTCGCGGCGCTGCTTTGCCCGCCGACGAGGCCGGCGTCGTTGACCGCGCGGCCGAAGTCGCCGCGGGTGGCGACGGTGGTGTCGCCGTCGAGGTCCGTCAGCGGGGCGGCGGTGTTGAGGTACACGTCGATGTTGTCGGCTTCCTGGGGCGTGGTGCCGGCGCCGGAGGTGGCGGTGCCGGTGATGAAGCCGGTGGCGTTGAGATCGACGGCGTCGGAAGCGGGGCGGATGCCCGAGGGCGTCGCGCCCGGGAGGGTGCCGAGGCTGGTGAAAGCGCCGGCGGTTCCCCCGGAGTAGACGAAGCCACGGGACTCGGTGGCGCCGCCGAGGAAGCGGGCGGTGCCGGCGATGAGGCCGTCGTCGTTGATGGCCGCGCCGCGGAAGCCAGTGCCGACGATGGTGCCGCGGGGGACGACGGTGCCGGCGCCGATGACGGTGGAGGTGCCTTCGCTGTGGTCGTAGAAGAAGAAGACCTTGCCGGCCGGGCCGTTCTCGGCGACGCCGACCGCGTCGCCGCTGGCGTTGACGTCGTAGGCGGTACCGGTGGCGTAGCCGTCGGGCGTGATGTCCCGGACGGTAAAGGCCGGGGCGGCTTGGGTCGGTGTTGCGGCGGCGACGCCGAGCGCGGCGGCAAGGACGGCGGGATGACGCATCGCTCTCTCCTGGTTTTGCTGTGGCAACGAATGAAACGTGAGACAAGACCGAAACCCGGACCCTTAGTATCCAGCGGGAACCGCGTGCGTCGAACGCCGCGTCGCAGACGCATCAAACCTTGACCAAATTCAGGGATGGTCCGCCGGGAGAAGCCCGTAGGGGTTTGCGAGCGTCAGGCCGACGCTTCGAGCAGGCGCGGTTGGAAGAAGGCGGCGTGGATGGCGTCGTCGCAGGCGTTGAGCTTGGTTTGAAACTCGTCGAGGTATTCGTGCAGGCCGGCGGCGATGACTTCGTCGGCCCGGCCGTACTGGACCTCGCTGACGAGCCGGCCGAGCCGGCGTTGGGCGTCTTGGCCGGCGAGGTAGGCGTCGAGGGCGTCGGGCCCGGGGAGGACCTTGTTGAGGGCGTGTTGGGCGCGGTAGAGGCAGTAGGCCAGGGCGCGGGGGAAGTCGCCGTTGAACATCAGGAAGTCGGCGACATGAGTGGGGTTGATCGTGCCGTATTGCTGTCGGTACATCTCCAGGGCGTCGACGGAGGCCAGTAGGGCCCGCCATTGGATGACGTCGAGGGTGGTACCCACGTCGTCCTTGGAGGGCAGGAGCAGGAAGTACTTGACGTCGAGGATACGGGAGGTCTTGTCGGCGCGTTCGATCATCCGGCCGAGCTGGGCGAAGTCCCAGCCGATCGCGCGGGACATGGCCGAGTCGGTCACGGCGTTGAAGAGCATGGCGCAACGCTTGACGTTGCGGAAGAAGTGGTGGTTGAGCTGGGTGGCGCGGGCGTTTTTCAGCAGGTGGTAGAGCTCGTTGACCTGCTCCCACATTTCGGTGGTGATCGTCTCACGCACGGTGCGGGCGTTTTCTCGGGCGACGGCGGCGCAGGCAAAGATCGAGTTGGGGTTGTCGGGGTCGAGGGTGAGGAACTCGAGTACGGCGTCGCGGTCGTCGGTTTGGTGACGCTCGATGAAAGTCTGGTCGTCACCGGTGGTGTTGACCAGCGGCATCCACTGGGGCGAGACCACGGGCGAGCGGTCGAGGGTGAGCTGGAGGTTGACGTCGATGAAGCGCGCGGTGTTCTCGGCGCGTTCGACATAGCGCGACATCCAGTAGATGGCGTTGGCGACGCGCGAGAGCATGACGTTGGGGGTGGTCACGAGTCGGCGTCCTGGGGGCTGGTTTCGCGCCGCGGCGCCGGGCTTTGCGCGAGGATTTGGGCTTGAGTCTGCGCGTAGACGGGAGTGTCGTCGGCGGTTTCGGATTGAGGTTGGGTGGCTCGGCCGGGGGCGTCGACGACCCAGGTGTCCTTGGTGCCGCCGCCTTGGGAAGAGTTGACGATGAGCGAGCCTTCGCGGAGCGCGACGCGGGTGAGGCCGCCGGGGATGATGTGCACCTTGTCGGGGCGCATGAGGATGTAGGGGCGAAGGTCGACGTGGCGGGGAGCGATGGCGTCGCCGCAGATGGTCGGCGAGGTGGAGAGCCGGAGCACGGGCTGGGCTATGAAGTTGTCGGGGTCGGCCTTGATCTGGTCCGCGCAGTCGGCGCGTTGTTGCCGGGTCGCGTGCGGGCCGATCACGATGCCCTTGCCGCCGGCCTCGTGGGCGGGTTTGATGACGAGGTGGTCGAGGTTTTCCAAGACGTGTTGGCGGTCGGCGTCGCGGGCGCACAGGAACGTGTCGACGTTGAGCAGCTTGGGGTCTTCGCGGAGGTAGTAGCGGATCATGTCCGGCACGAAGGCGTAGATCACCTTGTTGTCGGCGATGCCGGTGCCCGGGGCGTTGGCCAGCGCGACCTTGCCGGAGGCGTACACGCCCATGATCCCCGGCACGCCCAGCAGCGAGTCTTCGCGGAAGACGGTGGGATCGAGGAAGGCGTCGTCGATCCGGCGGTAGATCACGTCGACCCGCGCGAGGCCCGCGGTGGTGCGCATCTGAACGTAGCCTTCGTGCACGACCAGATCGGTGTTCTGCACCAGCGGTACGCCCATTTGCTGCGCGAGATACGCATGCTCGAAGTAGGCGGAGTTGTAGATGCCCGGCGTGAGCACGACGACGCGCGGCCGGTCGATCGCGTCGGGGGCCATGGCCTGAAGGGTGGTGAGCAACTGCTCGGGGTAGTCGTCGATGCTGCGGATGTTCAGGCGATCGAACACGCGGGGCAGGGTCTGCTTGAGCACGCGGCGGTTTTCGAGGACGTACGACACGCCCGAGGGGCAGCGGAGGTTGTCTTCGAGGACGCGGAAATCTCCTTCGCCGTCACGGACCAGGTCGATCCCTGAGATGTGGCAGTACACACCGCGGGGGGGCGTGATACCCTGGCAGGCCTTCCAGGTGGGTTGGTTGAGCTCGACGAACTGCTCGGGGATGACGCCGTCGCGGATGATTTTGCGGCCGCCGTACATGTCGGCGACGAACAGGTTCAACGCCTCGATGCGTTGCGTCAGGCCGGCTTCGAGGTCGTCCCATTCTTGACCCGTCAGGATGCGGGGGATGATGTCGAAGGGGATGATGCGTTCGTTGGTTTCGTTTTCGCCGTAGACGCTGAACGTCGCGCCGGCTTCGAAGAGCGCGGCTTCGGCCGCGGACTGGCGGGTGATGATTTCGTCGGCGTCCATCTGGCCCAGACGCTGCGACAGCATCGCCGCGCTGGGACGGGGTCGGCCGGTGGGGTCGACGAGTTCGTCGTAGCCGGGCGTCTTCGGATAGGGGAGCAGTTGCATGCGGGTCGGACCGGCGACGCCGCGGCAGGCGGTTCTGGCGTCAAATCGATCCTAAAGCAAGAGCTTGAGTTATGCACGAGATTTTGCCGGTTATCTTGGGGCGATGTCCGGGCCCGCCGCCCCCGTCAACCCGACCGTGGTCACGCTCGCCGCTTTGGTGCAGCGGCACGGCGGCGCGTTCCAAGGCGACGCCGAGCTGCGGCTCACCGGCTGCGCGACGCTCGAAGAGGCCGGGCCCAGCGACTTGTCGTTCTTGGCCAACCGCAAGTACATCGGCGTGCTCGGCGAATCGCGGGCGGGCTGCGTGGTGCTGCCGCCCGACCTGAGTGATCGCTTGCCCGGCCGTGCCTGCTGGGTGCACGACGATCCGTATTTCGCGTTCCGCCAAGTAATGATCGAACTGCACGGCTTCCGCCCGCTGCCCCCGGTGGGCATCGCGGTCGAGGCGTACGTCGACGACACGGCCGAGGTCGGCGAGCTGTGCACGATCCGTCCGGGCGCGTACGTTGCGCGGCACGCCCGCCTGGGCAACCGCGTGATCCTGTACCCCGGCGTGCACGTCGGCAAGCACGCCGTGATCGGCGACGACTGCGTGCTGCACCCGGGCGTGTGCGTGTACGACGGCTGCGTCCTGGGCAAACGCGTCGTGCTGCACGCGAACACCGTGATCGGCCAAGACGGCTTCGGTTACGCCACGTCGCAAGCCCCCGGCGGCGACGAAGTCCAACATCACAAGCTGCCTAACCCCGGCAACGCCGTGATCGAGGACGACGTCGAGATGGGCGCGTCTTGCGCCGTCGACCGCGCGACGCTCGGCTCCACGGTCATCGGCCGCGGCACGAAGTTCAGCAACCACGTCGTCATCGGGCACGGCTGTCGGGTCGGGCCGCACAACCTGTACGTCGCCGGCGTCGGCTTGGCGGGCAGCGTCACCACCGGCGCCTACGTGGTGATGGGTGGGCAAGCCGGCGTCGCCGGCCACCTCACCATCGGCGACGGCGCGAAGCTGGCCGCGGGCTCAAAAGTCATGCACGACGTCCCGGCGGGGCAGGAATGGGGCGGCATGCCCGCGCAGCCTCTGACCGCGATGAAGCGAGCGGTCCTGCAGCAACGCCGGCTGCCCGACCTGGCCGAGCGTGTGCGGCACCTGGAACACCGGCTCGCCGCGCTCGAATCGCGCGACGCCTAACTCCCGCGTCGTCTTTCGGACCGTCGTCGGCTTACTGCGGCAAATAGGCCAATTCGGCGACGTACCCGCGACGCCGCTCCGCCGCGTTGACCAGCGCGTCGCCCTCGGCGATCACCGGCCAGCTCGCCTGTGTCTTGGCGTCGGCGTCGGCCACGTGTTCCAAGACGTACGTCGGCTCGACCAGCACGAGCTCGGTCGGCGTGCCCATGCACCCGCCCGAAACGGCGGCGAACGCCAGCAGGCTGGCGGCGGCGACAAGATGTTGAGCGATTCGTCTTGGCAAAGCGGGCCTTCCCGTGGATACACTGAACGCTGCGATTGGATCCCTTTTAATTTCGCAAGCGCACGGCCGTTTTTCCTGTCTTTTCAAGGCAAACGGGCAAGGAGGCCCATGCGGCAAGCCGAACGTCCCGAGCTGTTTACCCAGTCGGCACAACCCGAAACGTCCGAACCGCTGCGATCCGCAACGCCGGGCCGCCGAGTTGGGCGTCCGATGCTCCCGGTGCGCCCGGTGCTGTCGTTGTGCAACCTGGGCTCGGGGTCGGGGGGCAACGCCACGCTGCTGCGGCGGGCCTCCCGCGACGGCGCGGACGAGGCGTGCCTGATCGACGCGGGGTTTGGGCCGCGCACGGTGGCGACTCGGATGGCCCAGGCCGGCCTCGACCTTACGCAGGTCCGGACGCTCTGCGTCACCCACTTCGACCGGGACCACTTCAAGCCGCGCTGGTGTTCGCTGCTGGGCGATTTGGGGGTCCGTGTGTTCTGTCATCGCTGGCACGTGCCGGAACTCGAACGCTGCCGCGACGCCTGGTGTCTGCTCGACGCCGGCTTGGTCCACGCGTTCGACGACGGCGACCAGCTGCGCGTGCTGCCGGGGGTGACCGCGCGGCCGATGCGCTGTCAGCACGATCGGCAAGGCACGAGCGCGTTCCGCTTCGACGGCGCGGGGTTGAGCGTCGGGTTCGCGACCGACCTGGGCCACGTGCCGGGTGGCCTTCTGGATCACTTCGCGGGCTTGGACGCGCTGTGCATCGAGAGCAACTACGACCACGGCATGACCACCCGTAGCGCTCGGCCAACCTTTGTCAACCGGCGGAACCTGTCGGATTCCGGCCACCTGAGCAACGAGCAGGCCCGCGACGCGGTGGTCGAGATCGCGCGGCGGGGCCCGTTCGGTCGCCTCCGCGAGGTGCTGCTGCTGCACCGCTCGAGCCAGTGCAACCACCCGACGAAGGTGCGGAAGTGTTTCGCGGACTTGCCGGGCTTCGTGGGGCGGGTGTTGCAGACGCAGCCGAGGCGGCGGACACGCTGGCTGGCGTTGCGTCCGTGGCCGGCGGTGCGCCGGGCTCAATTGGGTTTGGGTTGGTAATCGTTTGCCTGGACGCGCGGGGGTTTCGAACGGGTAGTCGTGTTTCGGGGCGGAAGCCCACGCCCGCAGGACGTAGGCTTCCGAAGGGACATCTCTCCGGCCGGCTGGGTCTGTCGCGTTCTTTGACCAGGGATGCAGAAACGGTTGGTTTCCTCGCCCGCCGCACGATGGATCGGGGCAGAGACCAAATACCAGCCCGCGGATTAAACCGCGGGCTTCATGGGTTGGTTCGAGATGCAACGCACGGTCAACCCGCGTCGGCGAGGAACACCGGCACGTCGAACGCGGCGGCGAGGTAGTGGGCGTCACCGTGCGAGAGGCAGCGGACCACCGTAGCTTCGACGAGGTCGTCGGCGAGCAGCAAGGCGGTGCGTCCATCGGCCGGGATGCCGACACGGAGCCGTTGGCCCGGCTCGAGGCGGTGGTCGCTTTGGAGCCGCAGCAGGACGCCACCCGCGGAAGCATCGACGCAGTCGGCGTGCTGGCTGCGGGCGTCGGCGTCGCAGCGGAGCTTGATCGGCCGATCGAGCCGGACACGGCGGAACCGCCGGCGGTCGGCGTCGGGAACGGCGGCGGGGCCGAGCAGGTCCACGGTCGGAGGGTGCACAAGCGTCATGCTCGAACCATCGGCCCGGCGCGTCCGAAAACCCCAGCGACGGCATGACCCGGAATTACCGGACGCCGGCCCGCAAGACGCCGGCCAAACGACCGATCGAGAAAAAGCCGAGAGAAAAATCATGACCCGCCTATCCTTTAATTAGGCCTCATCGGAATCCCCCGATACGCCGGCAGGACGAAAGACCGCGTTTCGGCCCGCCCTCGAGCGCCACCATGCCCGATTTCGCCGAACAATTCATGGCTCTGGCGCTGCCCCCGCTGCAACGCGGCGACGTGGAAGAGCTGACCCGGACGGTGCGTAAGCGGTTTACCACGCTAGAGATCGCGCAGCTGCTGTGGCACGCACGGGTGGACGTTCGGCAGGTGTCGGCGTTGACGTTGGGGATGATCGGCGGGGCCGAGGCGGTGAGCGTGCTGGCGCGGGCGTTGTGGGACGAAGAGCCGGACGTGGTGGAGATGGCCGAGCACGGCCTGTGGTCGATCTGGTTCCGGTTGGGCAAGCCGGCGGCGTGCGAATCCTTTGCGCGGGGCGTGGAGCTGCTGGGCGAAGACCGGCTGGGCGAAGCGTTATACGAACTGAAAGACGCGATCGACCTGGACCCCGAATTCGCGGAGGCGCGGAATCAATTGGCGATCGTGCACTACCTGCGGGGCGAGTACGAAGCGTCGATCCGGGCCTGCGAGCAGTGCGTGTCGCTGATGCCGTCTCACTTCGGCGCGACGGCGGGGATGGGGCACGCGTGTGTGCAACTGGGCCGGCTGCCCGAAGCGCTGCGACATTATCGGCGGGCCCGGAAGATCCACCCGAAGATGCCCGGGCTGGAGGACCACTTGGCGTCGTTGCAGGAGCGGCTCAAAGCTACGCCGACGCACTCGCCGCTATGGGAAGAAGGCGGTCGGGGTTGGCAGATGCCGCCGGATCCGTGAGCGGAGCCGGGACGCGGCGAGCGAAAGCAGAATCAGATTCGGCCGATACACACCGTAGCGGGGTACGAGCCGTGCTCCGCTACGGTTCATGAATCCCGCCCAACCCGAACATCTCGATACGTCGTCGGACGCCCTCCCGGATCAGGCTTCGGCTCGGGCGGAAGTGGTCGCTTTTGCGGCGGCGCTGGGGCGTGTTCTGGAGACGGCGAAGCTCTACGAGGCGGCGCACCCGCTGGTGGCGAAGCAGGCCGACGCGGCGTGCGTGGCGTTGCGCGAGGCGTGCGGCGGAAGTGAGACGCTGTCCTTGGGCGTGGGTCCCCGGCGGCTTTACGACGGGGAAGCCCGCTTTACCGAGCCGGCGGAAGCCATGGCGTTGAGCGAGGCCTGGCACGCGGCGGAACTGGGGCGGGTGACCTTCGCGCGATCACTCGACGCGGAGGCGTTACGCAAAGCGGCGACGGCCTGGCTTTCGCCAGCGTTCACGCCATCGGCGGAATGCCTTCGGGAGCTCGAGCGCGAAACGTCCGGCGGGGTGAAGGCCGAGCCGCTTCATTACGAACGGCTGCGTACCAGCGAGTCCGCCGGCGACGCGCGGGGTTCGCATTGGTCTTGGCGGAGTCTGTTCGACGACGCGTTCGACCCAACGGCCGCCGACGCGGAGTGGGAACAGGCGTTCGCGTCGCTGGCCGGGCGACTGCGGAGCGAAGTCGAAGCCTCGGCCGAAGATGCGCTGGACGGCCTGCACCGCGAGGTGTATGCGACGCTCCGCGACACGGTGGACGCCACCGCCTCCCCGGCGCGCGGGGCCAACGACGCGGCATCCACGCGGGCCGCCCGCAACACCGTGCACCGGCTGGGCCGGCTGCTCGAAGCCGTGAGCCCCGAAGTTCGAAAACGGATGCTTGCGGCGACGCCCGGGCTCGCGGTTTCCGAGCCGGTGTCGTCCTGCGGGAGCGAGCGCGACTTCGCCGCCGTGCTCGAAGCGATCAAAAACCTAGACGGGCAGCTCAACGAGGCGGCGTGCGAGTCTTTGCGGATGTGCCAGAAGCTCGCGTCTTTGGCCGGGACCATGGCCGAAGCGGGCGAAACCCAAGACGACGAGGCAGACGCGTCGGGGTTGGTGACGTCGTTGCAGGAGCTATTGGATCAACATGCCCCGGCCAATTTTACGCCCGAGGCGTACCGTCAGCGGCTCAACGAAATCGCGGGCGGCGTCGGCCTCGGCGGCAAGCTTTCCGAACGTGTCCGGCAGGCGTTCGCTCCCGATGCGGTTCGCCGCCACGCGTTCGACCTGGCGTTGCACATGGCCACCGCCGGCGGCGACGAGCCCGGGCCCGAAGCGTGGCGGCACCTCCGGCACCGGCTGCCGTCTTTCGTGGAACAGGCTCAGCTGCGCCCGATCGCTCAGGCCACGCGGGCCGCGGAAGCCCGGTTGGCCCGCGGCGGTCCGGACGAAACGCTCGCCGCCTGCCGGGCGTTGCTGAATGATCTAGAGGCCTCGATCCGCGAAGACGGGCGTCTCGGCGCGCTGCTCGACGCGTCGGCCGATCCCGAAGACGCCGCGACGGTGTTGCGGCACGCCGACACGTCCGTGCTGCACGAAGCCGTCCGCCGCCTGGCGGACCTACCCAGCGACGCCGACGCCGCGGCGTTGGCCCCGCCGCTGCGGAACCTCGGCGGCCCGCTGAACACGATCGCCGAAGCGCTGATCGCCGAGGCGCCCGCGCGTCGCTTGCCGCTGGTGCGTCGCCTGGCCCCGCTGAGCTTCGCGACCGCGGCGCGTTGGCTGGGATCGACGCTTACGCAGAAAGACCCGGCGGGTCGAGCCGAGGCGTTCGCCGCGTTGGTGCAGGCGAGTCCGACCTGGCCGGCCGACGCCGCCGAAGGCCTGTTACAGCACCCCGACGAGAACGTCCGGTCGGCCGCGGTCCAGCGGCTCCTGCATCAGACCGACCGCGCGTCGCTCGCCGCGGTTGGCCGGCTGCTGACCGGCAAGACGATCGGCCGATCGGCCGGCCCGGCGCTGACGGATCGTGTCGTTCGCGCGCTGCTCCAACATCCCGCGAACGGGCACGCCGTGTTGCGTGACGTGCTGCACCACGCCAACCAGCTGCGCTGGGGCAAGCGCAAGCCGGCGCTCGACCCGGTGGTCGCCGCGATCCGTCAGCACGCCGATGCCGCCACTGCGGAGACGCTGATCCGTTCGGTATTGGGAGCCGCCGTATGAACGCCCTCGACGACTTCCGAGCCGATTCGTACCTCGAGCCGCTCAACGCCGGGCTGCTCGCGCTGCAGGCCGCGCTGTTGGGCCGGCAGGTCTACGAGCCCGGGCACGCGATGATTGAAAGCCAAGTCCGGGCCGGCGTCGAAGCGTTAGGCCGCGCGGCGGAAGGGGTGCCGAGCCTGCGGGTGCTGCGCGTGGAAGACCGGGTGGTGTGCGAGGGCGTCCGCCTGCCGGACTCCGCCAAGCTGCTCGAAGGCTTGTTCGCCGCGTTGTCCTTGCGCGGCATCGACGGCCTGACCTTACGCCCCGGATGGACGGCGGAGCAGGTTCGAGAATTCCTTTCGCGGTTAGCCGAAGACCCGCCGGATGCCGACCCGCAGCGGCTCGCCTCGTCCGGCGTATCGCCGGTGTTTCTGCAGGGCAACCCGCGTCACGCGGCCCCCGACGCGGCGGACTTTCCTTCGCTGCTGACTGCGGACGACGCGCAGGCCTCCGCCGAGTCGTTTGCCCCGATCTGGAACCGCGTCGCGAGCGGCGGCGGAGACGGCCTCGGTGATGACGCGGACGCCCTGGCCCACCTGGTCGATCAGATCGCCGGCGCGGTCCGCGGCGGTGGGGCCGGCGCGATGCTGCCCATGGCCGAGCTCAAACGGCACGACGAGTACACCTTTATTCACACCGTGAACGTCGGCATCATGGCGGCCGGCCTGGCCGAAGCGATCGGGCTCAACGCGGCGGTCGTCCGGGACATCACCATCTCTGCGCTGCTCCACGACGTGGGCAAGAAGCACACGCCCGTCGAACTGCTGAACAAAACCGGCCGGCTCGAAGACCACGAACTCCGCGTCATGCGGAACCACCCGATCGACGGCGCGAAGACCCTCTTCGAGACTCCCGGCGTCCCCGAGATCGCGCCGATCATCGCTTACGAGCACCACATCCACCGCGACGGCACCGGATACCCCCACGTCAAGCCCGGTTACGTGCCGCACCTGGGCAGTCAGATCACGCAGCTCGCCGATGTCTTCGACGCGCTGCGGACCCACCGCCCGTATCGCAAGGCGATGCCGCTGCCCAAGGTGTTGGAGATCATGAGCGAAAACGGCGGCGACAAGTACGACCGTCAGTTGCTGGCCGTGTTCTTCGAACGGGTCGTGGTTCGTAGTTCGCGTGACGCGGACGCCGGGTGAGTGCCATTTGGGAAGTGGGCGGTGAGCCGCGTGCCCCGTTTCGCGTTCGCCGCTCGTTGCCGACCCGTGATGGGGCTCGGTCTGCGATTCAACGGCGCTCGCTCGTCGTTATCGTGTCCGGTCGATGAAGTACGTTTTGATTATCCCCGACGGCGCGGCCGATTACCCCATCGAAGAGTTGGACGGTCGGACCCCGTGGCAAGCGGCCCGGACGCCTAAGACCGACGCGCTCGCCGAACACGCCCGGCTGGGCACCGTCGTCACGACGCCGGCGGACATGCCCTGCGGCTCGGACGTATGCACGATGTCGCTGTTGGGGTACGACCCGCAGAAATACCACACCGGCCGCGCCCCGCTCGAGGCCGCGGCGCTGGGCATCGGGATGGGCGAGGAGGACTGGGTCTTCCGCGTGAATCTCGTCACGGTGGTGGACGGAACGATGGACGACCACTCGGGCGGGCACATCAGTTCGGCCGAGGGGGCCCGGTTGATCCGCGAGTTCGCCGAGGTGTTCGAGGAAGACGGGCTGATTTTCTACCCCGGCGTGAGCTACCGGAACATCATGCGCGACGTGTCCGAGTCGCGGGACTGGGACGAGCTGGCCACCACGCCGCCGCACGACATCCTCGGCTCGCCCATCCGCAAGCACCTGCCGGTCGGCGGGAAGCACGCGAGCTTGCTGCAGCGGTTGATCGCGGAGTCCCAGGTGTTTCTGGCGCAGCACGAGATCAACCTGACGCGCAGCGAGATGGGTGAGCTGCCCGCGACGCACCTGTGGCCCTGGGGCCAGGGCCGGCGGCCCGCGATGCCGTCGTTTGACCGGCGGTTCGGGGTCCGGGGGGCGATGATTACTGCGGTGGACCTGCTCGCGGGCCTCGCGTCATTTGTCGGCTTGGATCGCCTCGACGTGCCCGGTCAGACTTCGTACCACGACAACGACTACGCCGCGACCGGGCGTTACGCCGCGGCCGCGCTGGACGACTACGACTTGGTGGTGGCGCACGTCGAAGCCCCGGACGAGGCCTCGCACGCCGCGGACGTCCAGACCAAGGTGGCGGCCATCGAAGCGATTGACAAGCACGTCGTCGGTCCGCTGCACGCGGCGTTGTTGCAGCGCGAACAAGACACCGGTGAGCCTTGGCGGTTGTTGATGCTGCCGGACCATTTCACGCGGGTGCAGACCCGGCTGCACGACCCGACGCCGCCGCCGTTTTTGCTGGCGGGGCACAAGGTGGGCGGTGTGATCCGCCGGCCGTTCAGCGAAGCCAACGCCGAGGCGTCGGACCTGCACATCGAACGCGGCCACGAACTGATGGAGTTTTTCTTGCGGAGCGGGGTTTCGTGAGTCGGCGGGGTGTTCCTAAACTGGGGCGGGTCCACGATCGATTCGAAAACGGGGAACACGCTTGCCACGAATAAAGTCCGCCGGTTCCTTGCTCGGCCTCCGTTTGATGATGGCTCTGGTTTGCGCGACGCCTTTGCTGGCCCGCGGTGAAGCTGATGAGCCGATCGCGAAATCGCCGGTCGAGTCTCTTTTGGACGCGTTCGCGCAGCACGGCGATGCAGACCGGGCGGGCAACGAAGCGGGACAATGGCTGGCGGAAGTGGCGTTGACCCGTCGGACGGGCGACCTTGCGGCGTTCGCGGACGCGGGGTACGCGGCGGGGCTGGTCGCGTTGCTCGACGATCCGAAAGTGGCCGAGCCGGCGGCTTGGCTGGCACGGCTCCGGGCGCGGCCGGTGGCCGCGCGGGAGCTGGCATTCCTATTTGATCCGCACGGCGACGACGCGGCGCGGGTGTTGGGAGTATTCGGACAATTGGACGACGCGTTCGGGGCGGACCTGGACGCCTTTCCCGGGTTGGCCGCGGCGCTGTGCGTGGTGCACGACCGCGACATCGAGCGGCGGGTCAACGAAAACCAAGTCCGGGCGACCGATCCGGTGGCGCTGTTTCGGTTCTTCCGCGACCACGAGAAGCAGATGCTCTTCGGGATGCGTGACGTCCCCGGAGCGCTGTTGGTGTGGGTGGTGGACAGCACGGCGAGCATCGAAGAGATGCGCTGGGCGCTCGACAATCACGCGGGAGACCGTGCGGTTGGCCGGCGGTTCTTCGACATCCGGTACGACTACGCCCACTTCCGCAACGGTGCGCCCAAACGCGTCACGGTCGAAGGCTTCAGCTTGCCGAATATCTTGCAGTACGGCGGTGTGTGCGCGGATCAGGCGTATTACGCGGTGCAGGTCGGCAAGGCGATCGGGGTGCCGGCGGCCTACACGATCGGTCGGGGCGGCGACGTGAGCCACGCCTGGGTGGGGTACTTCGAGCAGCAAGGTCGGGGCCGTGGCGGGTGGAACTTCAACGAGGGCCGGTACGCGTCGTACCAGGGCGTACGCGGCGTCACCGAGCACCCGCAGACCGGCAAGTGGGTGGACGACAGCTTCGTGTCGGTGCTGGCCGAAGCGATCACGCTGCCCCCGACGCAGCGTTACGCGGCGTCGGCGATGGTGCGGGCGGCGACGCTGCTGGGCTCGATCGCGGATCAGCCCGATGGCCAAGCGATGCTTGACGCGTTGGTCGAGGCGTCGTCGCGGCCGGCGGTACGTTCGGCGTCGCTGGACGATCGGCTCGGGCTGATCGAGGCCGGGCTTCGGATCGACGTCGGCTTGGCTGAGGGTTGGCTACGGGTGGCGGAACTCGCCGAGGGCGGGCGGCTATCGACGGCGCAGCAGCGTAAGTGGTCGCAATCGTTGGTTCGGTTGTGCGGACAGCGGTATCCGGATTTTATGGTGACGGTGCTTCGGCCGATCCTCGGCTCGGTGGACGACGTCGCCGAGCAGAGCCGGCAGTGGGCGCAGGCGATGCGTCAGGTTCGAGGGCGAAACGACCTGTCGGCGGAGATCCTGATGATCCAGGGCGGGCTTTGGGAGCACGCGGGCGACCTGCGGCGGGCGGCGGATTATTACGAAGACATCGTGCGCCGGTTCGCTAACGGCGGGCCCTACGTGTTGCAGGCGTTGGAACGTTTCGAGCAGCTGCTAACCGATGCGGGTCGGCCCGAACGCGTCGTGGTGCTGTACCGCGAGGCGTTCCGCGAGCTGGACGTGCCGCAACGGATGGCGGCGGACTTCGCCCGGCAAAGCAATTACTTCCGGGTCGGCTCACGCTACGTCGAAAAACTGCGAGAAGCGGGCGACACGCGGACGGCCGAGAAGATCGCAGCAAAGATCCAGCAGCAGACGGGTCTGGCGGCAGGGGGCTGAGCGACGAAACGCAGGCCAATCAATTAACGCAAGAAAGCAGGAGCGACGTTCGCGAATTGTGCTCTGCTTTTCTGCTTCTGCTGATTCTCTTGGTTTCCCTGTTTTTTTATCGCCCCCAACCGGGCTTACTGGCCGCAACAGCCTCGTGGTCTTCGAGTCGAGCGCTCGTGCCCATCGCCCAAAGCCGTTCGAGTTGTTTGCCACCGATGCGGACGGTCATGCGGACGGTCGAGCCTTCGTATTGCCGGTCGAGCACCCGCTCGCTGCGGTTTTCGAGGAAGGTGAGCGCTTTGCCGTCGGCCATGTCGACGAGCAGGACGGTCTCGCGGAGCCCGCCGTGCAGGTGCCCTCGGACGGCTTCGACCAGCTCGTCGAGCCCTCGTCCGGTCTTGGCGCTGATGGGCAGGGCGTCGGGGTTTTCGTTTTGCAGCACGAGCAGGTCGGCGTTGTGCTCGAGCGCGTCGATCTTGTTGAGCAGCAGGAGCGTCTGACTCCCGTCGTCTTCGCCGGCCCCGATGTCGTTGAGCGTTTCGCGGACGGTACGGAGCTGGTCAACACAGTGCGGGTCGGACACATCGAGCACGACCAGCAGCAGGTGGGCGTGGACCGCCTCTTCGAGCGTGGCCTTGAACGAGGCGACCAGGTGGTGCGGCAGGTCGCGGACGAAGCCGACCGTGTCGGAGAGCATCACGTCGTCGCCGCCGCCGAGCTTCCAGGTGCGGGTCTTGGTGGAAAGCGTGGCGAAGAGCTGATCTTCGGCGTAGGTGCCCGCGTCGGTGAGCGTGTTGAACAGGGTGGACTTGCCGGCGTTGGTGTAACCGACCAGGCCGACGGTGAAGTGGTCGAGCTTGCGGGCGGCGACCTCCCGGGACTTGCGGGCCTGGACGCCCGCCAACTCGCCGCGGAGTTGGCTGAGCTTGCGGCGGACGATGCGGCGGTCGACTTCGAGCTGCTGCTCACCCGGGCCGCGGGTGCCGATACCGGTGGGGGCCCCGCCGGTGATGCGTTCGAGGTGAGACCACATCGCGCGGAGGCGGGGGAAGGTGTATTCGAGCTGGGCGAGCTCGACCTGGAGCCGGGCCTCGGTGGTCTGGGCGCGGGCGGCAAAGATGTCGAGGATCAGCTCGGAGCGGTCCACGACCTTGCACTCGATCGCCTCTTCGAGGTTGGCGATCTGGCGAGGCGACAGGTCGTTCTCGAAGATCGCGACCTTCGCGCCGTGGGCTTTCACGAGGTTGGCGAGTTCCTGAACCTTGCCCTTGCCCAGCAGCGTCTTCGCTTCGGGTTTGGCCTTCTTTTGCAGCAGCTCGTCTACGACGACGGCCCCCGCCGACGACGCGAGGGCGCGGAGCTCGTCGAGCGGGTCGTGGATGTTGCCGCCGAAGCCGGGCAGCAGCAACCCCACCAGGACAGCGGGTTCCTGGCCGACCGACAGTTGGTTTTCGCGTAAACCGGATTCCATCGAGACAGTGTACGGGTGGCTCGGGAGTTACGAGAACGCCCGGAGACGCAGGCCTCCGGGCGTTCGGGGTTTTGGAGATTTGCCGGTTGCTCAGGCGCCCGGGTTATCCGCGCCGGCCATCGCGGTAAGCACGGCCGCGGCGTCGGGGCGGTCGGCTTGCATCAGCTCGGCCAGCGTCTCCAACTGGGCCATCAGCCGCGGCGAGAGCTCGGAGGACACCGCGGCGGGGTCGCCCAGCGACGCGAGCCGGTCGGCGGCGTCGTCGAGTTGGCCGGTCATGGCCAGGGCGATCGCGTGCCCGGCTTGGCCGGCGGCGTCGAGCTGATCACGCTCGGCGAAGGCGTCGGCGGCATCGCGGAAGCGGTTCGCGTTGAGCAACGCCCAGCCGTCGTTCCGCATCGCCTCGGGCAGGTCGGAACGCTTGGTCGATCCGGCCGCGATGATCGTGAAACCACCGGTCATCACGTCGGCGGGCGAAGCCTGCCGGGTTTCTTCTGCGCGGGGGGCCGAGTCGGCGTGTCGATCGCTGCCGCGGATCGTCCGCAGCACGGTGCGGCCGGCGCGGTTGGCTTCGCACAGATCGAAGCCGCTGAGGTACCGGTCTTCGGTCCGTAGCCGCATCAGGACGAACCGTGCGTTATCGAGCGATTCGTCATGGCCGAGCCCGCAACGCACGGGCGAGCCGTGGTAGCCGCGGGTCGCGGTGGCGAGGTGGCTGTATTCGTTGCTGTCTTTCGGGATCGCCACGAGCACTTTGCCCGTGGTGCTGGTGGTGCGGCGGGACGTGTCGCGGAGGTCGCGGTACACCTGGCCGGCCTCGGCCTCGGGACCGGTCAGAGCCAAGCCGCTGGCGGCGATCACGAGGGCGAACAGGCCGCGGGAGGCACACGCGAACGAACGGGGCAGGGCGGGGATAGTCAAGGTTTTTCTCCGTGGATTCCAAGGCAACAGAACGATCGGCAAACCCCGTGGTATCCGACGACACCGCAGGTTCCTTGCGACCGGCCCAAAAGTAGTATGCAATACAACCCGCCCAAGCCAAACGAACTTGTGCGGTACGAGGAAAAAAGATTCGCCCGTTTACCCGGAAGCCCCATACCGCCCCGAATTCCCGCATTTTCCTGAGAAATCTGAACCGAAAACGTCATGCGAGTGTTCGCCGGGATCGACGAAGCGGGGTACGGGCCGAAGTTCGGGCCGCTCACGGCGGGGCGTTGCGTGCTGGCCATCGACGAATCGGCCGCGGCGTCCGACGTCGCCGAGCCGGTGGATTTCTGGACGTTGCTTAATGCGGCGGTGTGCCGCAAGCCGCGCGACCCGGACCGACGCATCGCGGTTGCGGACTCGAAAAAACTCACCGTGTCGGGCAAGCACGGCCACGGCGCGGTGCCCCACCTCGAACGCGCGGTGCTCGCGTTTGGTGCCCTGCACGCGACGCGCTTCGAAATGCCCGGCGACTTTGCGGCGTTGCTCGACCGGTTCGGTTCTCAGCACCATCGCCGAACCGACTTGCCCGCCTGGTACGCGGAGGACACCGACGCGCCGTGGGACGCCCTGCCGGTAGCGACGGCCGCGGTCGCCAAGCGCAACGGCCACGACGCCGATTCGCTCGCGCTAGACGCGGGGCTCTTGCGCCGCGCCGCGCGACACACGGGGTTAAGCGCCGGGGGCGACAACCCGTGCCTGGGCGTGGCCGTGCTTTGCGAAGACGCGTTCAACGCAAAGCTGGCGCGATCGGCGTCGAAAGCCGACGTGTCGTTCACGCTCATCGCCCATCACCTGCGGCACGTCTGGGAGCGACATGGCCAACACCACCCTCAGGTCGTGGTCGATCGCCAGGGCGGCCGCACCCGCTACAGCTCAAGGCTGAGCCGTTCGATCCCCGGCGCCTCGGTGAGCATCGTGGAAGAGCACGCCGACGTTTCAGCGTACGAACTGCGCGACTCCGCGGCCGGCCGAAGTATGTCGGTTCGCTTCATGCCCAAGGCCGACGACCTGCACCTGCCGGTCGCGTTGGCGTCCATGACCGCGAAATATGTCCGGGAGTTGTACATGGCCCGGTTTCAACGATGGTTTGCGCACCGTCTGCCGGAGGTCAAGCCCACAGCCGGTTACGGCACCGACGCGAATCGCTTTGCGCGAGACCTGGCCCCGCATCTGGCGAGGCTGGACATCGAAAAAGCCCGCCTGATCCGGCGAGCCTGAGCGAGATCGATCCGAAAACCGAATACCCCCAAGGGGAGTCGAAAGCGATGGCTTACGGTTTTTTGCTGATTCATCGGGTGCAGATTCGTGTGCAAACTTGGATGGATTTAATCACATCGCTGCAACATGGCCGCGTCTTCCTCCAGAAGTGCGAGTGGCAATCGACGCGGCCTTGGGCGCACACCTAGGCAAACACTGAATCGATGCGTGGATGAACTTGAAACAATGACCGACGCGAGACAGACAGACAATGCAGACCCGCGATTTGGC
>JBCDDH010000060.1:0-23122 GCA_039180415.1 Planctomycetota bacterium | reverse complement strand
CTCGGCTTCCGGAGTGCCGTTGGCCACGCGGTACACCCACTCGTCCATGCACTCGTCCACGCGCGTTTTGATGTTGAAAAAGAACGAAGCGCTAATCAGGCAGGACATGCCGAACGTATGTTGGTGATCGGAGGCGAACAGGTCGCGATTGCGATGTGCAGCGACGGCGTAGGTTTTTCGACGACCTTTCGGCCGAATCAGCGGTAGGACGCTCAAGCTCAAGAAATGGTGAACTTCCCCGTCCCGGGGAACATCGTCTTTCTCCTCGTCGGTCTGGGGCATCAGCATCTTCGACCCAACGACCGCATCAAACAGCGAAGGGATCGGACCGCCATTGAGCAATGCCTTGCTGATCTCTTGGCTATGAATAACATTTTTGACGTCTTGAGTTTGTAGCCTACGTGCCCCGCCGGGCAACACGGTCTCTTTTTCGAGGACGCGTGAGCGACGGGACTGCCCCTTGAGTTCGTCGATTTTCCGGGCAGTCTCGGGGGTGTAGCTTGGATCGGTTACGAAAAACGAAGGGGAAACATCGAGGACCAAGGATAGCGCGGCAATGATCTCCGCCGTGGCCTGGCGCTTTTCCAGCGCCCTGCGGTATGCCGACTCATTGTTCGGTAACGCTTGTTGTTCACGAACGCGTTTCGCGATTTGGTTTGGGTTCAAACCGTAACGTGCAAAAAGCGTTTTCAGCTTGTCCACGTCGATGGTGAAACTAGCTGGACCCCGGCTGTTCGACTTCTTCTTCGCCATGGATGTTATTGATCTCCCAGGAAAACGCTGTGTACCGGCTGTGGCCGATTACTTGCCGAATCAAATCGGCATTCTTGCCGACGACGGCGACCCCTTGGTTTCGCATGATGCTCCCGCATTGATGATATCACCAGTTTAAGCCTTGGAGCACCACATGCCGGCCACCCGCCTCCCCGACGAACACCGACCCGATTTTGCTCAATTTCTTCGCGAAAACGAGCAACACATCGACCAGGCGATCCGAAAATTTGTTTGGCGTATGGACCGTCGCGACGACGTAAAAAGTATCGCTTGCTTGGAACTGATGCAGGCATGGATCAAATACGCCAACGGCCAGGCCATCGAAATCAACCGGGCTTTGATCTTTACTATCGTCCGACGCGTGGAAGCAAAGGTGTACCGCAAAGAATGCCGGCGTCGTGAGATCGAAGAACAATACGAAACGCTGGCTCAGCGCAACGCGGGCCCCCTGACGGTCGAACGCCTCCACGAAGTCTTGGAAGCGACATCGTCCGTGCTCTCTCACATCCCGGCGCAAAGGCGGCGTGTCTACCGGATGCACCGCATCGAAGGGAAGACCGTCACCGAGATCGCTGCCGTCGTTCGGAAAGACAAAAGCACGATCAGCCGCTGGCTGCAGGCCATCGACCGGGCGCTGCAAATCGCGATCGAATCTGACGTAGCCGGGTAAACCGGCGCGGGAAAACTCTATTTCTCACGTCCAAAGTGTTTCGTTTGGTATTGCCGTATCGCCTCAGTGATCGCGGCATCGACTTCGGGAGTCATATCTTCTTGAATTCGTTGCAATACCGCCTTTACCAGGGGACGGTTGAGTCGCTCGAACAATTCTTCATGAAAACCGTCCAAGTCCTTGGCGTTGCCCTCCCGGACGATGTCTTTGCCCTCTTCAACCCACATATCGATGAGTTGTTCCTCGCGCTCTGTAAACCCAAGATTGTCCATTTCCCCTCGTGACGATGTTGATTTGGATTTCGACATCAACACATCTCGGGGACGAGCGCAAGTGAAAAGAACAATCTCCCCAGAATAACTGGATGCGCTGCAACTTCGAGTAGGTAAATGGGCACCTCCATGGCGACCCCCTCACAAGGACCGCCATGCTGCAGCGACTCCGCTATCGCCCCCGGAACCCCCATCCCTTCGATCTCGATGCCCCGCTGCTTACTTTGTCTGCGCACGCCGAGGATGCGTTGTGGCTCCGTGATGCCTGTGCGGGTGTTCACGCCTTTGGTGCCACGGGTTCTGGAAAGACCAGTTCCATCAACCGCACCCTGACCACCGCTTACCTCGCGGCCGGGTACGGGGCTCTGATTACGACCACCAAGCCCGGCGATCGCGACGAATACCTCGCCTTCATCCGCGACGCCGGACGTCTCGACGACGTGATCATCTTCGGAGCCGATCAGGGATATGCGTTCAACTTTCTGCAATACGAAGCGGAGCGCCCAGGCCGCGGGGCCGGCCTCACCGAAAACCTCGTTCGGCTGTTTCTCACGGTCCTCGAAGTTGGCGACGACCCCGGAAATGCGAGCGGGTCCGGCGGGCGGGCCAACGACCGGTTCTGGCAGGACGCCATGCGGCAATTGCTCCGCAACGCCATCGACCTGCTCCGCTTCGCGGGTGTGGCTTTGTCGTTGACGGCTATCCAGGACGTATTGAACTCGGCGCCGGTCGACGCGGCGCAAGCTCAATCCGATTCCTGGCGGGCCGGGTCGTACTGCTGGTGGTGCCTGCAACAAGCGGACCAACGCAAGATCCCCCCGGACCAGCGGCACGACCTGAAAGCCACCGCCCGGTTCTGGCTCCACGAGTTCCCCTGCCAAGACCCCAAGACCCGCGCCAACGTCTTGCAGACCTTCGGGGTGACCGCCGACGCCTTGGGGCGCGGGCTCTTTCGCCGGCTGTTCTGCGAAGGCCTCAACGTCGTGCCCGAGATGTGCGCCCACGGCAAGATCCTGCTGCTGGACCTGCCGGTCAAGGAGTACGGCGCGGTCGCTCGGCAGGCCCAGTGCGTCCTGAAGTACTGCTTCCAGCAGGCCATGGAACGCCGCGACGTGGCCGCCAACCCCCGGCCCGTGGCGCTCATCATCGACGAGGCCGACCTGTTCCTGACGCGGGAAGACATCTCGTTCCTGCAGACCGCCCGCAGCTCGCGGGTCTGCACGCTCTTTTTGACCCAGAGCCTTTCCGGCTACCTGCACCGATTCGGCGGCCAGGCCGGGCACCACGCGACCCACGCGCTTCTCACCAACTTCACCACCAAGATCTTCGCGGCCAACTGCGATATCGAGACGTACCGGTACATGGAAGAACTGTTCGGCAAGCGGCTGACCTATCGCGCGAACAGCAACGTCTCGACCCCTAAGCCCGAAGCCTCCAGCCCCGCAAGGTTCGGCTTAGGCAGTGGGTCTTCCGGAGCCGGGGGGCCGCAGGTGTCGGCGGGGGTGAATCCGCTTTTTGAACCCGTCGAGCAGGGCTCGCGGCTCAACCAACTCCGCACCGGGGGTGTCGCCAACGACCGCCGCTGCGACACCTTCTGTTTTTCGATGGGCCGCACGTGGGCGCACACCGGCACGCCCGTGCTGCCCGTTTCCTTCACCCAGGCACCGCAGTAGCGGCCCCGCCCTTTAGGAGCTTTCCGATGACGACTTCTTCGACCACCACCTCCGATCCCGTGCTGCAAGCGTTTCCCGATTACGCCAACCCGCTCAAGCTCGCCAAACGCATCCAAGAGCAGCGGCAAGACCTCGGACACCTGCTGGAACTGATCGTGTCCCTGGCCCAAGCCTTTGGGGGATTGATGTCTTACCCCGCTCTCTTGCTGACGCGGCGGCGCTTGGGCGAGCGGATGCTCAAGTGGACCGTTCTGGTGCCCGCCTGGCTCCTGCTCGCGCTGGCCGCGACGGCGAGCCAACTCGCCGTAGGAACGGTCTTGGTGGTGTTGCTCCCCGCCGTGTTCCTGCTGCACAAGCGGGCCGCCGCCCGCTGTCGCCGGGCCGGGGTGCGGCACTACAGCTACGCCCGCGGCGAGTCGGTCTTGAGCGGCGTGAGCGCTCTGAAACGCCGGTTGCCCACCGACCGGCTCGACCCTTTACTGATCGTCGCCCTCGCGGCGCTGACGATCGGTCTCGAGGCGTTCCTGCCCGCCGCCCCGTGGTCCGACTACCTGCCGCGGGCCTACGACGCGGTGCCGTGGGTGCTGCCGGCCTACCTCGGTACGGCGGCCCTGTGCCTGATGTTGGTGGAAGCCAACCTGCGCCGGCGTGACCGCAACACGCTGCTCGACCACATCGATCAGCAGATCATGGCCACGTACTTCGCCGAGTCGTTAGACCCGCAGTCCAACGAGACGGCCGACGAGGGCTTCAGCGTGGCGGGCATCGCGGACTTGCCGGTCCTCCGCCAGACCGCGCCCGCTTCCGATTTCGATGCGGTCGAGCACGGGTGGGACGGCCTCCTCGACCCGATGCCGCGCCACGACCCCGACGAGGCTTTGGTCCGGGCTTGAGTCCTAGTTCTCCTTGGCCCATTGCAGGTACCCATCCGCAACCCGCATGCCCCCGCTCCGACGTGGAGCGGGGTTTTTTATGTTCGCGCTGCAACGTCGACGCGGCGCAACGCACTTCCTTCACGGAAGGAACTTCGCCATGCACGACCCCTTGCCTCGCTACCTGCCCGGGCCGTTGAGCCGACGGCCCTACTGCCGCCGCTGCCGCGGGTTGATTTGCCTCCGCATCTTCCCGCTCTGGCCGCACGTGGACGAACAGCGGCCCCCTACCTCTTTGCGGTGCCCGGTGTGTGCCGGGCCGATCACCAGCGTCGTGAAATCTATTTTTTAAAAGGAGCTGTGTATGTCAGGTTCGGAAAAGTCTGCGGGTGAATTGGAACGCGAGAAGTACGGCATCAACCCGTGGAGCGGGAAGGCCACCGGCCCCGCGGGCACCACGCCGTACGTCTACGACCCCAAGACCGGCAACTACAAGCCGGCGCAGTGATGCGTCGGCGGACATGACGCCGGTTTCGAGTTCCCCGTGCCCCGCCCGTCGGCTCTACGCCGGCGGGCGGGTTTTCGTTGGGCCGCGTCGCCCGGTCGGTGACAAGGCTGGCGCGTGCGTCGCCGCCGTGGCAAACCTCTCGCGAACGACGAACCCACCAACCACCAGGAGACCCGTCCATGACCATGACCCAAGCCCACCCCGGCCAACCCGCCATCGAAACCGACGCCGACCACACCGATCCCGGAGCGAACGCCGATGCCAACGGCCCCGGCCAGCCACCGGTCCACCGCGACCAGTTCGGCAACATCACCGCCGCCGTCTGGCGGAACACCACCGACGACGGCCAGGCCTACTACGCCTGCACCCTCACCCGCGTCTACCGCGACGAAGACTCCGGGGAGTGGCGCGACAGCAACGGCTTCGGCGCCCGCGACCTGCTCGCCGTCCACCTGCTCTCGGCCCGCGTGGCCCAGTGGATCGACGCCGCCCAGCGCCGCGACCGGCGCCAAGCCCGCGAGGACAGCAACGGGACACGCGCCGCCACCGACGCGCAGACCCGGAGCCGATGAGTCCGTCGGTGTGCCGGGGCTTTCCTCCTTCCGGGGCCGGGGGCGTCTTGTTCGTGGAGGGGTTGAAAATGCGGCCCTCGGCCGAGCGTGTACTCGCGGCCCTGGCCGAACTCGATGGCCTGCCTCACCCGGTCCACGCCACCGGCAGCGGCACCCACGAACTGGCGGACCGCTGCGGCTACAGCCGGAAGGTGGTGCGGGCGCGGCTCTGCGACCTGCGCCGCCTCGGCCTGGTCGAGTCTGCCGACGAAACCCGGCCCGACCGGCAAGCCCCGCGGGGCGGGGCCCGCCGCCACGTGCTTACGGCGGAAGGCGTCCGCCGCTACCGGCAGCAGCGCCAGCGCTAAGCCGCCCTCCATCACCACCCATCTACGAAAGGATCTTCCGCATGGGCTACACCCACTACTGGTATCGCGCGGCCGAACTGGACCCCGCGACCTTCCGACGCTGGAGCCGCGACGTTTGGCGGCTCGCGCAGGCATTGCCCCCCACCACCGAAACCGCCGGCGGCTTTTATCGCGACCGGCGGCTCACCCTCCACGGCGCCGACGGTCTCGGCGAACCGCGATTCACCGCCAGCTGCGTCGCCTTCAACGGACGCTGCGGCGGGCGTTCGTCGGTCGACGAACTCGGACACGAAGCGTTCTACCTGCCCCGGGTGTTTCATCCGGAGCCGTATCAGACGCCCGACCCGCGGGGCCGCTACTTCGCCTTCTGCAAGACGGCCCGCAAGCCCTACGACCTGCTCGTGACCGCGGCGTTGGTTGCTTTGAAGCACCACTTCCCCGAAGTACAGGTGCTCAGCGACGGCCACGCGGAGGATTGGTCCGCCGGGCTTCGACTCACCCGCGATGTTTTGGGTAACGGCGTCCTGCCCTTCAACCCCCACACCCGCTAACCCGCGCCTCCGTAAGAGATGGACAGCAAGGCGACACGCCCCACGGGCGAAATCTCAGATCGGCTGTTCACGCTCGAGTTGAATCACCGCTGATCTTCATCTGCAACCCGCCCCTTCCGGGGGGCACTTCAACCACGGAATCGCCACCAGGAAGGCCACGCCATGGCTCGCATCGATCTCTATCAACACGTCACCGACCAGGTACTCGCCGCGCTCGAAGCCGGCACCGTGCCTTGGCGTCACCCCATCCTCGGCGGCGGGGACGACGGCCTGCCCCGCAACCTGTCGGGCCGCACGTACCGCGGCGTCAACCTGTTCACGCTCGGCTTCACCGCGTGGCAACGCGGCTACGCCCGACCCTTATGGATGACCTACCGCCAAGCGTTCGCTGCCGGCGGCCACGTCCGGGTGGGCGAGAAGTCGTCGCTGGTGATCTTCTGGAAGCCGCTCGAACGGATCGATCCCGAGACGAGGGAAAAGAAGCTTACGCCCGTCCTCAAGCACTTCCGCGTCTTCAACCTCGACCAGACCGAGGGGGTCGTCCTGCCCCCGGAAGAAGCGCCGCCCGCGGCCACCGTTCGCCCCTTTCGGGGGATCGCGAAGGCCGCGGCGTTGATGAACGGGTTCGAGGGTGGCCCTCAGATTGTTCACGGTGGGGCACGGGCTTGTTACCTGCCGCGCTTGGACACCGTCCGGCTGCCCGAGCCCGGGCGCTTCGTCGATGAACCCAGCTACTACGCCACCGCGTTCCACGAGTTGGTGCACGCGACCGGCCACCCGATCCGCCTCGACCGCGGCCTGGGCGAGAAGCTCGCGCCGTTCGGTTCGCCGGACTACTCCAAGGAAGAACTCGTCGCGGAGATGGGCGCGGCCTGCCTCTGCGCCGTCGCCGGCATCGCCCCGGCCACCCTCGATCAGCAGGCGGCCTACGTCGACAACTGGCTCCAACGCCTCCGCAACGACAAACGGCTGGTCGTGACCGCGGCGGGGGCCGGGCAGCGGGCGGCCGATTGGATTCAGGGCGTGCGGCCGACGGGCTTCGCGAGCGCGGCCGCTACGGACGGAGCTGACACCCGCAAGGTTGAGCCCGAACCGCCGCCGCACGTCGGCCCCGGCAGCACCGAAGTTCCGAACCAACACACCGAGGCTTCCACCATCGATCCCACGCCAACGCCGCAACCTCAACCCGGACCACGTTCCCGATGACGACGCACTCCACTCTCGTTGCGACACCCGTCCCGGTGGCATCGACCCGATGCGCCACGTCGGGGTACACCCAGCGTTCCCGAAGTTCCGAGCAAGACGCAGCGCTGCGGCTGCTGGCTTCGTTGATCGTTGCGGAGGCTCGCCGCCCCCGGCAGGACCGCGATGGATAGCGCCCGAGCCCAACGGGTGTCGGTGGCGGGTTACGCCCGCCGCTCGACCGAAGACCAGGCCGGCTCGCTCACCGCGCAGTGGGCGGCGCTCGAAGCCCACGCGGAACGCCACGGATTCACGCTGGTCGAACGCTTCGAAGACGACGGCGTCACGGGGACCACCACGAAGCGGCCGGGTTTGCAGGCCCTGCTGGAACGCGCGGCCGAACCGCACCGCCCCTGGTCGACGGTTCTGGTCTGGGACCTCAAACGCTTTTCTCGGCCGGAGGACCCGCGGGAAGCCGTGGTCTTGTGTTACCGCCTCGAATCCGAGCACGGCGTGCGGGTGGTTCCGCTGCACGGGGTCGCCGACGTCGAAGACCCGCTCATCGACACCGTCGCCAAGCTCATCGAATTCGGCCAGGCGGGCAAGGAATCCATCGACAAGTCCCGGGACGTGCTGCGGGGGATGCGGCACGCGGTGCTCAAGGGCATGAAGTACGGGCGCATCCCGTACGGCTACGACGCGCTGTACGTGGGTTCCGACGGCACGCCCCGCCGTCGCGTGCGCACCCTCGCCGACGGGACCCGCGAGATCCGCTCGCCCGACGGCACCCAACTCCTCGAAACCTGGAGTCGGCAGCGCGGCTACCGGCGGGCCGCCGACGAAACCCCCACGATCGTGCCGGGCGACCCCCAACGCGTGACCGTGGTCCGTCGGGTGTTCGCCGAGTACGTGAGCGGGCTGTCGGCACGAAGGATCGCCTACGGCCTGAATGCAGACGGTCTACCCTCGCCCCGCGGGGTTCAGTGGCGGCGGAACACCATCCTGCGGCTGCTTGGCAACCCCGCGTACGCCGGGACGATGGCCTGGAACCGCCACGCCTTCGGCCGCTTCCACCGCGTCACGCCCGACGGGACCGTGGAACGCGTCCACAACCCCGATAAACGGCTCAGGCTCAACCCCCCGGAAGCCTGGGTGGTCCGCTCCGATGCTTGGCCGCCGCTCGTGGACCCCGGCCAATGGGCCGACGCCCAAACCCGGCTGGAATCCACGCGTAAACCTGAAGCCGCGCTCCAGGGACGTGGACAGGCATCGACCTACCTGGTGTCCGGCCTGCTGCGGTGCGGGCGCTGCGGCGACCCGATGGTCGGGAGCGGCGATGCGTACGAGAAGCGTTACCGCTGCACGGGCCGGCGTGACAAGGGGCCTTCGCATTGCGACGGGGGCACCGTGGTGAGCGAGTTGGTGGACGCGTACGTGGCCGATCGCGTGACGGACTTGTTCTTGGCTCCCGACGCCCGACAACGGCTCTTAAACGAGGTTGCGGCGGTGCTCGACGCCGAACCGCCCGATACCGCGTCCGATCGCCGCAAGGCGTTGTTGGCCCAGTTGGCCGAAGCCGAGCAACGCATCCAGCGTCTGGTGGATCGGGTGGCCGCGGGGGTGCTCGAAGACGACGAGGCCGCTTCCGCGCTAACGCGGCTCCGCGAACAGAAGATCGCGGCCCAAGAAGCGCTCGCCGAACTCGGCCCGGCGTCGGTGAACCCGCAAGCCCAGCGAAAGGCGTTGCTCCGCGAGGTCCGCGAGCGGCTCGACCACTACGCGGCGGTGTGGCGTGACGCCGAGCCCGCGATCCGCAAACGCATCGTGCGCGCGTTCTGCGTGTCGCTGTCCGTCGATACGTCCGCGCGCGTCCTGCGGTATTCGCTGGCGCTGGGCGACACTGGCGGTATTGCGGACGACGCTTTCGCCGTTCACACGAGCGAATGGTGTTATGCGGACGCGTTGCGTGAGCGACGACGGTTCTCGGTCACGCTGCGGGACCCTGACGGAAAGTTTCGTTCGGCAAAGGCGGCGAATAGCCGGTGACGACCCGTGTTCGCCACGAGCGAAGGGGGTTCAGCTGTGCGTCCACGCCGTTCGTATCGTTATTGGTGTGCTCGGAAAAGACCGCCCCCGGAAGCGTCCGGTTGCCCCTTTGGGGCACCGGGTGTTTTTTCGTCTGCCGCAGGATTACTGCATCCGTACACGGTTTGGTAGACCCGGTAGGTACTTGGGGTTTAGTTAAAAAGTGACCCGGACCCCAAACCGAGCGTTTGGCGAAGGCCCACCGCAGAAAGGTTCGTCACTCGCGCGATGGCAGACGCCAGACTCGTTCATGGTCGCAATAAAGCGCATGAGGTCTTCCGTAACCGATCGCATCGCGTCCGCCTGCTTCTTTCCCGCAACCCGGTAACAGGGAGCTTCCGCCGCCGCGTCCAGGAGTTCGGCCAGCGTTTTTTCGTCCAGCCCAGGATGATCGACACTGTTGCGAAACCCCTGGAGAGCCGTCGCGAGTGCAGGCATCGTCGCGCGGTATCGCGCCCACCGGTGCCCGTCCCAGGAGAGCGCGTCGTTGCTGATCCGATCCCGAAAACGATCGCAGAGAGCCGAAGCTGCTTTTTCACCCCGCCGAACTAAGTCTTCAATAGCCTGCCTGGGCATCGTTAGATTGAAACCGCCTTGTTCGGGGGTCAGCCAGATTTCTGCGACGCGGTCACGAAACATATCGAGCTGTAGATAGGCGTTGTCATGCCAGTTTTGGGCGCTGCGGAAAATCCCGTCTTTCAGCAGATTGATCAGATCGATCGGTGTCGCTTCGGAAGGGTCTCGCAAAAAGTCCGTCGGAAGGCCGAACCAGTCGCCCCCCCTTTGTTTGCTGAGACCGATATAGCTCATTCGGGCCCCTTTGCTCGCCGGGTTGCGATCTGCACCGGTGTACATCAGATTGAGTCCCATGGTCGGCCATCTTGGGAACAAGCTATCGAAGCTGTGGATTGGGAAATTACTCGTGATGCCGCCGTCGCTTAACCAAACCCGAATCATCGACACGTTCGATTCTTCGTAGTTGATTGCGTACAGAGGCACCATCGAAAACATCAGCGGAAAGCTCAGGCTCATCCGCGTCGCCACGATCACCGGCAACGACGCCCCGAGACTGATCGGGACCTTGCCCTGCTCTTGCCAGCGTCCAAACGAACCGTTGGACCGTGCTTCGTTGATCAAGTAATCGACGACCTCTTCCGGAAACAGACGTGCCCACTCATCCGGATCGAACGCGAACCGATTGGTGTCGCACGGAAGTTCGAGCGGCCGCCCATACGTCAGACAAGTCGTCACCATTCGTAGATCGATCGCACGATCTGGGATGTCCCCCATCATGGGCCGCAGCGGCTCAGGCACCCTTGCCCCGTGAAGGTCCGCGAAGGTTAACGGCCGGTCCAAGTCGAGACCCGCGGCGGTTTGGATCTGCTCGTGAAGCCAATGGGTGAGCGGTAAAATATTGTTCGCACCCGCGGGGTTACCTACCGCCATTCCACTACAGAGTCCGTAGTTGTTCCGGAGTATCGATTTTCGCTGCCACCAAAGTCCCGGTACCTGCTTTAGGAAATATGCCCAGCTCATCTCTTTGCCGCTCTGCTTCCGGTCCATCCAACGCATCAATCGTGCATGAAGCTTTGCCGTAGAAGCGTCTGGCCGAAACAAACCTACCATTCGGCCATCTTCGCTTAAATCATCGGGCAGTCTGGCAAGGTGTTCGAAACCCTCGATGGAGCCCGCCTTGCGACGATAGAACTCCGCCGCCGCGGCAATCGCGGCCGCCATCGCGCCGGCCGAGGTGCCGCCGATACCTATCAGGGTGAATTCTTCGGCAATTCGGCGGATGGCGGGTGGATAGACGATCCCGCTCGTCACACCTCCCCGCATCACTAAGTCGGTACAACGTTTTTCCCAGTCTTTACTCATGACGACTCATCTCTCCAGCAACGTTGACTCGGCTTGACAAAGTCACCCCGTGGCAGAGGCATCCGACGTTGTTGCAATCGGTCTTGCTTGTGAAGCGCTCAAACAAATCTTCACGGTCATGATCTCCCGAACGCGCTTTCGTGCTGATCGACTAATTCACCACGCCTTTCAGTAAATCCGATCCGCCTACGAGCGCTGGTACTAAAATCGAGATGCTGGTTGCAAGCCACGCAAAATCAACCTTCCCCAGCTCCCCCTCTGCTTCTGGAAAACGCTCGCGCAACGCCTGGGCTCGCATTAGCATCAGACCGGCTGCGGGCAAGAACGTTCCCGCCACAACGAGGCTGTAGGTAATACCCAAGTAGGTCGCCGTGCCGTCAGCCAAGATTTCTAAACCACGCAGTCCACCGTTACTCGGCGTCGCTTCAAAGGCCGCGTAGTAATTCATCATTGCGCGTGTTCTCAGGATACTGACGGCTAACAACGCTGAACCAAGAAAGGGGAAAGCCGCAAGAACACGGGTCCCGAAAACCGTAGGGGAAACCGCCTCCGCGGACAGATCGCCTTGACGCGGAATCGCAAGGGATGAGCACACCGCCATGAGCAAACTAAAGGCTGCTAGGTATCCCAAGTCAGCCGTTAACGACGAAGCGGTTCGTGCATCCGCAGCCGCTTGTCCGACCAAGGCGACGAAGTCATTCAGGACTTTGCCTTCGAGCGGTAGTTTTGCGGCGGTCATACCGGGTACATCGAACACTACAAGCGTGCCTGCAAGCCCGATGACGACCACCGTCAGCAAGTAGGTTCGTCCCGATCCACGCCAGCCCCATCCTGCCTGCTTCCACATCCGGTAGGTCACCCAAACGGACCAGCCAATGCAAACTAAGTACGTCAAAACAGACAGCAGGGTGTACGCAAGAAAACGGACCCATCGCGCGGCTCTCAGAGCAACAGCGTTAGAAGAATTGTCTGGCTCAAAGGTACGCAGCGAGCTATCGGCTACATCGAAATACACGTTGCTGGTGAGTACAAGCACCATCACTACTGCCCAAGTCAAAAAGGGCAGAAGCGCGACCATGAAGATGTAAACGCCGGGCTGAACCTTAGGTTGGAAAAGCCAGGTATTGGATTGGGCGTTGTCTAGTGGCACCCCGGCTGCCTCCCGAATAGCGAATGTGTCAAAGAACACTCACATGTAAGCCATCAACTACTGCCGCAAAATTTGATATCTATACTTTACAGTGAAATACATCCATGTACTCGCGTCTTGTACAGAAATCTTGCAAGGCCGCGTTCGGGTTGCCGGTAGTCGATCCATAACACCCTCTCGATTTCTCGACTGATTATCGAATTCAGTAAGTCGCGCGAGAATCTAAGAAATTTTACCCACCATATCGATGTTTCCGCTGCGTGGCCGGCTTGTTTACGGATCACAACGCCCTGATGATCGGCCCGCCCGGCAGCGGGAAGACGCTCATGGCCCGCGCGATGCCGAGCATCCTGCCGCCGCTTTCGCGCGACGAAGCGCTCGAAGTCACCCGCGTCTACTCGGCCGTGGGCAAGGTCCCTGTCGGCACGCCGCTCATCCACGCCCGCCCGGTCCGCGCTCCGCACCACACCGCTAGCTCCGTCGCGGTCATCGGCGGCGGCGCGATCCCCCGGCCCGGCGAGGTGTCTCTGGCTCACCACGGCGTGCTCTTCCTCGACGAGATGCCCGAGTTCCCGCGCACCGTCCTCGAAACGCTACGCCAACCGCTCGAAGATCACCACGTCACCATCGCCCGCGCCCAGGGCGTCGTCCGATTCCCGGCTCGGTTCATGCTGCTGGCCGCGATGAACCCCACGCCCAAGGGTTACAAGTCCGCAGGCGCCGCCGGCCAACGCGCGATGGATCAGTACCTCGCCAAGCTCTCCGGCCCGCTGCTCGACCGCGTCGACCTGCACGTCGACGTCCCGCCGGTTCCGCACGACCGGCTCATGTCCATCAAGCCCGGCGTGTCGTCCGCCACGCTCCGCGAAAAAGTCCTCCGCGCCCGCGCGATCCAGACGGAGCGCAACGGCGGCCCGCTCAAGCCCAACGCGACGCTGACCCACGCCGAACTGGACCGGCTCGCGCCACTCGACGCCGGCGCGGCCGACCTGCTCAAACGCGCGATGAGCGATCTAGGCCTCAGCGCTCGGGCTTACGACAAGGTCCGCCGCGTCGCGCGGACGTTGGCCGACTTGAAAGACGACGCCACGCCCGAGCCCACGCCGTTGACGATGGAGCAGGTCGCCGAGGCGATCCAGTACCGGCAGCTCGACCGGCGGACGTAAGCGAGCCCGCCGATCGCGCCGCTAGCAGTTGAGGATGGTTGAGGCGTCTGGCCGTGCACAAAACCGCTTATGTCCCCTCCGCCGCGGGCCGCAGCTGGTTCTTCACGTTCTCCACGCTGAGGCCGAACTCCTTGAGCAGCGAAGGGTAAGCGTAGATTTTCAAGTCTTCGTTTTCGAAAACCGCGATGCGATCGTCCCCGCTACGGCTCAGCAGGTCTTGGACGCGCGACGCGGCGAGTTCGCGGAACGCCTTTTCGCCGTCGAAGGCGTCCGTGTTGAGATCGATCCACGCTCGTTCCTCGTCGCGGACCCAACGCGCATACACGCCTTCGCGAAACACCAGGAAAACTTGGTCTTGACCCACCGCGGTTTCGAACCGCCATTGCAAGGTGCCAAAGTCTTCGACAACGTAGGCTTCACGCATGGCCTCGGCCAGGTGTTCAAAGGCTTCGTGCTCGACCAACCGCTTCGTCGCGTGCCTCAATGCGGAATACCGACGCGTTTCGATCACCAAGACCAAGTCCGATGTCGGCAAGTGCTCCGCGATGTGCAAAGCGTTGATCCACCAGACCCGTTCGTCCCAATCCAGGCGCTCGAGGATTTTGAATTGTTCGTCGAGGTAAAGCGGTGGCGTTGCGGGCCGGCTAAGCCCCGGAGCGGGCGGAAAGGCGTCGGCCCAGAATTCGTAGAAGGCACGCTCAACGCAGTACGGCATGCCGCGGACGCCCGCAAATTCGGTTTGCTTCGTGGGTCTGTGTTTTTGTCGATCGTCGCACGTCGCCGCGAGGGGAAATTCGAATTCCACCGAACCGTCGAGGCCGAAACGAACCTTCGGTCCTCGCGTCGATTGGGTGTTGCTAGTTCGGACGATGGCTTCTCCGGTCCGTTGAGGCGGAACCAGCTTGTCCTGGTAGGCGCGGTGCTTCGCTTCGAGCACGAACGGGCGGCGGACGGTCAGCCGGAACGGTTTGTCTCGCAGCCGGTCCATAACCGCGCTGCCCAAACCCTCGACCGTCAAGCCGACCGAGATGCTTGCCTGCCCGGTGTGCTCGCCGGAGGAAGCGAATTCGAGCGTGAATTCCTTGCCGACAAACGCGGAGAGGTCGCCATCGGCCGCAGACAAGCTCAGGTCCAACGGGCCCAGTTCGCTCGAAAGCTCCAGTTCGCCCGCGCCGTTGACCTGCTTGGCCGTCACCGTCATCGGCGTACTTGGAATCTCATGCGCGAACCCTCCGCTCAGGCCACCGGTACCGGCGCTGACCGTGGCGGTTTGAGCTTGCGCGGCCCCGGCATTGATCCAAACCAGCAACAGAAAACACAAAAACACGATTTGCAGCGTCGATCGGTTCATCTTGGGGTCTCCGAGAGGAAAGAGTGACTCGAAGACGTTATCTCGGTCAGGCCTGCATCCGTGAGAAAACGGGGGGGCCATTTTCGCGGATCTGGACGCCGCCGCGAACCGGTTGTGTAATCGCGACGGAGTTCTTCACTCCGTCCGCAACTCGTCCAGCGACACCGCGAACTGCATCAGCGGGTCGCCTTGCCCGCTCAGCCCGCGCATCGTCAGGGTCGGCGGGCTCGCGTCCCAGTCGACGTCCAGCACGCCGAAGTTCGGCATCCGCAGCACCGCCCCCTCGCCGCCGACCCGGAAACGGTTGGGGTCGGCGACCGGCCGCGAGCCCCAGTTGAAGCCCGAACTGGTGAAGTCCCACATCGGATACGGCGAGCCCGCCTCGTCGTCCTTGCTGATCTCGATGAGGTGCCGGTCGCCGGAGACGAACACGACGCCGTTCGCCTCGGTGTTTTTGATCAGGTCGTACAGCCGTTGCCGCTCGTGAGGGAAGTTGCCCCAGCTCTCCCAGCGGTGCTCGTAGGCGACGACCTGGATGCTGCTGGCGACGATGCGCAGGTCGGCGGGCTGCGAGAGTTGTTCTTCCAGCCATTGCCACTGCGCTTCGCCGAGCAGCGTGCCCCGACCGGATGCGTTGGGCGTGTACGGGCCGTACTGACCGCCGTCGGGGCGTTCCTCGCGGCCCTTGGGGTGGCGGGTGAGTTCGTCGCGGAACGTGCGGGTGTCGAGGAGGATGAACTGCACGCGCTTTCCTTCGGGGCCGACGGTCGCGGCGTGGTAGATGCCGTCGTGCTGGGTACGCATCGGCGCGTCGTCGGGGATGCCGTAGAAGGCCATGAAGTAGTCCTTGGCCACGTCCTTCATGTGCCACTCTTTGCCGGCGTCGTTGAGGCCGTAGTCGTGGTCGTCCCAGGTGGCGAGGACGGGCGTGGCGGCGGTGAGCGCCCGCCAGCCGGGCTTGGCGGCCAGGTCGCGGTACGACCGGGCGAAGTCTTCCGGGGCGTCGGGGACCTCGGGCACGTCGACGTAGACGTTGTCGCCGATGAACAGGAACACGTCCGGCTCGGTCGCGAGGATGGACTCCCAGATGGGCTGCTCGCGGTCCTCACGGGCGCAGGAGCCGAAGGCGATCGTGTCGATCACGGCGTCGTCGGCGAGCGGGGCGCCGGGGCTGGCGACGAGCTGAGCGTCGGCGGGGCCAACGGTCAAAGCGAGTCCGGCGGCGAACAGAACGGTGGCAGAAAAGGTCTTCATGCTCGCAGCGTATGGCGTATTGAGCCGGGAATTCGGGATCGGCCACGCTCACGAAAAACACACAGCCCGGCTCCGTACGGGTCGGCGCCCGGCCGGCGTGACGGGTTGCTCTAAACTCTCGGCCTTATGGCGATCTTCCGTGCCGCGTTCGACAAGCTCCGCCAGGGCCTGGCCAAGACCTCCGAGTCCACCGGCGGGGCGATCCGGCACCTGCTGATCGGCAAGCCGCTGAGCAAGGAGCTGTTGCGCGACCTGGAGCGGGCGCTGATCCAGGCCGACGTGGGCGTCAAGACCGCGATCGAGCTGCGCAAGGACCTGCAGGCGATGTGGGAGCGCGGCGAGATCGAAACGGGCGACGAGGCCTGGCCGATGCTCAAGAGCCAGCTCGTGGCGTACTTCCCGGACGAAGACCGCACGCTGAACCTGGCCGAACCCGGGAGCGGGCCCACCGTGATCCTGGTGTGCGGCATCAACGGCGCGGGCAAGACCACCAGCATCGCGAAGCTGTGCAAGACGCTGCGCGACGAGGGGAAGTCCGTCTTGCTCGGCGCTTGCGACACGTACCGCGCGGCGGCGGTGGAGCAGCTGACCGTGTGGGCGACACGCTTGGGTGTGGACATCGTCCGCGGCCAGCAGGGCGGCGACCCGGCGGCGGTGGCGTTCGACGCGTGTCAGGCGGCGGTGTCGCGCGGCACGGACGTGTTGATCCTGGACACGGCCGGCCGTTTGCACACGCAGGGCCACCTGATGGATCAGCTCGCCAAGATCCGCCGCGTCGTGGAGAAGCAGCTGCCCGGGGCGCCGCACGAGGTGCTGCTGGTCATCGACGCGACGACGGGTCAGAACGGCGTGAACCAGGCGAAGGTGTTCGCGCAGCATACGGACGTGACGGGCATCTTCCTGAGCAAGCTGGACGGCAGCGCGCGGGGCGGCATCGTGATCGCGATCCGCGAGGCGTTGAACCTGCCCGTGAAGCTGGTGGGAGTCGGTGAGACGCCCGAAGACGTGCAGCCGTTCGAGCCGGAAGCGTTCGTGGAGGCGATGTTCGCGGGGTGAGCGAGCCCGTTAGGATTCCCCCATGTCTGAAACACCGCCCGAAACGCCGAATTCTCAAGGTCATGAGGCGGCAGAGACAACGGTGACCGAGCGCACGATCCATACTCCGCCGCCTTCGAAGAAGAGCGAGAAAAGCGACGCCCCGCCGCGCGGGTTTTTCGGCAAGCTCTGGCACGACTGGGTCAAGCCGCTGGGCACGGTGATCCTGATCGTGACCGTGGTGCGGTCGTCGCTGGTGGATTGGAACGACGTGCCGTCGGGGTCGATGCGGCCGACGATCCTCGAGGGCGACCGCATCGTCGTGAACAAGCTGGCGTACGGGTTCAACTTGCCGTTCAACGGGCCGGTGGTGGACCTGCCGCTGCTGCCCGCGTTCGACAACCCGCTGGACTTCCTGCCGGGGTTTCACTGGAGCGGCCCGGAGCGCGGCGACATCGTGACGTTCTGGAACCCGACCCCCGACTGGCGGCCCGGCCGCAACGGCTCGCGGGTGCCCAACGAGAGCACGGGCATCCGCATGGTCAAGCGGGTGATCGGGCTGCCCGGCGACACGGTCCGGGTGGTGGACGGGCGGCTGGAGATCACGGACGCGGACGGCAACGCGGTGCTCGTCACGTACGATGACGTCGCCGACGGGCCTTACGCGGACGAGCCGACCATGGCGCTGCGTCGGGATCGTTCGACCGGGCGGGTCGTCGACGGCGAGCAGAAGAAGCTTCCGGTGGCGTTTCTCCTGGAGTCGTTCGGGGGCGAGCCGCACTTCGTGCAACTGCTTCAGGCGTACGGCGGTTGGGAGCCTAGTGGGCATCAGTACCGCACGGTGCCGGGCGAGGCGGGTGCGGCAGGGATCACGCTGGCGGACCGCGACGGCTGGAAAGACGACGAGTACCTGATGATCGGCGACAACCGCGACAACTCGCTGGACTCGCGGTACTACTGGCAGGCGTACCGCGACGCGGCGGATGCGGAGCCGGTGTTCGTGCGGGGCGAGCACATCACGGGCAAGGCGAAGTTCATCGCGGCGAGCTTCGACGGCGGGAGCTTTCTGAGCCCGGCGTGGTCGCGGTTTTTCCGGAGCTTCGATGGGGCGGCGCGGGCGGCGGCGGAGTGAACGTATTGGCCTGGTCGCTGAAGCGACCAGGCCGGAAGCGCTGAATCGATGCGGTCCGGCGGGCGTCTTCTCGTTGATGAAAACAACGAAAGCCGCCACCGTTCGGGCGGGCTTCACGCTGACCGAACTCCTCGTGACGCTGGGCGTGATTGCGGTGCTGTTGGCGATCCTGTTCCCGGCGTTACGCAGCATCCGGGAGGCGTCTCGGGCCACGGTTTGTTTGGCGAACCTGCGAAGCCTTGGGGTCGCGATCGGGGCGTATCACACGGACACGGAGCTCCTGCCGGACGTGATCCTCGTGGTGGACGACGGCTTGGGGGGCGGCGGGTCGGCGTTGCCGCCCCTTCCGTTGCGGCCGTCGTTGGCCGATGCGCTGACGGGGTACGTCGATGCGCCGCTGCCGGCGCGCGAAGTACCGGGAGATATCACCTCGCCGTGGCAAGCCCACGCGCCGTGGGCCTGCCCGTCAGACGACGGTTATGTTTTGCCCAGCACGCAGGCGGAGAACCCCTTCGACACCGCTTGGGCTTGGGACGGCAGCAGCTACCAGATGGGGCCGTCGACCATTCTGTACCTGCGTCTGGCGACCGCGGTACCGAACGCGTCACGGCCGGCGATGCAGCGTGTGATCACGCGGGGCTTGGAGCGGCGGGATTGGCCGATGGTGATCGACGCCGACCGGTGGCACGGCGACGGCTCGCGGTGGAACACGCTGTTCTTCCCCGACGGCCGGGCGGAGCCGGCGGGGCCGATCCCCGAAGGAGCGCTGGACGCTTTCGTTGCGGAGTTCTTGCCCTTCCTGGAAGAAGCCTTATGAAGCGTCAAGCAATCAAAGCGTGTCGCTGTCGAGCATCAGCGTGACGGGCCCGTCGTTGAGTAGTTCGACCTGCATGTCCGCGCCGAACACCCCGGCTTGGACGTCAACGACGCCGCGCTGTTTGAGGGCCTCCACGACGTACGCACACAACGGCTCGGCGAGGTCCGGCGGGGCGGCGTCCGTGAAGCTCGGGCGGTTGCCCTTCTTGGGGTTGCCGTAGAGCGTGAACTGCGAGACAACAAGAACCCCCCCGGCGATGTCCAGGACGCTGCGGTCGAACTTGCCGTCGTCGTTGGGGAACAGGCGGAGCTTGACGAGCTTGTCGCAGAGGCGGTCGGCGGTGGCGTGGTCGTCGCCTTGCGTGACGCCGAGCAGAATGAGGTAGCCGCGGTCGATGCGGCCGACGGCCGAACCCTCGACGGTGACCGAAGCGTGGGCGACGCGTTGGATCAGCAGGCGCATCGGCGGAGCGTATCGGTTTCGGTGGTGTGGCAAACAAAAACCCCCGCCTCACGGCGGGGGTTCTGTTTCTCCACTTGGTGTTGTCGGCGGAGCCTTAGAGCAGGGCCAGGGCGGACTGGGGCTGGCTGTTCGCGATGCCCAGCACGTTGGTCGAGGCCTGCTGGAGGATCTGAGCCCGGGTGAGCTCGGCGGTTTCCGCGGCGAAGTCGGTGTCGCGGATGGCGGACTCGGCGGCGGCGGTGTTCTCGAGGGCGACGCCCAGCGAACGGATGGTCGCGCCGACGGTGTTCTTCTGGAAGGCACCGATGCGTCCGCGGAGGCCGGAGACCTGGGCGATGGCGTCGTTGACGATCTTCTGGGCGGAGCCCAGGTCGCCGTCGACGACGTTGTTGGACTTGCCGGCGCCGAGGCTGTTGAGGAAGCCGTTGGTCTCGTTGCCGAGGTTGCGGACCGCGACGTTGCCCAGGCCAATGGACACCTGGTTGCCGATGTCGACGTTGGGGCCGAGGTTGAAGTTGGCGCCGCCGCCCTGGATGGTCACGGCGTCGATCTTGGTGGTGGCCTGCGAGCCGGCGGTCGTCAGGTCGACCTCGATGTCGAGGAAGTCGGTGGCGATACGGGCCGACTTGCCCGAGGCTGTGGCGGCGACGCCGTTGATCACGGCCCCGACGTCCTGGCCTTCGTCGCGGACGGCGGTGGTCGCCGCGGAGAACGCGGTGGCCGAGCCGGCGGCGCCGAGCACGTTGGTGTTGTTGGCCGACAGGATGTTGATCGAGCCGGTCTCGCCGCCGTCGTCGTTGACCTGGACGGACACGAAGGCGTCGGAGCCGAACGCGATGGAGTCGAGGCGGATGCCGTTGCCGGAGTTCGCGGCCGAGACGCCGGTGACGTCGGAGAAGGTATTGATCGCGGCGGCGGCGTCGGCGAGCGTGGTGCCCGAGCCGAAGCTGAATTGCCGCGAGCCGTCCCGGCCGGCCACGTCGATGGTGAACAGGGCGCCGGCGGAAGTCAGGTCCAGCGCGGTGGCGCCGATCGACAGGAAGAAGCCGGCCTGCTGCGCGGACTGGGTCACGAGCACGTCCACGTCGCGGGTGTCGCCGAAGCCGATCTTGGCGGCGTTGATGCGGACGTCTTCGACGGTCGCGGCCTGGTCGGTGGTCTGGAAGTCGTAGGTGCCGTTCAGGAGCTTGGTGCCCTGGAAGCTGGTGGTCTGTGCGATCCGGTCGATGGTCTGCAGGATCGAGTCGATCTGGAGCTGGTTCGCTTCCTTCTCGTCGTCGCTGAGGCCGGCGTCGTTGGCGGACTGGCCGACGAGGGACTGGACTTCCAGCAGCAGGGAGTTGACTTCCTGCAAGCCGCCCTCGGCGATGTTGGCGACCTGGTCGGCGCGGTCGGCGTTGCCGATCGCGGCGGAGATGCTGGCCTGCTGGCTGCGGAGGGCTTCCGACGCGATCAGGCCCGCGGGATCGTCCGAGCCGCGGTTGATGCGGAGGCCGGTGCTCAGGCGTTCGAGGGACTGGTTGAGCGACGCGTTGTTTTGGGACAGGACGCGTTGCGAGAGCAGGGAGCTGACGTTGGTGTTGATACGACTCATGGTGCTAATGCCTCCGAGGGTCTCGATTCCTTCCGGGGTGGTCACCAATCCCTGGTGTGACGCGCCGGGTGCAAACGGTGGAACCGAACGCCGGCTCCGCTTGCCCTTCGACGCGGCCCGTGGAACACGGGGGGCCTCGCGCCGCTCCGGACCTTCCGGATCGGGCAACGCGATCGACATCGGCCGGCTCGGGGGGCGGCTTAAGGAGCGGCGAGGGGTTTTGCGTTTTTTGGGAAGGGATTCCGAGACTTCGGGGCCGATAAGTAAGCGGCCCCACCGCCGGAGCCCGGTCTGCTTACCGCGGTGTCTCAACGCTTCAACCGTCGCGTTCAAACATCGAAGTACATGCAGAACTCGTACGGGTGCGGGCGGACGCGCATGGCCTGCACCTCGTTCTCCCGCTTGTACGCGATCCAATAACGGATGACGTCTTCGGTGAACACGTCGCCGGCGAGGAGGAAGTCGTGGTCGCGCTCGAGCGTGTCGAGCGCGGTGTCGAGGTCGCCGGGGACCTGAGGGATGGCTTCTTGTTGCTCGGGGTTGAGGTCGAAGAGATCGACGTCGATCGGGTCGCCGGGGTCGAGCTTTTTGTCGATGCCGTCGAGCGCGGCCATGAGGATCGCGCTGAAGCACAGGTACGGGTTGGCGGCGGGGTCGGGGCAGCGGAACTCGAGGCGCTTGGTCGCGGGGTTTTGTTGGTACTGCGGGATGCGGATGGCCGCGGAGCGGTTCCGGCTGGAGTAGACCAGGCGGGTGGGGGCTTCGTAGCCCGGGACGAGGCGTTTGAAGCTGTTGGTGGTGGGGTTGGTGAAAGCGGTAAGCGCCGGGGCGTGTCGGAGGATGCCCCCGATCGCCCAGAGCGCGGTCTGGGACAGGCCGGCGTATTTTCGGCCGGCGAAGAGCGGCTCGTCGCCGTTCCAGAGTGAGAAGTGCACGTGCATGCCCGAGCCGTTGTCGCGGAACAGCGGCTTGGGCATGAAGGTCGCCACCTTGCCGTGCATCGCCGCGACGCGTTTGGCGACGTACTTGTAGATCATGCACTTGTCGGCCATGGCCAGCAGCGTGTCGTAGCGCAGGTCGATCTCGCCCTGGCCGCCGGTGGCGACCTCGTGGTGGTGGCACTCGATACGGAGGCCCATGGCTTCCATCTGGGCGACCATCTCGCCGCGCAGGTCGTGGCCGGTGTCGGTGGGCGGGCAGGGGAAGTAGCCCTCGCGCAAACGGATCTGGTTGCCGCGGTTGACGGGCGAAGCTCCGCCGCGGTTCCACAGGCCCTCCTCGGAATCGACCTCGTAGAAGGCGGTGTTGACGCGCTGGTCGTAGCGGACGCGGTCGAAGACGAAGAACTCCATCTCCGGGCCGAAGTAGGCGGTGTCGGCGATGCCGGTGCTACGCAAATAGTCGCCGGCCTTGCGGGCGATGGAGCGCGGGTCGCGGCTGTACGTTTTCTTGGTGAGCGGGTCCTTGATGTCACAGATGACGATGAGGGTGGGCCGCTGGGTGAACGGGTCCATGACGGCGGTAGCGCAGTCGGGCACGAGCAGCATGTCCGATTCGTTGATGCGTTGCCAGCCGCGGATGGACGAGCCGTCGAAGCCGAAGCCGTCGGTGAGGGTGTCTTCGGTGACCTCGGAGGCGGCGTAGGTGGTGTGCTGCCAGAGGCCGGGGAAGTCCATGAACCGGCAGTCGAGGAACTCGACCTGGCGGTCGCGCATGAGTTGAAGGACGTCGTTGGGGGTCATGGAGAGATCGTACTGGGGGGGGTGGACGGGTGGGG
>JBCDDH010000059.1:0-23165 GCA_039180415.1 Planctomycetota bacterium | reverse complement strand
CGGCCGCGACGCGGACGTCCTCATCGATCTCCGCGTCGAGCTTCGCGACGTCGGCCTCTTCGAGGTCGCCCTGCGCGATCAGCTTGCCGCGGAAGATCGCCACGGGGTCGCGCGTTTCCTTCGCGGCGTCGAGTTCTTCCGCGGTGCGGTAGATGCGCTGGTCGTCGGCGTTGGTGTGGTTGGTGAGCCGTTCGCAGCGCAAGACCATCAGCCCGGGGCTTTGTGAGTCGCGCACGTCGCGGACGACTTGGCCGATGCCTTGGAGTTCGGGCCAGACGTCAACACCGTCGAAGCGATGGATCGGTAAGCCGTAAAAACGGTCCGCCGGTCCGCCGGGCAGATCGAAGAACGTGTTGCGTCGCGTCTGCGTGGAGATCGCGAAGCCGTTGTCCTCGACGTAGAACAGCACGGGCAGCTTCTGCCGAACCGCCTCGGCGATGGCTTCGAGCACCTCGCCCTGCTGCGTCGTGCCGTCACCCACGCCGCAAATCACGATCGCGTGGTTCTCCCGGCCTTGCCGCTTGGCGTCTTCGACCAGCTGCTGCGCGACGCCCACGGCGTGCAGCGCGTGGTTGCCCGTGGGCACGACCATCGGCGCGATGTGTTTGCCCGGGTCGGCATGGAAGCAGCCCATCATCCGACCGAGGTTGTCGTCGTCCGCGTTGCTCAGCAGCGAGTGGAAGTACTGCGGAACGTCCAAACCCCGCGCGACGAGCAAGGCCTTGCTGCGGTAGTGGACGTGGGTCCAGTCGTCGTCGGTGAGGAACAGCCCGAGTGCTGCGATCCCCTCGTGCCCGGCCGTGGGCATGTGGAACAGCGCCTCGCCGGCCGAGGTCAGGTCGCGCTGCTTGAGGTCGACGCTGCGCGAGAGGCGGAGCCAGCGGTACAGCCGGACGCGTTGCGACGGACCGATCGGTCCGGCGGGGCCGGGCTCGGCGGGCGGCGTGGATTGGATCGGGGCTTGCGACATAAGGCGCGGCACGGCTTCCCTGCCGTCGCGCCTCGGGTACGGTAAGGCGGGGCGCGGCGGCCCTCCAGCGTACCCGCATCGGCGTGTGCGGTGAAGCGGAACGCGGCCGCTTACTATCCGCGGCCTTGCCCGCAAACCCCGCGAAAACTCGGACCCGTGTCGCGATCGCGGGAATTGGCCTGGTAACGCCGTTGGGGCACGACGCGTGGTCCACGTTTCGGGCGCTGCTCGCGGGTCGGACGATCGCCGATCGCTTGGCGCAGCTGGACGAAGGCACGGACGCGTTCAACGTCGCGCGCAAGGCCGGCGGGGTGTCGATCGCCCGGCACGATCCGGTCGACCCGGCCTGTGCGCTGGCCGAACGCGCCGCGCGGGAAGCGGTTACCGAGGCGGGCGTCGAGGCGTTCGGGCTGCCGGCGTGGTGCGGGTGCAGCAAAGGCGCGGTCGTCGCGTTGGAACGCGCGGCGACCCGGCTTGCTCGACCTGCTACTCCCCAAAGCATGGGAGCCGAGCAGGCCGCCCACGCCGTGACGCTCGGGCCGCACCAACTGTTCGCTTCGGAACTGGCCCGGCGGACGGGCGTGGAGGTGGCGTCGCACTGCGTGGCGGCGTGCGCTTCGTCGCTGGTCGCGCTGCACCGGGCTCGGCGAGCGATCGTGCACGGCCAAACAGAGAGTGCGCTGGTGGTTTCGGCCGAGGCGGCGCTGACGCCGGGGTTCGTGCATTCGTACCGGCGGCTAGGCGTGCTCGCGCCGCTCACGCTGGACGGGTACCGCGCGGCACCCTTGGACGAAACGCGGAGCGGCTTCACGCTGGCCGAGGTCGGTGTCGCGGTCGTGTTGCGGCGGGTGCGAGGCGACGAAGCCTGGCCCACGCAGGGCGCGGCGCCGGCACCCGAACTTCTGGACACGGCCTGCCTCACCGAGGCGTACGACCTGCTCCGCCCGCCGCCGCCCGGGAAGATGCACGCCCTGGCCGAGGTCGCACGACGCCTGATCGCCGGCCGCCCGGTCGCGGCGCTGCACCCCCACGCGCCCGGCACGGCCGAGCACGACCCCAACGAGCTCCGCACCCTCGCCGACGTGCTCAACGCCGAGCGCGAGATGACTCAGGCTCACGGCCCCGTGTCGGTGTATGCCGGCAAGGGCGCGTTGGGCCACACGCTCGGGTCGGCGGGTTTGGTGTCGCTGGTGCTGGCATGCTTGATGCGTCGCGCGAAGCGGCGTCCGCCGATGCCATGGCTCTCGACGCCGATGCGCGGCGCGGCGACGCCGTTGACGGCGGCGGCCCAGCCGATGACGGAGGGAGCCCACGCGGTCTTCGCCGCCGGTTTCGGCGGCCACACGGCCGGCGCGATCCTCCGGTGAATCGACACCATCGGTGCCGCCCCGAAACCGTCGATTGTTTGAGCAATCCGTTACCCCGGCGACGCGGACGAGGTGAGCGGAGAGCCGGGTTAGATTGGCGAGATGGAAACGACGGCGGATATCCGGTCGGGCGATGGGACGGTGGACGCGCTGCTCGCGGCGCAGGCGGAGGCGTGGCGGCGGGGGGATGCGGACGCGGTGGCGGCGGGGTTTGCGGAGGACGCCGAGTTCGTATCGCCGATCGAAACGTACCGGGGGCGGGCGGCGATCCGTAAGGCGGCCGCAGGTTTTTTTGCGTATGCGGCGCGGGTGGAGATCGAATTGAGGCGGGCCTGGACCGACGGACGGCATGGCGTGGTCGAGTGGGCGTGGCGAGAAGAGGCCCGAGACGGCGGAGCGGTCCGGCGGGCGGACGACGCGATCGTGTTTGAGGTTCGCAACGCGCGGTTCGTGGCGTGGCGGGAGTACGTGAACTGGCGGGATTGACCTGGGGCGGATGGAAACGAAAAGCCCACGGTCTGCGACCGTGGGCTTTGTGGAATTGAGTTGAGTTTGGAAGTTAAGGCTTACTCGCCTTCGCCCTCTTCGGCCATCGCCTTCTTGCGGGACAGCTTCACGCGGCCCTGGTCGTCGACGAGGATGACCTTGACCCGCAGCTCGTCGCCGACCTTCACGACGTCGGCGACGTTCTTGACGAACTCGTTGCTGAGTTCGCTGACGTGGCAGAGGCCGTCCTGGCCGGGGATGACTTCGATGAACGCGCCGAAGTCCTTCACGCTGGTGACGCGGCCCGTGTAGATCTGCCCGACCTTGACCTCGGCGGCGCACTTCTCGACTTCTTCGAGGGCCTTCTCGGCCTTGCCGGCGCCGACGGCGGAGATGAAGACCGTGCCGTCTTCCTCGATGTCGATCTTCGCGCCGGTGCTTTCCTGGATCGCGCGGATGTTCTTGCCGCCCGGGCCGATGAGCTTGCCGATCTTGTCGGGGTTGATCGTGGTGACGAGCATCCGCGGGGCGCTGGGGGCGATCTCCTTGCGGGGCTCGGGGATCGCCTTCTCGATCATCTCGATGATCTCGACGCGGTTCTTCTTGGCCAGCTCGAAGGTCTTTTCGATCTGGTCCATCGTGAGGCCGCGGGTTTTCAGGTCGAGCTGAATCGCCGTGATGCCTTCACGCGTGCCGGTCACTTTAAAATCCATGTCGCCGAAGTGGTCTTCTTCGCCCTGGATGTCGGTGAGGTAGACGTCGTCGCTGCCGTCCTTGCCTGCGATGATGCCGATGGAGATGCCGGCCACGGGCGCCTTGATGGGCACGCCGGCGTCCATGAGGGCGAGGGTGCCGCCGCAGGCCGAGGCCATCGACGACGAGCCGTTGGACTCGAAGATGTCGGAGACGAGGCGGACGGTGTAGGGGAACTTGTCGACGTCGGGCAGCACGGGGGCGAGGGCGCGTTCGGCGAGCTTGCCGTGGCCGATCTCGCGGCGACCCGGGCCGGTGATGCGCTTGGCTTCGCCGACCGAGAAGGGCGGGAAGTTGTAGTGCAGGTAGAACTTCTCGGCGTATTCCTCGTCCAGGCCGTCGACCATCTGCTCGTCCTTGCCGGTGCCGAGGACGGCCGTGACCATCGCCTGCGTCTCGCCACGCTGGAACAGGCCGCTGCCGTGCACCTTGGGCAGGACGGCGACTTCGCATTCGATGTTGCGGAGCTCGTCGAACTTACGGCCGTCGGTGCGCGACCCGCCGCGGATGATCTCGCGGGTGATGTCTTCTTCGAGGTCGTGCAGCGCGACGCCCACGGCCTTCATCGTGTCGCGATACGCGTTCCACACGCCCACGCCGGCGTTGGCGTCGGGCTCGGCGAAGTTGTCGGCCTTGAACTTGCTCTTGGCTTCGCGGACGGCGGCCTGACGGTCGAGCTTGGTGCCCTCGGCGGTCTTGGCGGCCTTGAGTTCGGGGCCGAACGCCTTGACTTTCTCGAGCACCTCTGCGGGCAGCTCCTGCTTGAACTCGTCCTTGGGTTGGCCGGCCTTGGCCTGCAAGTCGCCGATGAGCTTGGTGATCTGCTTGACGTAGTCGAAGCCGAAGCTGATGCACTCGAGCATCTCGTTTTCGGGGATCTCGTAGGCCCCGACCTCGATCATGTTCAGGCCGTCTTCGTGGCCGCAGAGCAGCAGGTCCAGGTCGCTGTAGGCCTCCTGCGCCTTGGTGGGCATGACCACGGGCTTGCCGTCGATCCGGCCGACACGGACGTTGCCGATCGGGCCCTGGAACGGCGCGGGGCTGAGGGACAGCGCGGCCGCGGCGGCGATGCCGGCGAGCACGTCGGGTTCGTTTTGGCCGTCGTAGGACATGACCCAGCACTGGATCTGGACCTCGTCGATGTAGCCGTGCGGGAACAGCGGCCGGATGGGCCGGTCGATGTTCCGCATGGTGAGGATTTCTTTCTGGTTCGGGGCGCCTTCGCGCTTGCGGAAGCCGCCGGCGAACTTTCCGGCCGCGCTGAACTTCTCGCGGTAGTCCACGGTGAGCGGGAAGAAGTCCAAACCGGGACGCGGGTCGGAGTTGACGGCGGTGCCGAGCACGGTGGTTTCGCCGTATTGCACGACGACCGAGCTGCACTGCTTGGCGAGCTTGCCGGTTTCGATGGAGAGGGTCCGTCCGCCGATTTCGAGTTCAACGCGGTGTACGGGCATGGGTCGCAGCCTTTCGGGACGCGGTGGCGTCCGGCACGGAGTGGAGGGAGAAGAACCGCCCGGGGTTCTCCGCGTTGGCTGGCATCTCGGAAGAGCAGGAACTCGAACCCGGCGGGCGCGGGCTCGCATTCGTGCTCTCTCGTTCCAGCCGCCGGCGGGCGGGTCGGCCGCACACCGGCGGCCGACATCGAAAAAGCGAGCCGTCGCGTTTCGGCGACGGCTCGTGAGGGGGTTGCGTTTAGCGGCGCAGGCCGAGCTTCTGGATCAGGTCCTGATACCCGGCCCGATCGACCTTCATGAGGTACGACAGCAGGCGCTTGCGCTTGCTGACCATCTGCAGCAGGCCGCGCTGGCTGGCGTAGTCGTGCTTGTGGCTTTTGAGGTGCTCGGTGAGCTCCTTGATGCGGTGCGTCAGGATCGCGACCTGGACCTGGGGGCTGCCCGAGTCCTTGTCGTCCCGGCGGAATTGTTCGATGAGTTCCTGCTTCTTCGCGGCGGTAATCGACATGGCGTGTAGAGCCTTCTCCGGGCGGGGCCCGGGGTGGGGGGCACCAGTGATCGAGTCGGTCCGGGCACGCCGCCCGGCAAAAGGCCAACCAAATCACGGTCGAGCCCCGAACGCGGCGTTCGGAGCGGGCGGAGAGTGTACCGAAACTGGAGGTTTTTGCGAATCGTCGGGCCCGTGATTTCGAGCCGGGTCTCGCTTCGCATTCACCGGCGGAGCGTCGGGTGGATCGCGGAGGTTTGCCGCGTTTCGGGGCGACTTCTACACTGCCCGCCCGATGTCCGAGCCGCTGGCGAATCTTCTGACACAGCTCGACGATCTGCAGCAACAGGCCGCGGACGCGATCGCGGCGGCGGCCGACCCCAAGGCGCTCGATGCCGCGCGGGTCGCGACGCTGGGCAAGAAGGCACCGCTTTCGGGGATGAACCGCTTCCTCAAGGACTTGTCCAAGGAAGAAAAGCCCGCGTTCGGTCAACGCCTGAATCAGGTCAAGAAGCAGCTCGAAGCGGCGTTGGCCGAGAAGCTGGAAAACTTCGAGGCGGCGGGCGTCGGCCCCGCGGACGGGCTGGACGTCACGCTCCCGGGCATCCGCGCCACGGTCGGCCGGCGGCACCCGCTGATGCAGACCGCCGAGCGGGTTAAGGACGTGATGGTTGGGCTCGGGTTTTCGTACGACGACTACCCCGAGATCGAGACCGAGCACTTCAACTTCGACGCGCTCAACACGCCCGACTGGCACCCCGCGCGGGACATGCACGACACGTTCTACACGCCGTCCGGTCACGTCATGCGGACGCACACCTCGGCCTTCCAGACCCGCGCGATGCGGGCGATGCTCGCCGCCGGGAAGGCGCCGCCCCTTCGGGCGATGACGTTCGGCCGGTGCTACCGCAACGACGAAGTCGACGCGACGCACATGCCCGTGTTCCACCAGCTCGACGCGATCGCGATCGACAAGCACATCGGCTTCGCCGACCTCAAGGCGACGCTGCTCAAGCTCGCCGAAGCGCTTTTCGGCGTCGGGGCGGAGCTTCGGTTCCGGCCGAGTTACTTCCCGTTCACCACGCCTTCGGCGGAAGTCGACGTCATGACCGAGCGCGGCTGGATGGAGATCCTTGGCGCGGGCATGACCCGGCCGGAAGTGTTGCGGCACGGCGGGCTGGACCCGGACGTGTACCAGGGTTTTGCATTTGGTTTGGGGATCGATCGCATCGCGATGAAGCGGCACGGTGTCGCCGACATCCGCCTGCTCTACGAAAACGAAGACGCGTTCCTCCGTCAGTTTTGATTTGACACCAAAAGCCCGGAGATGGCCATCTCCGGGCGTTACGCCACGGCCATGCTGCTCAACACCGCGCTACTCCAGAAGTACCTCAGCCGGCCGTGCTCCACGGACGAGCTGCTTAGCGCGTTGATGCAGGCGGGGATCGAGGTCGAGGAAGAACATCGATTGCCCGCGGCCCTGCAAGGTGTCCGGCTCGGCGTGTTGGAGGAAATCACGCCGTTGCCGGGCACCGCGGGGTTGCGGCTTTGCGAAGTGAGTTTCGGAAGCGAAACGGCGCCCGTGGTGTGCGGCCCGGGGCATCCGTTGGAGACGGGTTGGGTGGTGCCGGTCGTTCCGGCGGGCACGACGCTGCCCAGCGGAAAACACGTCGAGGCGAAGCCGGTCGCGGGGCAGGAGTCCCGAGGCATGATCGGCCTCGACGGCGAGATGGGCCTGCTCGCCCGCGGCACGGGTCTGCAGCACTGGGACGACCGCTCGTTGGCGGGCAAGCCGTTCGTGGAAGTCGCGGGCGTCGGGGACGAGGCGCTGCTCGACGTGAGCATCCTGCCGAACCGCCCGGACTGCTTGGGATTGATTGGCATCGCGCGCGAGTGTGCCGCGGCGCTGGCTTGCGGGGTGGTCCTTCCGGAGTTCGATCCGATCGCGTTGAGCGAAAGTGACCGTGACGATTTGACCGTGAAGATCGAGGTGCCCGATCGATGCTCGCGGTACATCGGCGGTGTGATCGAGGGCGCGAGCGTCGGCGGCGAAGGCCTGGAAGGTTCGCCGGCATGGCTGAGTTCCGCATTGCTCACGTTGGGCGGTCGGCCGATCAACGCGGTGGTGGACGTCACCAATTTCGTGATGTTCGAGTGGGGCCAGCCGCTGCACGCGTTCGACCTCGACAACGTGGCGGACCAGACGATCAACGTCCGGCTACTCCAACCGGGCGAAGGCTTGAAGCTGCTCGGCGACGAAGACCTGGAAGTCCCGGACGGCGCACCGCCCACGCTGGTGATCGCCGACGGTCAGAAGCCGGTCGCGCTGGCGGGCATCAAGGGCGGGGCCGATTCGCAGACGACGACGGCCAGCACGCGGCTGCTGCTGGAGGCGGCCCACTTCGAACGCACCGGCGTCCGCAAGACCGCCCGGGCGGCCCGCATGTCGACCGATTCGTCGTACCGCTTCGAGCGCGGCGTCGACGCGAACGCGATGCTCGAAGGCGCGTTCCGCCGGGCGGCGAGCCTGATCGCCGAGTTGACCGGCGGCACGGTGGCCGGGCCGGCCGTGGATCGGCGAGTGAAGGCAACCCCCGCCGTGTCGTACGACTTGTCGGCGGCCAAGGCCTCGCGGCTGCTGGGCGTCCAGATCGACGCGGCGGAGATGGCGGCGCAGCTCACCAAGCTCGGCCACCGCTGCGAGCCGACGGCGGACGCGGAAACGCTGAAAGTCACCGTGCCGACGTGGCGCGTCGACGCGGACGATCCGGTCGTGCTGATCGAGGACGTCGCCCGGTTGCGGGGCTACGGCACGATCCCGACGCAGGGCGCGGCGTCGCCGCCGAGCCAAGGCGAGCGCTCCTCGCTGGACGTGTTGCGCGGCAGGCTGGCCGAGCTGCTGGTCGCGGAGGGGTTCCTGGAGTGTCGGAGCCTGCCGTTGACGGACGGTTCGCCCGAGCCGATGGCGCCCGGGAACATAGAGCCGGTCCGGTTGGCCAACGCGTTGAACGCGGACTTGTCGGCGGTGCGTCGCTCGCTCGTCGGCTCGGTGCTCAAGGCGGCGGACCGCAGCGCCCGGCGGGGGAGCGAGCGTTTCCGGTTCTTCGAGATCGACCGGGTGTTCTCGGCGGCGCAGCAGGTCCGGCCGGCGGAGGGCGAGGTGTCGGCGGCGGACGCGGGGTTGCGGCACGTCTGGACGCTGGCCGGCGTCGTGGCCGGGGCCGAGCGAGACGTGGATTGGGAGCGGCCGGGGGGCGTAGGTTTCTACGGCGTCAAGGGGCTGATCGAGAACGTGCTGGAGCGGGCGGGGCTGGCGTCGTCGGTGGAGTTCAAGGCGGCGAAGGTGCCGGGGTTGATCCCGGGCCGGTCCGCGAAAGTGGAGACGGCCGACGGCGTCACGCTCGGAAACTTTGGCGAGTTGGATCAACCGACGCTCAAGCCGACGCAAGTGTCCGGGCCGGCGTTCGCGTTTGAGTTAAACCTAGAAGCATTGCACGCGGCGGCTTCGGCGCTGCCGGTCAAGACCTACGAGCCGCTGCCACGCTTCCCGGCGAGCGTGCGGGACTTGGCGTTGGTGGTGCCTCAAGGCGTAGGCTTCGCGGTGCTGCGCGACACGATCCGTCGCGCGATCGGCGCGATCGATGGCGATGCGCAGCTCGAATCGATCGGGTGTTTCGATCGCTACGCGGGCCGGGGCGTCGAGGGCGGAGCGACGAGTTTGGGCCTCCGCCTGACGTTCCGGGCCCCGGGTCGGACGCTGACCGGCGAAGACGTGCAGGGCCGGGTGGACGCCGCGGTGGCGGCGCTGGGGGCGGAGCACGGCGTTCAACTGCGCGGGTGAGCGGCCACGAAAAAGCCGCGCGACGAGGGGTCGTCGCGCGGCTTACTCGCGAGCAAATCGGATCGTGATTTACGCTTTGCGCCAGCCGCCACCGGCGCCGCGGACGCCGTTGGATTCGGCCAGGCCGTCGCGTTTGAGCTTGAGCAGCGCCGACTGGGGGTCGAAGCCGACCTTCTCGGTGATGTTGGCCTTGGGGGCGAAGTCCCTTTTGCTGCTGGGCAGGGCCTTGAGGACGGCCGTGGCCTCTTGTTCCATCTGGGCGTTGGTCTTGCGGGCGCGCTTGCCCGAGCCCGCGGCGGCGGCGGACGACCGGCCGGTGTCCTTAAGCTTGACGGGTACGCGGAGCGTGTTCGCAACGACCACCAAGGCTTCGGCGGCGAGTTGGAGGTTTTGTTTGCGTTGGGTGCGATCGTCAATCTTCAAGCCCTTGAGCTCGTCCTCGATCGCGGCGACCGCGGCGTTGTAAGCGGGCGAGCCCTCGTCGAAGACTTTGCCGGCGTCGGCTTTCTGCTTTTCGAGTTTCTTGCGTTGGTCGCCCAGTTCCGCCGCGGCGGGCGACGGCTGAGCCGCGAATTTTTCGACGACCGGGCCGATCGATTTGCTGAATTGGTCGATAAGTTGTTCCTTGGTCACGGCGGGCTCCTGCGGTGTGAGTGTTGAAAAAAGTGTCGGCCGCCACGCATCGGCGATGCGTACAGCGGCTGGGTTAGAGGCAAATCGAAATGCGATTTTGGTTTCTGCTCAAGCTTCCGGGGCGATGTATACGTTGTCCCGGACCTTCGGCAATGTAGGCCGTAGATTGGCGGTTGTCCAATACGCGTTGCGCTTGAGCTGAATCGTATGGAGAGCCCGCGGGCTTTTCCGGTATTTATTTGTGGCGACGGCGGGCTATCGGCAAGGCCATTATGGCCAATAGCGTGGCGGCGGGTTCGGGGATGACACGGGTGCCGACGCTGACGATGAAGCGTTCGTAGCGGGTGAACGGGAAGGGGTTGTCGGCGTCGGTGATCTCAAGGATGAAGTGCAGTTCGCTGCCGGATTCGACACCGGCGAGATCGAGCAAGAGGAACTCGGAGTTGGCGTCGGCGAGGGTGTCGAGCAGGACTTGCGGCGCGTCGCCGACGCCGGCATCTTCGTAGAGCCACCAGGAATAGGTGAGCGTGTCGCCGTCGGGGTCGAACCACCCGTCGGAGATGAGGAAGGCGCTACCGCCGGTGGCAACTTGGGAACGTTTGGGAAACGAGGGGACGCCGAAGAAGGACGTAGGCGGGTGGTTGGCGTCGGCGAAGTCTTCGGCGACGAACCAGTCCATGCGGTTGGCGAATTCGTTTTGGTAAGCCTCGCGGAAGCGGGCGACGGTCCATTTGGCGCGGGTGGCGTCGTCGGTGATGGTTTCGTCCGGGAGCGTATCGAAGGCGGGGACGAAGTGGTTGGTGCCGTCGCCGGCCGATTGGTATCGGCCGCCCCAGTTGCCCAGGGCGGGGTCGTCGGGGTCGGCCAAGCCGTTGGGGAAGAACGAGAACCACGAGGGCGTGTCGCCTTCCTTGAACCCGACGGTGTTGCGGTCGGTCTGCGGGTTCTGGACCACGTCGTCGGGGTAGAGCTCGCCGAGGGCGCCGTGGTTGGTGTTGATGTTTTCCTGGATCCAGGCCTGGGTCGTGAGAGCGGCGACCTCGTCGGTGACCAGAGGGATGGGCGTGGAGTCGCGGTTGGCCGAGTCGTTCTGATACATGCCTCGGTAAGTGGAATCGAACCGACGGAAGATGTTGTCGCTGGGGGCGCCGGCGGGGGTGGGATCGACGATGAGCATCGTCGGGAATTCCTGCTTGATCCACGCGAGGGTGCCTTCGCTGGCGTCGCCGTAGCCGTCCTGGTCGTTGATGGCGTGGACGCGGAGCTTGGCGACGAAGTCCTGGACCTCGACGGGGCTGCGTTCGTTTTGCACGTTGACCATCGCCTGGGCGAGTTCGGTCGCGCCGCCCCAGATGGCGATATGTAAAGGCTCGCTCGAGGCGTCCACGGCGTCTTCGATCGCACGGGCACCCGCATTGGCGACGCCGACGCCGATGTTCGACAGGCCACGCAGCGCGTTGCCTGATTCGACTTTGCTCAACAGGTCCTGCGTATCGGGGAAGGCGGCGCTGTGGACGCGGAGGTTGTCGAGGTGTTGGCCGTAGGCATTGATACGGTCCGTGATCTGGTTGGGCTGGGGTTGCGGGCCTTCCTCTTCGCCGGGCGTGCCGCGGGACGAAGCGATGAGGCCTTCGATGCGGAAGGCGTCGGCGTGGGCGAGCAGGCGGATGAGGGACTGCTGATCGTCGGGGTCGCCGCCGATATCGGTGGTTACGAGCAGGCGGGGCCGGGGGTCGAACTGAGCGGAGGCGTCGGGGACCAGTCCGGTCGCGGAGACGGCCAGCCCGAGGGCGATCGCGGCGACCGGCCGGCCGATTCGGGGGAAGCTGAGGGGCATGGGGGTTGGCGATTCGGAGTCGGCGGGGGCCGCGCACACCTTGTTTCACGGCTTTTTCAGTGTACGACGGGATCGGGAAACGCCAAGCGGAAATCGGCCGAGGGCGGGGCCAGATCCGGTGAGCGGGGCGTCAGCCGCCGCCGACGGGCAGGGTCAGCAGGGGGCCGGCGTTTTTGAGTTGACCGGCCTGCATCGCGAAAAGCTGGCTGAGCAGGGCGAAGGTGGTCTTGGTCTGCAGGTCGGTGTCGTCGATGTAGAACCACCGGCCGCGGTGCCGAACCGCGGCGTACGCGTCGGCGGGGGGGCGGTTGGCGTGGCGGACGGTGAACAGGCCCTTGGTCTCCGCGCCTTGGGGGATGGGGTGGCCGTCGGGGTCTCGGGTCACGGCGACGCGGCCGGCTTCCAGGTCGCGGTCGGGGACGTGGACGCCCTGGCTGAGAAAGAACATGGTGGACATCAACGAGCGGGTGACCACGGCGATGCTGGTGCGATTTTCAGACCCCGGATCGGTCGCCTGGCCGATGTCGAAGAGCGGAGATTTGGCTTCGAGGCGGAGGGCTCGGAGGACGCGGCGGGCGGCCGATCCGGTGGTGCCGTCCTGGTCGATACGGGCCTGGGTCAGCCCCCCGGCGCGGCTCGCGCCCAGCGAGAGTCGGCCGGAGCTTTGAAGCAGCCGCAGGTCGCGGATGAGCCGGTGGAATTGGGAGAAGCGCGCGTCCTGGCCGTCGATCTGTTCCACCGCGGGGTTCATGGTGCTGGGAGCGCCCGGGGCGTTGTCGACGCCGTTGATGGACTGGACGGTCAGGCCGAAAAGCGTATCGACGGGCCAGCCGGCGTTGTAGAGCAGGACGATGTTGGCCTCGTTCACCGGCCGGAGCATCTGCTCGACGAAGGCCTGCCCGACGACGGGGCGGTAGCTGATCGTGGGCCGCTCGGAGAACTCGAAGTCGGTGAAGACGTTGTAGCTGTCCGCGGTGGAAGGCAGGAAGTTGACCCGGCCGTCGATGCCGGTCTCGCGGAGCAGTTGCACCGCGATGTTGTTGACCTGAAGCATCGAAGGCGTCTCGTGGTAGCGGAGCCGGACGATGTTGAGCAGCAGCTCTTGGTCGGAGGTCTGGCGGATGGCTTCGTTGTAGCTGGTCCGTCCTTCACGCAGCGCGTTGGGGCCGAACTGTCGGCAGCCGATCAGCGGCGGGATCGTGAGCAGCAGCCCTAAACAGATGGCGGATCGCCAGAACATCGTGATTCTCGGATTCGGGTGACGGCGACCGCGGCGAGCCGAGCCGCGCGGTGTTCTACGTATCGGCCGGGCGGGGGCTTCGGCCGCAACGCGTCGTGGGTCGCCGCTAGGCTCCGGGCATGAGCGCAAACCCGTCGGAAGCCGGCCCCACCCATCGCTACGCCAACTCCCATACGGCCCACGCCCGGGCCCGGGCGGTGATGCCCGGCGGGGTGAGCTCGCCGGTCCGCGCGTACCGGGCGGTACAGCGCGAGCCGGTCACCGTCGTGTCGGGATCGGGAGCGTGGGTGACGGACGTGGACGGGAACCGGTACGTGGACTTCGTGGGCAGCTACGGGCCGGCGATCCTCGGGCACGCTGACGGGCGCATCGCGGCGGCGGTGGCGTCGGCGCTGGAACGCGGCGCGACGTTCGGCATGCCCACCGAAGCCGAAACCGAGCTGGCCGAGACGATCGCGGGGGCGCTGCCGGGCGTGGACGTGGTGCGGTTCGTGAACTCGGGCACCGAGGCGGCGATGTCGGCGATCCGGCTAGCCCGTGCGGCGACCGGCCGCAACAAAGTGATCAAGTGCACGGGCTGTTACCACGGCCACACCGACGCGCTGCTGGTGGCCGCGGGCTCGGGCGCGACGACGCTGGGCGTGCCGAGCTCACCGGGCGTGCCGGCCTCGGTGATCGAGCACACGGTGTTGGTGCCCTACAACGATCTGGAAGCCGTCCGTGAGGCGATGGAACGCTTCCGGGGGGACGTGGCGTGCATGGCCGTGGAGCCCGTGGCGGGGAACATGGGGTGCGTTCCGCCCGCAGACGGGTACCTGCCGGGCCTGCGAGATCTCTGCGACGCGTTCGACGTGCCGCTGCTGTTCGACGAGGTGATGACGGGATTTCGGGTGGCGTGGGGCGGGGCGCAGAACCGGTTCGGGGTCACGCCCGATCTGACGTGTCTGGGCAAGGTGATGGGCGGGGGCTTGCCGTGCGCGGCCTACGGCGGGCGGGAAGACCTGATGCGGCGAGTCGCGCCGGATGGACCCGTGTATCAGGCGGGCACGCTGAGCGGCAACCCGTTGGCCATGGCGGCGGGCAGAGCGCAGCTGGACGCGCTGTCGGCGGGCGGCGGGGCGGCGTACAACAAGCTCGAAACCATCGGCGCGGCGCTCGAAGGGGGGCTGCGCCAACACGCCGAAACGGCGGGCTGCCCCGTGACGCTGACCCGCGTCGGCTCGATGCTCGGGCTGTTCTTCACGGACGCGTTCGACCGGCCCGTGACGAATTACGAACAAGCCACGGCGTGCCGCACGGACCGGTTCACGGCGTTCTTCGGGGCGATGCTCGACCGCGGCGTGATGCTCGCCCCGTCGGCGTTCGAAGCGTGGTTCGTGAGCCTGGCCCACGACGACGATGCGATCCGGCACACGCTCGACGCCGCGGGGCACGGCTTTCGGGCGGCCGCCGCGGTGTAGAAATTGAGGCGGCGGTTGACAGATTTTTCTGGAATACTGTCCGCCCCATGACCGCTCCCACCTTCACCGTTCTCGCCGCCGACAAGCTCGCCCAGGAGGGCCTCGACTGGCTCGACGCCCAGCCCGACGCGGCCGTCCTGAATAAGCCCGGCCTGTCCGAATCGGAATACGCCGACCTGCTCGCGGCCGGCGGCGTGCACGCGATGATCGTCCGCTCGGGGATCAAGGTCACGCCCGCCATGCTCAAAAACCCCGGCGACCTCAAGGTCATCGCTCGGGCCGGCGTGGGCGTGGGCAACATCGATCTGCCCGCCGCGACGGCCAAGGGCATCCTCGTCGTCAACACCGCCGAGGCGTCGACCATCACCACCGCCGAACTTGCGTTCACTCTTTTGATGGCGCTGCTGCGGAAGATCGGCCCCGCGTCGCGCACCGTGTACGGCGGCGGCTGGGACCGCGCGAAGTTCAAAGGCCGGCAGCTCCACGGCATGACCGTCGGTGTCGTCGGGCTCGGCCGCATCGGGCGGACGTTCGCCGAGCGCGCGCTCGCCTTCGGCATGAACGTCGTGGGTTACGACCCGTTCGTGAACGCGGACCTGGAACTGGGCGGGCACACGGTCAAGACCTTCCGCGACTTCGCCGAGATGCTCCCGCACGTCGACGCGGTAAGTTTCCACGTGCCCAAGACGACCGAAACGACGGGCATGCTTAACGCCGAGACGTTCGGCCGTTGCCGCAATGGCGTGTTCGTGGTCAACGCGGCCCGCGGGGGCATCGTGGACGAAGCCGCGCTGCTCGAGGCGTTGGACTCGGGCCGATGTGCCGGTGCCGCGCTCGACGTGTACACCAGCGAGCCGCCCCCTGAGGACTCGCCGCTGCGGACGCACCCGGGCATCCTCGCCGTACCGCATTTGGGGGCGTCGACCGAAGAAGCGCAGACCGCGGTGTCGGTCGACGCGGGCAAGGCCTGCCTGGCGTACCTGCGCGGCGAGGGCATCACCGGCGCGGTCAACGCCGGCGGCGTCCGCGTCGATCTCACCGACAAGCAGAACGCCTACGTCGAACTCGCGTCGCGCATGGCCACGCTGCTCGCGCCGATGATCACCCGTGGCATTGCGCAGGTGAGCATCGACCTGTGCGGGGCCGACCTCGCGCCGGCCGCCGGGACCATCGAACGCACCGTGCTCATCGGTTTGCTGCGTCGGCACTTCGACACCCCGCTAAACGTGATCAACGTCGCCGACGTGGCCAAGCAACGGAAGATCAAGATCGGAGCGACGATCCACGACGAAGACGCCACGATGCCGGCGGGTCAGCTCACGCTCACCGTGACCGGTCCCGCCGGCGCGACCGACGACGAAACCCCCGCCGCCGACCGCACCCGCCGCATCGTCGGCCGGGTATACGACGACGGCCTACCGCGCGTCGTGGAGATCAACGGCTACCCGATGGATATGGTCCCCGCCGGGCCGATGGTCGTGATCCGCAACGACGACGAGCCCGGCATCATCGGGACGGTGGGCACGACTTTCGGCGCTGCTGGGGTGAACATCGCCGACATGACCATCGCGCGCCGACCGACCGCCGACGCCTCGGCGTTCACGGCGTTGATGCTGCTCAAGCTCGACGGCGACGCGCCCGAACCGCTGCTCGACGAGTTGCGAAGGAAGCGGGGCATCCGCAAGGTCGCGGCGGTCCGCTTGCCGGAGTGAAGCGCAACGAGGCTCAGTCCATAAAAAAACCCGGCCGGTTGGCCGGGCGTTTTATGCAAATCGAAACCGGAGGGTGGATTACGAGGCCGCGGGCTTTTCGTCGCCGGCGGGCTTGCTTTCCTTGCCCTTGCAGCCGTCGCAGCTGTCGCCCATCTCGATGCGAACGGAGCTGGTGGCGGGCTTTTCGTCACCCGCGGGCTTGCTTTCTTTGCCCTTGCAGCCGTCGCAGTTGTCGCCCATCGCGACCGGGGCGGCTTGCGACCATGCCGGGGCGGCGAAAGACGGCGGGGCGGCGAACAGGGCGAGGGCGAGACAAGCGGCGGCGGAAGCGAGAAGTCGGGTCATTGGTTGAAACTCCCTAAAAAATTTACATGAGCGTGCAGAAATAGTTTACGAACTTACGCGGTGAGGAACGCTTCGACGCGGCGAGTTATTCCGCGAGCCGAAAGTTTTTTCAAAAGATTCCGGAAAATCAGCGTTTCCGGCGTGTGAGGACGGTTCCGAGCATCCCCAGGACCGCCGCCGCAGCCGGTTCGGGAACCGCGAAGCCCGAGAACGCCGGAGCGGCGGTAGCGCCCCAATTGTTCAGGACCGCGTTGAGTTCGGCCTGATCGATGGCACCCGTGGGCAAGCCGAAGCGCCAGCCTTCGGGCACGCCGGCGATGTCGACGTTGGTGCCCCAGTTGTTCAAGACCAGGTTGAGGTCGCCCTGTTCGACTTGGCCGCTGCCGTCGTAGTCGCCCGCTAAGGAGGTGAACACGGCGTTGGGGTCCCAAAACACGTCGTCGATGAACACGTCGGCGAGAATGGATTCGCCAGCGTCGCCGAAGAACTGGATCGAATCGAGCGAGACGCGGTCGGCGTCGAGGGTGCCGTCGCCGTTCTCGTCCCAGGCCTCCCAGAAGCCGTCTTCCTCGATGAACCATTCGTAGCGGTGCCATTGGCCGTCGGCGATGAGTTCTTGGGCCCATCCGCGGTCGCCGCCGCCGTCTTCGTTGGCCACGCCGAGGCCGCCGTCGTCGAGCGCAATGGAGACGTTCACGCCCGGGGTGGTGGTGCGGGCGTACAGGCCGACCGAGCCGGTGGCGTTGAACTGGAGGTTGGCGATGGGCTCGGCTTCGAGGCTGTTGGTGCCAACCACGGCGCCGCCCCGGCCGATCACGGCTTGCCGGGCGTAGCGCGCGCCGGCGACGTGGCGGACGAACCAGTCGTCTTCGCTCTCGGCGTCGACGCCGATCGTGATCCGTTGGCTGTCGCTGCCGCTGAAGGAGCTGCTGCTGCTGCGTACGGCTTGGGCACCGATGACGTTCTCGCTGGCGTTCGCGGCCAAATCGATGTCACGGTTGAAGACGCTCTCGTGGCCTTCGATGATGCCGTCGGAGGCCCGCCCGCTGCCGTAGTTGTCGAAGTCGGCCAGGGTCTTCGTGCCGAACGACACGCCCGTGCCCGCGGTTTCGACGGTACGGACCTGGATGTCGGCCCCGTAGTAGTACTTCAGGATGTCGAGGTAGTTGACCGAGTTGTCGCTGAGGTAATCGGCGCCGTTTTGGCTTTTCGCGCCGCGGTTGGGCCAGTTCGGGTTGGTCGGCGTGCCCTGGAAGCCCAGCGGCGTGCCGGTGTTGAACCCGCCGAAGAGGTTTTCGGCGAAGGTGTAGGTGACCCACCGTTCGGTGCTGGTGGGGTCGGGATCGCTGCCGGTGACGATGACGCCGGGGTCATCGAAATCGAAGGGGCGGTTGGCGTTGGGGATGGAGCCGGCGACGTAGAACGAAGCGGGCAGGACGTCCCGCTCGAAGCCGATGTTGTCGCGGATGTAAACGATCTCGCCTTCGGTGGCCTGGGCGGCGGCGAAGTGGATCGAGCCGGGCGGGCTGCCGTTGCTGTAGACCTGATCGGCGGTGCCGTCGAGGATGAACCCCTTCTGGTCCATCTGGTAGTAGGCGAAAGTGCGGGCGGCGACGGCTTGGGCCTTTAGCGCCTCGAACGAGGCGAGGCCGTTCTCGGCTTGAACCACATTCGCGACGTACGCGCCGGAGGTTCCGCCCTCGGTGGGCACGTTGCCGAAGCCGTCGACGTTAATAAACGCCCGAGCGTTGAATTCGGATTGACCCGCCGCGGGCGATGCGGCCGCCAGCACCGCAATCAACGCCGTACCTCGAGCGAATCCGCCCCCCGCACCACCGACCGATCCGCGCTGCAACGACATCTAAAACCTCCGAACTGCTGGAAACCCGCCCGTGGTGAGCGGTAAGTTCTAGAAGTTTAACCCGAGTCGACCCGAAAACGACCCGAAATCCTCAAAAAATACGCAGAAATCGCCCTGAATGCGGCGTTACCGCGGTTAAACGGCGGTTTCGCGGATCGTTACCTCGGCCGTGTGCGTCGCCCCGGGGCCGAGCGTGACCGCGTCGTCGGCGATTAGGCCGGACTCGATGCAGAGAAAGTCGGTCCAGGCGTCGTCGGGCAGGTCGGCAAAGCCCTTGGCGGTCTCGACATGCGGGTTCCACACCACCGCGGAGGGGCAGCCGATCGCGGTGATTTCGATCGCGCGCTCGAGGACGGGATCGTGCAGCGTGATCGGGGCGGTCTCGCCTTCCGTGGGGCCGAGGTAGACGCGGTCGCACTCGCCGTCGAAGCGGAGCTGTTCGCGGTCTTCGGTGTAGCGGTGTCGCTGCCGCAGCGGCCTCATTGGGGTCTGCGTGTCGGCCAGATTGTCGAGGAAGTCACGGCCGCGCAGCCCGGTGACGTGGACCCGCCGGACGTCGCCGACCGCGAAGTAGGTGTGGAGAGCGAGTTCAAAAGCACGCGGCTCTTGGCTCTGGTTCGTGACGGTGACCGTGAGTTGGATCGAGCCGGTCGCGGGGCGGTCGGCGTCCGATCGGAAGGCGCAGACGCGATAGGCGATCTCCCACGGATCGGTCCGCGTGGTCAGGAGAGCGTCGAATGCCGGCGACCCGGCGTCGGCCGGATCGGCGTACCGGGCGTACTCGATGTCCCAGGCCTTGTTCCGCACCGTGCCGTGCTTCGCCGCGTCGGGATCGGACGGGTGGACCGCGAACCACGGGAAGCACACCGGCACCCCGCCACGCAGGGGCTTGCTCCCGTCGAGTACGGCGGTGGGGCTGAGGTACAGCAGCGGCGGGCCGTCCCCGAAGCGCACGCCGGTGAGTGTTGCGCCGTGCGGGTAAAGCGTGACGGCGACGGGGCTCTGGGCGGCGGTGGTTTGCAACGCGGGCAGCGTCGTTCCGGGGGCGATTTGCGGTTTCAGGTCGTGCGTGGTCATGCCCGCAGCGTAGGGCGGGCCCGGACGCAGGAGCGGGAAGACCGAACCATTTAGACTGCCAAAATGGTGTACCGGCTTCGGTGTCCACACTGTGGCGCCACGCAAGATCATCCGTTCACTCGCCCTGGGGCCGTCACGGTCTGCGGGGGGTGCCACACGATCTGGCGGATCGAGCTCGTCCATGTCCAGCGCGTCCCGGCCGAGCGTTCCGCCGCCTCGCCGCCCGCCGGGCCTTCCCCCGATCCGCCGCCGCGTCGCGCCGCGGTAAGCCCCGGGGACTCGGCGCTGCACGGTTCGCCCGACGACACCAGCATCGTTGGCCTTTCGGGTCTCTCCGAAGTCATGCGCGGCCCCGGCGAGCCCGCGGCCGAGCGCGACGCCGACGCCCCGCTCGCCGCCGGATCGACCGCAGACCCGCCCTCGCCCCGGCAGTTCCGCCAGCAGCAGAGCCAGGCCCTCGCCCAGCGCCGCGCCGCCGAGGCCGCCGCGAAGCGACGCAGCCGCACCACGCTCGTCTTGCTCGCCACCCTCACCGTGATGGTCGGCTCGCTCGGCGTCGCCGTCGCCCTTATCGCCGCCAACCCCCGCCCGGCCTCCAACGCGACCAACACGGCCCCCGCCGATTCGTCCGGTGCCCAGTCACCTACGGGCCCGCCTCCGCAAGCAGAACCCGACGACACGCTCCGAGGCGTCCCGCGCGTCATCGCCAGGCCGCTGAGTCTCCGCGACCCCCGACTGCTCGCCCCCGCTCGGCCCGGCGTCCGCGCCGCCGTGGTCGCCTTCCCGCAAGACGAGCCCCAACTCGAGCCCAATCAGATCGTCCTCCGCCTCAGCGCAACGGCTTTGGCCGACGGCGCGATACTCGGCCCGAATATCCTCCTGCTCACCGCCTCCCGGCAAGGCCGACTCACCGCCGCCTGGCAACTCACCAACCCCCGCCCCCTCGTCCCCGGCCGGCCTCATCGGCTCGTCGCCAATCTCGACGTGGTCCCCGAAGCCGCCGATCCCGACGGCTGGATCGTCACGGCGCTGGACCCCGCCGCCCCTGCGTCCGACCCCCAACAACGCGAACGGACCGATCGTCCGTAACCGCCGTCATGCTCTTTTTCCCCCTCGGCACCGACCGCCAACTCCGCGCCACGCCTTGGGTCAACTACGCGCTGATCGCCGCCAACATCGTCATTTTTCTGTTCACCGAGCGGGCCACCAACCAGCTCGACGAAGTCCTGCGGCTTTACCTCGAGCAGCGGGCCTCCGGCGTCGCCGATCGCCAAGACCTCTTGGCCTTCCGTGAAGAGCACCCCGTTTTCCAAGCCTGGCTCCAGCCGGAATTTCCCCAGCTGCTCCAGTTCTTCACCTACCAGTTCCTCCACGCCGACCTCTGGCACCTGCTGGGCAACATGCTCTTCCTCTACGTCTTCGGCAACGCCGTCGAAGATCGACTCGGCAAGCTCGGCTACCTGGCGTTTTATCTGGGGGGCGGCGTGATGGCCGGCCTGGCCCACGTCACCTTCTCCGACGCCCCCGTCCTCGGCGCTTCCGGCTCCGTCGCCGCGGTCACCGGTGCCTTCCTCGCGCTGTTCCCTCTCGCCAACGTCACCATCTTTTATTGGTTCGTTTTCATCATCGACAGCTTCGTCGTCTCCGCGATCGTGCTGATCCTGTTCCGCGTGGCGCAGGACTTCATCTTCAACCTCGCGGGGATCGGCAACGTCGCTTACATGGCCCACCTCGCCGGTTACGCCTTCGGCTTCGCCGCCGGGATGGCCACGCTGCTGCTCCGTCTGCTCCCGGGGGAGCCATACGACATGCTCACGCTGATCGAGCAGAAGCGGAGACGCGCCGCCTTCAAGAAGCAGAGCAAAGCCGGGTACACCCCCTGGCAGACCCCCCGCCCCGGCCGCTGGGAAGCGCCACCGAAGCCCGGGCAAGCCGGCGAGCTCACGCCCGAGCAGCGCGAGCTCATGCAACGCCGCCGCGACATCGCCAAGTTGATCTCGGAGCAGGACCTTCCCGGCGCCGCCGACGCCTACGCCAAGCTCCTCGAAGAACACCCCACCCAGGTCCTGCCCCAGCCGCAGCAGCTCGACGTCGCCAACCAGCTCATGGCGGACCGCAAGCACGCCGTCGCCGCGCGGGCTTACGAACTGTTCCTGGATCGCTACCGCGCTTACGCCGACAAGCCGCAGATCCAACTCATCCTCGGCCTGATCTACGCGCGGTACCTCGCCCAACCCGACCGCGCCCGCGAGCTGCTCGCCGCCGCCGCCGATCGCCTCGACGGCAACGAACGGTCGCTCGCGCGACAAACGCTTAAAGAACTCCCGGTCAAGCCCAAAGAATGAGACCCGCGGAGCCCGCGCGGCTTGTTCGCGGGTGGCTCGGCGCCTCTCCTCAACACACCAACGCCGCCGGATCGCTCAGTCCCACCGGCTCTCGCACAAAGAACCCCTCGGCGTACCCCACGCCGATCCGCGATCCCAGAAACCCGTTCTGCTGCCGCACCCAGTCCACCACCGCGGCGTTCTTTTCGGGGATCACGAACTGCGTCTCGTACGCCCGGATCGATTCGATCTTCGTCTCGATCTGATCCGTGATGTCGATCAGAAAGCTGGGTTGGGGCACGATCTTCAGGTGCGTCGCGTAGTAGTAGATCAGCCGCTTGGGATAGATCGGCTCGCCCGGCAGGTCGATCTTCGAAAGCTTCGCGTCGAAGCGGGCGTCCTGCACGATGTTGGTCCCGGCGAGGTGGTCCGGGTGCGCGTCCTCGAAGTACGGCACGAACACCAGCTCGGCTTGATGCTTGCGGATCACACCCGCCACCGCGTGACGCGCTTCGAGCGTGTGCTCCACGAACCGGTTGGGCAGGCCGAGCAGCTCGCGCGTCACGTTGCCCGTGCCCTGGTCCAGGACACGCGTCGCTTCAGTCCACTCCTTCTCACGCTGCTCGGGCGAGCCCAGGGGCGTGGGCTCGCCGTTGGTCAGGTCGAGGATGTGGACCTTGTGTCCCTGGCTCGCGAAGCGCGCGATCGCGCCGCCCATGCCGAGCTCCTGATCGTCCGGGTGCGGGCCAACGACGAGGATGTTCAAGCGTCTGGTTCCTTTCCGATGGCCTTCTGGGCGGACTCGGCCGGCGGCGCGAACCGCCACAGCTTCGCGTTGCACGAGCGGCAGGTCTTGGGCGCGGCGTCGCCGTCTTCGATCGGCTGTTTGGCTTGGCACGACGGGCAGAAGCCGAACGTCCCGTCGTCGGCCATGTTCGACGTGACGAACTTCCGGTACGCCTGCTTGTATTGGCCGGACGCCTTGAACAGCGCCGCGCCGAAGACCAGCAGGCCCAGCGCCACGCCGATGCCCACGGTCTCGGGCGAGTTGAGCTGATCGCCCAGGATGACGCTGAAAACCACGATCACCAGTCCGAACATCGCGGCGATCTTCAGCCGCTTGTCCTTGGCGGCGTATTCCTCGTCGTGGTGCTCGGGCCGTCGCATGATCTCGTGGATCACGTTGGCGGCGCGGCGTTCGGTGTAGCGCTCGGGCATGAGCGGATCGTATCGCGTGTATAAACGGCGTGCCGGCCGGGTCGCTAAAGCGCCCTGGCCACCGCCCAACAGACGCTCGTAGAGCGCGAGCAGCTCGCGG
>JBCDDH010000058.1:0-23491 GCA_039180415.1 Planctomycetota bacterium | reverse complement strand
CACTTGGCCGGGGCTGGTGAACTGCACATGATTTAGATGGAAGCGGCTACGCGGCCTCGAAGCCCTGGCAGCCCGAAATCGGCGTGACCACCAAGTGCAGCGGTTCCAACCGGGGATGCCCGCATTCGGCGGTCAGGTCTTCCGGAGCCGATTTGGTCGTACGAATCTGCACAAACTGGGGCTTCTGTTCCTCTTCACCGAAGTGTTTGCACAGCCCGCATTGTCCGTCGTTGAGCGTCAACATGCGATACTCCTTTCATCAATAGACGTCCGGCTGTCGCACCGTGCGGTGCCGGGATCGTGTCGATTTGCTACTACCAATTTTAGCATTCGGAACGCCGTTTTTACGTAAACCCATTCTCAATAAATACTTTAGAGTGAATCTCAATTTCTGACCGACACCTCATCATCACGGGCCATTCGGATCGCCGATCGGGCCGGATGCTCCCGGACTGTCCGGCCAATTCGTAGATTGGTTGGATGTCACCGACCCCCAAAGATCTCACTCTGCCGCCGTCACCCGAGACACTGGGTTCCGAAGTCACGGTCCGGTACTGCGCCGGTTGCCGCTGGCTCTTGCGGGCCGCGTACTACGCCCAAGAGCTGCTCGCGACCTTTGAAAACCAGATCGGCGGCGTCACGCTGCAACCCGATCACTCCACTCCGGGCGGCGTCTTCGAAATCCACGTCAGCGGCCGTCGGGTCTGGTCCCGAACCGAGGACGGCGGCTTCCCGGAGGTCAAAGAACTCAAACGCCGAGTCCGCGATCAGCTCGACCCCGACCGACCCCTCGGGCACATCGACCGAAACGCGGGCCACGCCTGCCCCCTCGATGACGACAACCAGACCACACGACAACCGTGAATCTGCGTTTGGCTTCGTGTTCCCCAATATTCGGGGCGGGGCTCGGTTGGATGAACTCACGTTTGGTTTCAAGCGTTTCGACCGATGGCTTCGCCGAACCAACCGGCCTTGCTTGAAAGGTGAGCCGGACCGGACCTCGTAGCCGCGCTCATGACCATTAAGACAGACCGCCTCGATCGGCGATCTCGTCGAGCGCAAGGCGCACGGTTGGCGGCCCTTTGGCCCGAGGCACCACCGTACACACCGATTCGGGGGGGCTTGGTCACGAGAAGTCGGCCTGACCGCATAACGCAGACCGTGTCGGCCACGAGCAACGCCTCGGCGGGGTCGTGGGTGACCATGAGCGTCGCGACTTGAGCGTCACGGAGTACCTTGAGCATGACCTCGCGAAGCTCGCCGCGAAGAACGCTGTCAAGCCCCGTAAACGGTTCGTCGAGCAGCATGAGGCGGGGCTTGCGCCCCAACGCCCGGGCGAGCGCAACCCGCTGCTGCTGACCGCCGCTAAGCGTGTAGGGCATCGCTTCGGCATATTCGGTGAGACCGACCTGACTCAATATGAAAAGCGCCGAATCGCGGCGTTGCGGCCCCTGCTGCCGCATCCCGAACATTACGTTGCACAGCACCGAGAGATGCGGAAACAACGCGTAGTCCTGAAAGACGTAGCCCACGCTACGCCGCTCGGGAGGGACGTGTCGGCGTGGGTGATCGGCGTCGCTAACGACTTGGCGGTTGATCGTGATGGAGCCGGCGTCGGGGTGTTCGAGGCCGGCGATCAATCGAAGCAGCGTGGATTTGCCGCACCCCGACTCGCCCAACAGGCAGTGCACCTCTCCGCTTCGCAGCTGCAACGAGACGTTGTCTATCACGCGGCGGAGCGGTCGGTACGCGAACGAGAGGCCGTCGATCTCGATCGGGTGGTCCCCCGCGTCGCCCGGGGACGGCCGAGTCGTTGTGTGGGCGTGTGGGTCGTGCGCCGTGGGCGATCCTAGGGCTTCAGAAGCGCGGCGTTCTCGGTCGCCCCGGCGTCGGACGGGCCCAGAGCCGGTCGGGTGTCACGAGCCATGAGCCGGGAAAGCACGACGACCGGAATCAGGCCCAACGCGATGATCAGCAACGCAGAATAAGCCGCTTGCTCGAGACGCTCGTCGGCCGCCGGCTGGTAGGTGCGGACCGCCAGTGTCTCGAAGTTGAACGGCCGGAGCATCAGCGTCGCGGGCAGCTCTTTCACCACGTCGACGAACACGAGCAAGCCGGCCGCCAAGACCGAGGCGCGGAGCATGGGCAGGTGCAAGCGGAGGAGGATCCGAGGCCGGGACGCCCCGAGCGTTCGTGCGGCGTCGTCCAGTGAAGGCCGGACGCGTTCGAGGGCGGGCTGCATCAGCGCCAGTGCGACGCCGACAAACCGGCTTTGGTAACCCAAGAGCACCGCGAAGACGGAACCGGTCAAGATCAGTTCTGACGTCGAGCCGAACAAACGCCCGGCCAGCTCATTAATCCGGTGGTCAAGGAAAGTCAATGGCACCAGCAGCCCCAGGCCCAGCACGGTGCCGGGCAACGCGTAGCCGGCCGACGCGGCGCGAGACGCGACCCCGGTCAGCGGCCGGGGGTCGAGGCGACGCGCGTAGGCGAGCAGCATCCCGAGTGTGACGGCAGCAACGGCGGCCATGACCGCGAGCGTCAGCGAGTTCTTCCCGTGGTCGATGGCGATCTCGGCGGCGCGGGCGTGGTTGGTTGTCAGCGCCATCCGCAGGAAGATCCCGGCGGGCACCACGAATCCCGCCACGACGGGCAGCAGGCACGACATAAATGCCAAGCCTTTGCCGGCGGAGGGGTGGGTGTCGGGTCGAGAGCTGATAGTGCCCGGCGCGTCTTCGGGCGAGAGCCTCGACGGCCACGGCCAAGACGACGAAACCGAGCAACACGGCCGAGAGCTGCCCTGCAGCGGTCGGGTTCTCCAGCGACCGCCAAGCGTGATCGACACCCGTGGCCAGCGTGTCGACGGCGCAGTGGTCCACCGCGCCGAACTCGGCGAGCGTTTCCATCAACACCAAGGCCGTGCTCGCCGCGATCGACGGGCGGCGGCCGTACCAGCGACACCGCAGTAGACAGTTCGTCGGTAACCCGAGCGTGGATCGCGCAGATTCACGACGAGCCGACCGGCTTTCACGTAGGGCTTGAGAGTGGACAAAGAACGCGACACGCAGATCCCCAACGGGGTAATGCAGCACAGTGCCGCACATGTCCGAGGTGGCCGACACCGCGGCTCCGTAACGGGCGGAGGCGGGAAGCATTGGTTTTCAACGCTTGCGATGGATTTGCTGAAGTGGAGCCTGCCGGGATCGAACCGGCGACCTACTGCTTGCAAAGCAGTCGCTCTCCCAACTGAGCTAAGGCCCCTGACAGACTCATCATACGCGAAGCTCCGACCGTAGCTCGGCCCGACGACGGACCGCGAGGTTGAAAAAAAATCCAGACGACGGGAATAGGTTCCTAGGCTTGAGCGTCTAGTCGTGAGTGGCCCGATAGTTGTGGGAACATGTTTTCGCGGGCCGGATCTCGGGAACCCTATTTTTGGAGCTGACGATGTTTGAGATGCGTGGAACACGAGGCGTCGCCGCGGCGGCGGGTTGGGCGATGGCCGTGGCGGTCGCCGGCGGAACGGCAGGGTCGGCTTGGGCCGAGCCGGCGACCTACGACTTCGCGGACCCCAAGGGGGTCAACGGGGTGATGTTCGTATTGGATTCGGAACTGGAGCCGTTCGTCGGGATCGGCGGAGGGATCGCCGGCGAAGTGACCTACGACCCGGCCGACCCGTCGAGCTTCGGCGGCTCGATCTCCCTGGATGCGCGGACGCTTCAACTGGTCAGCCAGGGCATGACCGACGTGATGTTCAACGCGGACTGGCTGAACGTCGAAGACCGTGCGACGATCACGGTGACGTTCCACGACGTCGCGGAAGTGGGCGTGGCTCCGCACGACCACCATGAGGGCGAGCACGAACACCAGACGGTGCTCACGGTCAACGGCACGATCACGTTCGGCGCGATCAGCATCGACAAGCAGTTCCAGATCGAGCCGACGTTCGTGGAAGACGGGGCGACGAACCGCGGGGCCGGCCAGGGCGACCTGCTGGTGCTGCGGAGCAAATTCACCGTGAACCGGTTTGATCTGGGCATCGAGAACCCGGCGGGCGTGGTGGCGCCGGAGATCCACGTGACGGTGCCGATCGTGGGGTACGAGAAGAGCGGCGAGTAAGGCCGGACGTTTTCGAAGCCCACGGCCGACGGCCGTGGGCTTCCTTCTTTGGGTTGGCATTTTTCGAGACGCTTTGATCGGAGGTACGCGATGCGTGCTTGGTGGCTGGTCGCTTGGTGGCTGGTGTTTGGGGTGAGCGGGGTTTCGGCGGAGCGTCTGATCGTGTTCGTCGACAGCGATGGCTCGGTATTGCAAGCGGCGTTCGCGGACGAACAGTTGCCGGAGCTTCGCGAGCTTGCCGAAACGATGGAACTCGAGCTCGAAGTTTTCGACGTGGCCGAGCGGGGCGTGGTTCCCGAGGGCGTGGGGATCACGCCGCTGATCGCGTTCCAGAATTGGCGGGGTACGTCGATCTATCAGGGGCGATACACCACGTTGGACCGGGTGCGAAACTTCGTGCGGACGTCGCGGTTCGTGCCCCAGGGGGACGCGGCGTTCGTGCGGGAGAACGTGCCGGTGTGGGACCGCGGGGCGATGGCGATCGCGGTGCCGCTGAAGGTGACGGACTGGTCCGGGCCGGGGGCGGTGGCGTTGGGCGACGAGGCGGGCGTGACCGCGGCGATCGCGTCGGGGATGTCACAGTTCAACTTGACCGAACGGGTCGAGCTGGGCCGCAGCGACCGCCAGTGGTACGCGGACTTCCACCCATACATCGATGAGGCGGGAACGCTGTTCGTAAACACGGAGCTGTACTCGCAGTTCAACTGCCATGTGCCGGTGACGTCGTGGCTGGACGACCCGGTGTCGGGGCCGGCCAACCGTTGGCAAGCGATCTTCGCAGCAGCGGCGGCGCGGACGGAGGTGGAGATCGTGCGACAGTTGACCGAGTCGGAGCTGGGCGACGGGTTCGACGTGGTGAACGAGCCGAGCGTGGTCTGGGCGCAGGCGGGGTTGGCCCTTCCCGACAAGCCCGAGGGCGCCAACGTCGATCTCGCGGATGTCGAGCTTCCGGGGGCGTGGGTGGTGGACGCGGATGCGCAGGCAGACTTCCCGGCGGTGCAGTTCACGTGGCCGCCGCCGGTGGACGCGTACAGCGGCGAGGCGCAGGCGATCGGCGGCACCGTCCAACTCGGCGGCGACGCGGAGAACGGCTGGACGTTCGCCGGCCTGTCGGGCTCGTTCAAGGCCGAGGCCAAATCGGTGACCATGGGCGAGCCGGACCTGGACGCGTACATCCACTCGGGCATCCTTGAGGCGGGCGAGCACCCCGAACCCGTCTTCACGATCGAACGCGTCGACGTGGAATCCGGCTTCGCGAGCCAGCCCGTGGCGCTCGGCGAGCTGGTTCCCGTAACGCTGCATGGCACGTTCACGATGCTCGGGCAATCGATCCCGCTGACCGTGCCGATGAGCGTCGAAGCATTCGTGGGCGAAGACGGCCGGGCTCGGCTGTCGCTGACGGGGCAGTGGGACCTGCCGCTGAGCGCCCCGTGGGATATCGACGGCCCGCCAGGCCCGAAGGAGGCGAGCAGCGTGATGAAGTTCGCCTGCCGGATCGTCCTGGAACCTGCGGAACCCTGACGCCCGGCCGTCGGCTATATCGGCTTAGGTGTCCAAGCGCGGCTTGGGAGGCTTGTCCGCGCCACGCCGGACGCGGAAGAAGTCGCGCAGGACTTGGGCGCACTCCTCGGCCAACACACCGGCGGTGACATCCAACCGGTGGTTGAAACGTGGCTCTTCGCAGAGCCGATGCAGCGTGTGGACACAGCCCATCTTGGGATCGGCCGCGCCGTAAACCAAACGTTGAACGCGGGCGTTGACCAAGGCACCCGCACACATCGGACAGGGCTCGAGCGTGACGTAGAGCGTGCAGCCGTCGAGCCGCCAGACGCCGAGCTTCTTGGCGGCGTCACGCAACGCGATCACCTCGGCGTGCGCGGTGGGGTCGGCGTGAGACTCGCGGAGGTTATGCGCCTCGGCCAGCACCGCGCCGTCGCCGCTGACGACCAACGCCCCGACCGGGACCTCGCCGAGTCGCGACGCGCGCTCCGCCAGCCGCAACGCCATCCGCATCCGCTCGAGGTCGGCGTCATGAGTCTGCGTCACGGTCATCCGACCAAGGTACGCTGCCCGGCCATGAAGATCGTGCTCGCCCCGGACGGCTTCAAGGACGCGTTGCCCGCGGCGCCGGCTAGCGAAGCGATGTTGCGTGGGGTGCGGCGGGCGTTCCCGCAGGCCGAGATCGTCTGCCGACCGATCGCCGACGGCGGCGAAGGCTTCGTGGACGCGTTCGCCACGCTGCCCCATGCCGAGCGGCACGTCATCCGCGTGACCGGGCCGCTGGGCGAGCCGGTCGATGCGGCGTGGGTGGCGCTCGGGCGGGACGGAGACGCAGATTTCACGGCCGTGATCGAACTCGCGCAGGCCGCCGGGCTCGAACGCACCCCGTTCGATCGCCGCGACCCGACCGCGACCACGGCCTTCGGGGTCGGCGAACTCATCGGCGCGGCGATGGATCACCGGGTCGCCCGGGTGCTGCTCGGCGTGGGCGGTAGCGCGACCAACGACGCGGGCTGCGGGATGGCTCAGGCGTTGGGCATCCGTTTTTTCGATGCGCAAGGCATACGCTTTGACGCGCCGATCCGTGGGCGAGATTTGCCGCGGATCACCCGTATTGACTCGGCCAGCGCAGACCCGCGACTAAACAGCACCGAGATCGTGGTCGCATGCGACGTGACCAACCCGTTGTTCGGTCCGAGCGGCGCGGCCTTTGTTTACGGACCGCAAAAAGGTGCGACGCCTACACAGGTCGAAACGCTTGACAAGGGACTCAAACACATCGCATCGCTTTGGCAGGCGGAGGGTCGGTGGCGTACCGACGGGCGTGGCTTCGGTGCGGCGGGCGGCGCGGCGGGGGGCGCGGTGTGCCTGCTCGGCGCCGAGTTGCGGCCGGGGGCCGACGTCGTGCTCGATGCGGTGGGTTTCGATCAGACCGTGGAACAAGCCGACCTCGTACTCACGGGCGAGGGGCGATTGGACGGGCAGTCGCTTTCGGGCAAGGCGGTGCTGAAAGCCGCGCAGCGGGCGGCGAAACACGGGGTCCCGACGGTAGCGTTGGTCGGCACGGCCGACGCCGACGCGGACCGATGCCTAGCCGCGGGGCTGCGGGGATATGAGGTGCTCGCGCCGGGGCTGTCGGCCGAGGAATCGATCGCACGGACGTCAGAACTCTTGGCCGACGCGGCGGAGCGGGTCGCGCGGAAGTTCGTGGCGAACCCTTGAGTCCTCGCCGTAAACTGCGTCGATGCGTGAACAACTGCCCAAGGTCGTGATCGTTGGTTTGATGTTGATCGTGGTGGGCTTGCCGTTCGTGATGCGGGCGATGGGCCTGGCGACCGAGAGCACGGCGGCCGACCTGCCCGACGACGCGAAGCGGCTGGTGATCTATTCGCCGCACAACGAACAGATCCGCGACGAGCTGTCCCTGGGATTCAACCGCTACCGCGAGAGCCTGGGCTTGCCTCCGGTCCGGTTGGATTGGCGGACCTCCGGGGCCACGTCCGACCTGCGCCGCGGCATCCTCAGCCAATTCACCGCCGTCGCTCAACGCGAGGCCGACGGAATCGACGCGGGCATCGGAGCCGACCTGTTCTTCGGCGGCGGCGAGTACGACCACGCCAAGCTCGCAACCGGCATCGAGCTCAACGACCAGATGCATCCCGTCGCCGCGCGGCCGCGCCTGCCCGACGGGCTGCTCGACGAAGTGTTGCCGCGGCGTGACATCGGCGGCGAGGCCCTCGTGCACGACAAAGAGCTCTGGATCGGCACCGCCCTTTCGTCGTTCGGGCTGGTCTACAACCGCGACCTGCTGGCCATGCTCGAGATCGAAGACCCCACGACCTGGCACGACCTCGCCGACCCGCGTTTCGCGAACTGGATCGCCATGGCCGACCCGGGGCACTCCGGCTCGATCAGCGCCGCCCTCGAAACCGTGCTGCGCCGGCAGGGCTGGAACGAGGGCTGGTCCACGCTGCGGCGCATCTTCGCCAACAGCCGGTACTTTTCGGCTTCGGCGATCAAGGTGCCCCTCGACGTCGCGCGGGGCGACGCCGCGGCGGGCGTGGCGATCGATTTCTACGGGCGGTTCCAAGCGGGCGCGACCAAACGGCAAGGCCAACCCTCGCTCGTGGGCTACGCCGACCCGGCCGTGGACGGCGTGAGCCAAACCGCGACCACCGCCGACCCGATCACGCTGCTGCGCGGTGCGCCGGAAATGGAACTGGCCGAAGAGTTCATCGCCTGGACGCTCAGCCAGGAGTCGCAGGCGTTGTGGCAGCGCCGCGCTCGGCTGCCGGGCGGACCCGAGCGGTACGAGCTGCGCCGCCAACCGATCCGCACGGACATGTACACCGCGGAAGAGAAAGCGCTGTGGACCGATCCCGAGTTGGACCCGTTCGGGCAGGCGTCGTCCTTCCCCGCGGCGATGCCGGGCTTCTTCTCCAGCGTCGCGCCGGTCAGCCAGGCGATGGCGATCGACATCCACGACGATTTAAAGGCGGCCTGGAAGACGATCCGGCGGACGCCCGACGACGACCCGCGGAAGGCGGAGATGTTGGCCCTGTTCGACGCGATGCCGCCGGAGCTGACGCTGACCTGGCCGGACGACGACCTCGCGGCGACGTGGCCCGAGGTGTTGCGTGACGAAAGCCACCCGCGCTACAGCGAAGCGGCCCAGACGCTGGCGGACTTCAAGGCGAACCTCCGCCCGGCCGACCGCGACGAGTTGTTGGCCAACCGGCTCGAGTGGACCGCCTTCTTCCGCGACAATTACCGGGCGATCGTCGCGCTGAGCGATTGATCCTCGAACCCGATTACTGACGTACATGGCTGAACCCGAGGGCAAGCTTGAGCGGTACGGCCGTGGAGAATTCCTCGAGTCACTCCGCGCCCAACTCGGGCTCGACTCGGCCCCGACGTTGATCCGGCACAACACGAACCTGATCTACGACGGCGGGACGTACGTCATCCGGCTCACCCCCAATTCGTTCCGAGCCGCCGATGAAGTCGCGAGAGAGTTGGCGTGGCTCGGCTTTGTCTCGCGGCAGACGCCCGCCGTCGTCCGGCTGCTGGATTCGTTCTCCCCCAATCCGCGGCAGCTCGAGTTCCACGGAGAAGCATTCACCGTCACCGTGTTCGAGAAGGTCGACGGCGTGCCGATCCCGGACGAGCATTGGAACGAAGATCACTTTCAACGGCTCGGGGCGTTGACCGGATTTCTACACCGCGTCAGTCAACGTTACGTGGCCCCGCCCGGCCAAGAGCTCCTCGCCTGGGACGCGAGCCCCGAAGCGTCGCTCTCGCGCAACCTCCCGGACGACGACCGCGCTTTGCCCGCGTTGGTAGAGCGGACGTTTGAATGGCTGAACCGGCTCCCACGCGCACCGGAAACCTATGGCCCGATCCACTACGACATCCACCAGGGGAACTACCTCCTCGCTGCGGACGGCCGGATCGTGCTGTTCGATTTCGAGAACGCCTGCCTGGGCCATCATCTTGACGACATCGCCGTTGCCATGTTCTACGCGCGCCAGCACGCGCTTTCGCGCAACTCGGCCAACTTCGACGACACGTTCCTGACCGCCTTTTGGTGTGGCTACAAAACGCAACGCCCGATCCCGACGCAGGGCCTAGAACAACTGCCTTGGTTCCTGTTGAACCGCGGGCTAATCGTTTACGCGTACCTGCTCAAAATCTGGCCGAGCGAGCGAAACGATGCGCAACGCCGGTACCTAGAGCTCGTGGAGCAGGGCATCGCTCACGAGCGGCGTGTCCTGGGTCTCTAGTCCTGGAAGTTGCAACGCTCACGCACCGACCAAGTGGTTCACGACGGCGTCGCGCATGTCGTTGGCGGTGGCGATCTCTTCGATGACGACGTGGTCCGCGCCGTTTTGCAACGCGAGGATGCCTTCGCTGACAAAATTGGCTCGGGCGACGATGAACACCTCCGGCCGGATCGCGTGGGCCACCTTGCAAGCCGCGAGGGCTTCGTCGGCGTCGGGCATGGTGAGAACGAGCGTCTCGGCCTGAAGGATGCCGGCTTGTTCGAGGAGTTTGGGATCGCGGGCGTCGCCGTGGAGCGCGTCGCGGCCCAGCTTGCGTTGCCGGTCGATCGTGTCGGGGTTGCGGTCGATGATGGTGAGGGTAAAGCCCGCGGCGAGCAGCCCCTCGGCGGTGATGCGACCGACCGGGCCGAACCCGACAACGATCGCGTGCCGGCCGCGCGAAACCCCCGGCTCGCGAGAGGCGGGGCCGGGGGCGGAGGAGATCTCCGGGTTGTCGTTCGGGGCGGCGTCCACGCCGCGAGCATATCGCGGCTCGGGTTTCAGACCAGCGCGGGTTCGGCCGCGCCAAGGGGTTCGCGGCCGGTAAAGGCCTCGTAGTCGCCGATCGTCGCGTGGTCGAGGCAGGCGGCGATGATCTCCTTGCCCAGCGGGTCGAGTTCGTCGTGCTCGAAGTTGCTGAGCTGCTTGCGGAAGAACTCGTAGAGCATCTCGGCGCCCCGGTCGTAGGCCTCGGGGCCGACCTCGGCCTGGCTGGCGACGTCGAAGAACCACGTGCCGACGATCTGCCCTTCGACGCTGATCGTCTCGGGGTGCCGGCCCAGGAGCGGGCAGCGGGCAACCTTGAGCTTGTCGTTATCAAACGGAGCGCCGCCGCGGCGGGCAAGGTATTCCCGGGCGATCCACTGCGGCGCGAAGCCGACCTCCCACGCGCCGATGTGCTGGTTGGGGATGAGCACAAAGAGCGTGTCGTCGGTGTGCATGACCTGGTCGAGCAGGATGTTGGCCTGATCGACACGCCGGCCGGTGGCGAAGGGCCAATACGAGCCCACGCCCTCGGAGGTCATGCCCTCGGTGTCCACGATGGACGGGTTGCCGTGGCCCCGGGGCGCGACGAGGCGCCACAGCCAGGCCAGCGCCGGCGGCAGGACGTGGAACAGACCGAGGATGCCGTAGGTCGGGTGCTCGGCGGTGCAAGGAGGGCAACGCACGCCGAAGCTGCGGATGTCGACGGTCACGGGCTCGTCGACCACGTTGGGGTACAGCCGCCGGGGCAAGACCACGCGGGGGTTGGGGCAGGGCTTGCCGGGCGCGTCCATGATGTGCTCCCAGATCATCGCGCGCGAGTTGGGCACGGCGTCGATGTTGAGGAACAGCAAAGGTTCGGGCGGGTCGGCGGTGATGCGCTCGAGGTGCGGGTCGGTGCCGTATTTGGTGATGTGGTTGACGCGGAGGAACCACGCCGCCTCGGCGTCGACGAGCGTGACTTTGTTTTGGGCCTTTTCGCCTTCTTTTTGCAGCGACGGGTGGCAGAGGGCCATGTCGTCGGTGACGGCGTGGAGTTCGCAGCCGTGGGGCAGCGTGACGTAGCGAGAGTTGCCGGTCAGGACGTTGGTGCCCTTGCGGAGCCGGCCGTCGGGCTCGCGGTGCATCTGCTCGATCATCTCGGACTTGCCGCCGCCGGACGCGCCCTCGTGCATGATGGTGACGGTGTTGTCGTAAGGCGTGACGACCTGGACGGTCGCGCAGTGGGCCGTGGTCCAGCGGTCCTTGGCGCGTTCGCCGGCGGTCAACAGCATGCCGTAGACGCCCTTCTTGGCGGACGGGCCGGGGTAGAGGTTGAAGCTGTAGAGCTCGTGGAGGTTGTTGAGGTGGGCGTCGTTGCCGGGCTTGGCGTCGGGCTCGTCGAAGCGCCGGTTGTGGACGACCACCTGCTTGCCGCCGAAGTGGCTGTGGCGGAACGGCGGGGCGACGTACACGATGGCGCCGTGGTGGTAGTCCTTGCCCGCGGCGCGGACTTCTTCGAGCGGCTTGATGCCCTGGAGCAGCGACAAGCCGAAGGCGAAAAACGCGGCGTTGGCGGGCACGATGGCGACGGCGTTGAGGCCTTCGCCGGGCATGCCGGATTCGAAGAAGAACACGCCGAGCTCCTGGGTCTTAAGCCAGTCGAAGGTCTGCTGACGCAGGTCGTCGAAGCTGCCGACCTTCTCGCCCCATCGGTCGGCGAAGCGGGCCTTGTCGGTCTCGCGGTCGTCGGCGATGCACATGCACTCGGGATCGCGGCGGCGCATGTACGGCTCGACGTAGTTCGCCGCGATGCCGTTGCGGACCTTGCATATCTTGAGCTCTTCGACGAAACCCTTGCCGGGCACGTCGTAACCGACGGTGAAGTAGCCCTGCGGATCGGTTTTGCCTTCGGGAACGGCGGCTTCATAAAGCTCCTGCGAAGAGCCGAAGACGGTGACCTTGGGCGCGGCTTCGAGCACCTTCATGGCGGAGGTGGAGAGGGTGATGTCGGGCAGTCCGGGGAGGGGCATGGGGTCGGCTCCGAGGAACAGGGGAAGCAAAAAAAGGCCGGGTGACGGTCGCGCCAGAGCGAATCCTTTATAACGGACCTTAAGGTCCGATTGCAAACGGCACCCCGCTTGCCGAACAAAAATACACGATTTCTATTTCGTAAATTTTTGAGGGTTTCTCTGATGCGGCTCGGCGTGCCCGACCCGCCGGGCAAAGGTCGCCGTACGCTCGCCACATGCCGACCGCTACCCCGCCCCCGCTATACATCGTCGACGCCTTTGCGAACGGGCCGTTTACCGGGAACCCCGCGGCGGTCTGCCTGCTGGAGCGCCACGGCTCGCCCTCGGGCTGGCCCGACGCGGCGTGGATGCAGCGGCTGGCGGACGAGATGAATCTCTCCGAAACCGCGTTCGTTCTCCCGCCCTCGGAAGCACCGGGCCGCCCCGCTTCGGATGAGGCGAGCGACGCGGCGTTCGGCCTGCGGTGGTTCACGCCGCGGGCCGAGGTCGAGCTCTGCGGTCACGCCACGCTCGCCTCGGCCCACGTGCTGTTCACCGAGACCCGACACGCCGCGGGCACCGTCAGGTTCCAAACCGGCTTGGCCGGGGTGCTCACGTGTACCCAAAGCTCCACGCACGCCGACGCCGAGCCTTACACCGGCGAAGCCTCGGCCATCGCCATGGACTTCCCCGCGCAACGCTGCCGCCCCACCGCGACGCCACCGGGCCTGCTCGAAGCGCTCGGCCTCGACGCGCCTCAAGTCGCGTCCGGCGGGGTCCACTTCGGGCCTTACGACTTCTTGGTGGAGCTCGACACGCCCGACCGCGTCGCGGAGCTCGAGCCCGACTTCGCCGCGCTGGGCCAACTCGAGTGCCGCGGCGTCGCGGTGACCGCGGCCGTCCCGGAAGACCACCCGCGAGCCGAGTCGCACCAACCCGGCGGCTTTCACGGCGCTCGGATCGTCTCCCGTTTCTTTGCCCCGCGGCTACGCATCGCCGAGGACCCGGTCACCGGCTCGTTGCACTGCGTCCTGGCGACCTACTGGGCCCACCGGCTGGGCACACCCGGCTTCACCGCTTACCAGGCGTCGGCCCGCGGCGGGCTGGTGCGTGTCACGCTACGCGACGAACGGGTGACGCTGTCGGGCTCGGCCGTCACCGTGCTGCGCGGCCGGCTTTCCGAAGCCGGCACCCCCCCGCCGTACTCAGGCGTATAAGGTCAGCGCGAGGTTGGCGGCGGCAATGGCCGCCAACACCGTCGCGACCAGCCACGTCGTTTCCCGCCAATACGCTTCGCCCTCGCGCGGCCCGGTCGCCCACCGCGTAAACGATAAGCCCGCCGCCATCCCGAACGCCGCCGCGATCCACGCCAAACGCGGCGTCATCCACAAGCAGAACCACTGGAGCGAGTCCACTCGACTCACCCACTCCCAATTGCCCGCCACAATCAGCAACCACCCACCGGCCGCCAACGCCGCCGCCGTACCGCGGGCATTCCCCGCCACGGCAAGGAACCGCTTCGGCCACGCCCCAGGCCGCCGGGCCGACCCGTCGTCGCAAGACTCCACGGGCCGGGTGACGGCGGGCCAGTTGACGTCCAGTTCGCTTCGAAAACTCAAGGCTCGCATGCTCAAAACTCCTTCGATGCGTCGGCGTGCCCGGTCTCCGTTGCCGGCCGCCTCTATCGGTTTAGACGTACGTGATCCGGGTTTTCTCGAAGAGCCAGCGAAAATCGGTCGGTGAAAAATCCCGTTTCCCGTGCGTCATGATGGCGGAGACTTTTCGATCTTCGCCCGTTGATGTCGGCGTCGCATCCGAAGATTGACGGCCGCGCCATGCCCACCGATCCGCCCCCTCCCAACCCATCGACCGACCCCGATCTGCAACGCTTCCTGCGCGACCGCAGCGACGAAGCCTTTGCTCGGCTCGCGGCCCGGTGCGAACCGCTGATCCGCAGCGTCTGCCGGGCGATGCTGCGCGATCCCGGCGAGATCGACGAGGCGACGCAGCTGACCCTCATCCGCCTGTGCCGCAAGGCGGACACGATCGAAGGCTCGCTGACCGCCTGGCTAAGCGTGGTGGCTAGGAACGCCTGCCGCGACCTGCAGCGTCGATCGGCCAGCCGGCAGCGGGTCGCGTGGGGTGTCGCGGCGTCGATGCCTCGGCACGAAGACGAACGACACCGTCAGTGGCGCTGGCGTCAAGCCTCCCGCCGGCTGCCCGAAGCGCTGGCCGCGCTCGACGACGCCGACCGCGAACTACTGGTCGCGCGATTTTTCGGCCGGTTGCCCTTACGCACGCTCGCCGCCGAACGCGGCGTGTCGGTGCCAACGATCAGCCGAGAGGTCCGGCGTGCCGCCGACCGCATGCGCGGCGTGATGCGTGCCCTGGGCATCGAAGCGCCGGTCGTCGATCGGGCGGTCCCCGAAACCGACCTCGACGCCATGGCCAACGAAGCCGACGCCGAATACTTCCGCGACCTCGGGCTGGTGAGCCACGCTCCTTGGGACGAACACGCGCACGCCGTCCAGCAACGACTCGAAACCCGTCTCACCCACCCCCCCGGTTGGTCGCGTCCGCTGCGGGTCGGCTTGCTGCTCAGCCAGACCACGTATCGACGAGCACGGTACGGCGAGGACCAAATCAACTGGCAAGCCGAGGCTTCCGCGGACGGAACCGACGAGATCGAATGGGTTTCCCTGCTCGAAGCGCGTACCGGCGATGATCCGGTGATCGAACGCACCGTCCGCGACTACGAACTCACCGCCGGCGTCATCGACCTCGCCGACCCCGGCGACCTGAGTGTCCTGGATGTCATCGTGCTCGGGCACGCCTTCGTCGTCCTGCCCGAGGTCGCCCGACGGGTGCGCGACGCCGTCCGCGGCGGCACCGGGCTGTTGGTCACCGGCCACGCCGGCGCGATCCACGGCTCGGCCGACCTGGGCCTGATGGCCGACCTCATGCTCGCCGACGGCCCCATCGGCAACCACTGCGTCCACCTCGACCCCGCCTGCACGCACGACTGGAACAGCCTCTCGTGCCCGGGGATCGTCCGGCGACGACACCCCGCGATCCCCGGCCTCGTGCCCGGCCAAACCATGAAACTCTGGCCCTGCGGCGCCGTCTACCGGCCCAAAGCCGACGCCACGGTCATCATCGAAACCTGCGAAGCCCACCCCCCCACCGGGATCCGACAAACCCCCGCCGCCGGTCAAAACCCCGAAGACCAAGCCACCGCCCAGCTGCCCCCGCTGCCGATGCCCACGCTTGTCTCCGGTCATCTCGGCTCGGGCCGGGTCCTGGTCTTCAACACCAGCCGCATCGAGCACTGGCACGAATCCCATCCGTTCATCGCCCCGACCTTGAAACGCGACCTGCTCGCCTGGCTCGCCGAACCCCGCCGCAAATTCAGCTGACCGTCACGCCGAGGTGGAGCATCGAAGCGACGAAGCGCCGGGTGTGCCACCGGTCAAGAACGCCCGCGCGGCTCGGTGCACCGTCGCGTGCCGCGATGCCAGCCGTCGCCAATCCCGGTCGTATCCCCCGCCGATCACGCACGCCACCGGCACACCTTGCGTCCGACACGTCTCAATCACAAAACGATCCCGCGCGGACAGGCCCGCGTCGCTCAACGCCAGATGTCCCAACGCATCGTCCACGTGCACGTCCACCCCGGCGTCGTACAGCACGACGTCCGGCTCCACCCGCTCCAACAACTTCTCCAGCCCCGTGAACGCCACCCCGGCCCGCCGCGACGCGGCCGACGCCGAGCCAGACACCGCTTCACGCACACCACCTCGCAACACGTCTAGGTACGCCGCGTCGCCCATCCCCTTGGGCAGGTCCACGTCCAAGTCGCCTCGCGCTTTGCGGGCCGGGAAGTTCTTCCCGCAGTGCAGCGACGCCGTGAATACCCGCGGCTCGTCCGCAAAGACCCGGGCCGTTCCGTCGCCTTGGTGCACGTCTAAATCAAGGATCAAGACCTGCGACACGCGGTGCTCACGCAGCAGATGCTCCGCGGCCACGGCCAGGTCGTTGAGGATGCAGAACCCCGAGCCGAAATCGCGGTGCGCGTGGTGCGTGCCGCCCGCACAGTTCGCCGCCAACCCGTGTTCCAACGCGAGCTCCGCCGTTCGGATCGTCCCGCCCACCGCCCGGACCGTCCGTCGGACCAAGCCTTCGCTCCACGGCAGCCCCATCACTCGCAGCTGATCCCGCGTCAGCCCGCCCCGCGTGAAGGCGTCGAAGTACGCCGGGTCGTGCACCGCCGTGATCTGATCACGCGTCGCCGGCTCGGGCGTACGAAAGCTCTTCGGCGAAAAGCCTTCCTCCACCAACACCTCCCGCAGCAGCGCAAACTTGCCCATCGGGAAACGGTGCCCCGCCGGCAGCGGCGTGACGTACTGCTCGTGATACACCAGCGGAAGCATGCCCCGAGCCTAGCGCCTCGGTCGCCCGCACACGCTTCGATAATGCCGGACGCCAAGCCCCGCGGCGCCGTGACGTACCTTGGGTCCGATGCCCGCCCGCGCCTTCCGCCGAATCGCCGCCGCCGCCGCCAAGCTCGGCCTGCTGCACTGCCGCACCCGCGTGCCCGGCCTCGTGTTTGTCGCCGTTGTCGCGATCCTTCAGGTGCAACGGCTCGGCCTGACGCTCTGGTCCACCGACCAGCTCGCCGGCGTACCCCTGGCCGACGTGGCCCAAGCATTCCTCGTGGGCCTGCGCTTCGACTTGGTGATCGCCGGCATGGCCGCCCTGCCGCTGCTCATCCCGCTGGCCTTCGCGCCGCCGCCGTTGATCAAGCGGAGCGCGTTCAAGTGGGCCGTCGCGACCGTCGCCGGCCTGCTCGTCACCGCCGTCGTCGCCGTCGCCGCCGCCGACGCCTTGTTTTACGACGAGTTCGGCCTCCGCCTCAATCACCAGGTCGTCAACTACCTGCCCAACGCCGGCAACGCGTACATCTATCAAGTCATCTGGGACGAATACCCCGTGACCCCGCTCGGCCTGGGCCTGCTCGCCGCGTTGGCGCTGTCGGCTTGGGGGGTCCGTCAATTCGGGTTCGACGACGAACTCAACGTCGGGCCGATCTGGCAGGCGGTCGTCTGGCCGCTCACGCTGGGATTGGCCATGGGCCTGGGCGTCCGCGGCACCGTCAGCTCCCACGCCCTCAACGCCGGGCCCGCCTACTTCACCACCTCCAACACGCTCAGCCAGCTCACACTCAACGGCGGGTTCACGCTCCGCGAAGCCATCTCCAACTACGTCCGAAAGGTCGTGCCTCTCGACGCGATGTACGACCTGTTACCGCCGGATGACGTCGACCGCGTCGTGCGTGAACTCGTGGTCACCGACGCCGACACGCTCGTGCCCGATCCGGTCAACCCGCTCCGCCGCACCACCGACACGGGCCGACCGCGGCGCGACCTCAACGTCCTGCTTGTCGTGCTCGAGTCCGTCCACTGGGCCTACGTCGGGCACCTCGGCGGCCTCCCGGACCACACGCCACAGCTCGACGCGATCGCGCGCGACGGCGTCGCCTTCACCCACGCTTACGCCGTCGGCGGACGCACCCAACGCGGCTACAGCGGCGCCCTCGCCTCGTTCCCCGACATCCCCGTGGCTTCGGCGACCACCCGACCCGAATCCGCCGACACCTTCCGGCTCTTGCCCACCGTGCTCCGCGAACGCGGCTACCAGACCCTCTTCATCTACGGCGGGCCCGCCCACCGCGACCACCGCCAGACCTTCCTCGGCTCCAACGGCTTCGACGCCTTCCACGTCGAAAACGACCTGCCCGTTCGTACCTTCCGCACCAAGCTCGGCTACAACGACGACGACCTGTTCCAAAGCGCGATCCAGATCCTCGGCGACCTGCCCGACGACCGCCCCTTCTTCGCCAACCTGCTGACGCTCACCTTCCACCAGCCCTACACCTTCCCCGGCTCCGATCAGCTCGACCTGCCCGACGAGCCCGCCGAGGAACGCGCCGCCGTCCGCTTTTCCGACGAGGCGCTCGGCCGGTTCATGGAAGCCGCAAAACACCAAGCGTGGTTCGAAGACACGCTGTTCGTGTTTGTCGCCGACCACGGCGGCGGAGCGCTCGAAAAGCCGAAGGGCCCGGCCATGTTCCGGGTGCCCATGGTTCTGTACGCCCCGGGCCTCGAAGAACTGCAGCCCCAAACCATCGACCGGCTCGCCACCCAAATGGACCTCGCCCCCACCGTGATGGGCCTGCTCGGCGGAACGTACGAGCACAGCTTCTTTGGCCGCGATCAACTCGCCGACCCGTCGCCGCCGCCCTACGCCGTCACGATCACCGACGGCGAAGAGATCATCCTGTACACCGCGCCGGATCGGGCCACGCTCATCCGCCCCCGGGACGCCGACCACGCCGCCGTGCGTTTCGACCCCGAGTCCCCCAAGATCCTCGAGACCACCGCCGCGGAGACCGGCCACGTCCACACCGGCGTCGCGCTGGTCCAGCTCGCGCAACGGCTGTTCGACCGGGGTCGGTTCAACTTGAACGCCCCGCCCGCACCCGCCTCGCCTTCCCCCCAAGCCGCGGCGATCGACCGTTAAACCCCGAACCACCGCCCACGCCAAACCCCGCGGCGCCCATGACGGCCACCGCGGGGTTGGTCAAGGAGCGTGTCGTAAGGGCTTGGGATTGGACGGTCGATTGTCACAGGGTTCGGAAGAACGATGCCGGCCGCTATCGACCGGTAAAACAACCCCGCGGCGGACCCGTGCGGACCGCCGCGAGGCTGAGAGAAAAGCTCACCGGGTACCGTCATCAACCGAGCCTTCCGCAGCGGCATGGCCGGGACCTGCACCCGCGTCGGGCAACCACTCGGCTACCCGGGGCTCCGCGTCGTCGAGTCCCCGGGCGGGATCTGGCGATTCGGGCGAGCGGACAAACGGACCCGCCGGCTCGACCAGCTCCAAAGATTCGCCGTCCGGTCCACAAAAATGAGCGACCCGGGTGCCGCGACACAAGTTTGCTTCTTGATCGGGCTCGGCCAACTCGATCCACGGCCCGTCGAAACAGACGCCGCTGTGGCGCATCCGGCGGTAAACGCCGGGCAGGTCCGACACCTCGAACGAAAGACGGAACGACCCCGCGCCCGCCCGCATCCCCCCGGCCGGCTCCCAATCGGCGCCCGGATGCTTCGGCGCCTGCGGCTGTGGCCCCGACCACGGCCAGCCCGAGCGCCCCCGCGGCGTCGGCTCGGTCCGTTTACCCCCCAACGCTGAGGCCACCAGCGGCGTGTCTTTCAGGGCCGGCGGTGCCTTCAAAGTCGCCTCGGGCCATGTCGGCCCGACCAGGTGTAGTGTGAATCCGTTCAGCCGGAAGATCGCCCCCCGTACGCAAAGCGTGGGTTCGGTCCGCGTCAAACCCCGGTAAAACGCCGTCGACCGGTCCAGGTCTCGGACCCGCAACGCCACCCGGTGCAGGCTCGTCAATCCGTCCGGAGCAAGCCGCGCGTCAGATTCCGGTTGATCAGAGGAAGAAGCCGTCGTTTCGGGGATGAATTTCGTCGTGCGCGTCATTGGGGTTTCCATCGGTGTCTGGGAGGCAGCCAGGCCTTGCGGTGCTTTCCGTTTGGCTCGCCGCACCGGCCGGAGGCCGGGAACCGTCTTTGGCGACGTGCGAGAGAGGAAAGCTGGTGAGCCGTGGGTGCACGGCCTGAAATAGGGCAGAGCCGGATCCAACACCGGCAATAACGCAAACGACGAGTTGTGGGCTTCGTAGTTAGGAAGGAATGAACAGGCCGCGTGCGAGATTCCCCGACTCCAGGTCGGTTATTAGTGTTTGTACAATATGGTTTAATGTGCGTCGGGATGCGTGTATGCCCTTGCATGAATTTGGGACTATTTTGCTTGTTTGTCGCAAAATGATCTTGTCGGCGAGCAATTTCCGACCAGCATTCCCCGCCACTGCGACTTATTTTTATTAGCCGATCCGTTGGTATTTTTTATACTCAGTCCGCCAGTAGGCACTTGAAAAGTCGCACGATCTCGTTGTTTGGCGAAGTCGACCGGAGGCGCCTCGCCACATTTACCCGAGAACGACCGACATGCCCCAGTCTGCTCGATCAACGCAATCCCCGCCCGACCCCTGCCCCCTTCGGCCCGAAGAATTGCACCCCCATTCGGTCGATCTGACACGGACCTGGGGGCCGACCACACTGATGCGCCGGCTGCTTAAAAGCGCCGATTTCGCGGAAGCGTCGCAGGGTACCTGCGACCACTTGCTGGTCTGCAACCCCGAAGCCGACTTCTGGCATCAGCAACAACGAGACGGGCGTTGCTTCGAGCAGCAATACCCCTCGGCCGCCGTCAACCTCCTGCCCGCGCATGAAGGCTTCTACTGGGAATGGACCGATGCGGTCCACCCGGCGATCTGCTCCTTCCAGGTGTATCTCAACCCCCTGCTCGTTCGCCGCGTCGCGGAAGACGCTTGCGGACTCAACCCCGATCGCGTTCAACTCCGACACGGCTTCGACATCCGTGACGAACCCCTCAACCACTGCCTGTTCCTGCTCCACCGGGAACTTGAAACCCGTCAAGCCGGCTCGTCGCTCTTCGTCGAAACCCTCTCTCAGGCCCTGGCTCTACATCTGGTCCGCCATTACGCCACTCACAACGCTCGCGAAGTCAGTCAACCCGGCCGGCTCGACGCCCGGCAACTCCGCACCATCGACGACTACCTCGACGCCCACCTCGCCGAGAACATCACCCTCCCGGACCTCGCCGAGCTCGCCGGCCAGAGCCTCTTCCACTTCGCGCGCTGCTTCAAGCAAACCACCGGCCACACCCCCCATCAACACCTCATGCAACGCCGCATCCAGCGCGCCCGCCGGATGTTGGACGACCCCCGCTTGGCCGAACGCAACGTGGCCTGGATCGCCACGCGCTGCGGCTTCGCCGATCAGTCACACCTCAGCCGGCGCTTCAAAAGCGCTTTCGGCGTGACCCCCGCCGTCTACCGGCAGCAGAGCCTCGACCGCTCGACACCGGAGGATTGATCGACGCTCGCAAGTGCGGCGGCCGTCACGCACGCCGGCGGAGCCCGATCCCCAGCAACGCCGCCCCTAGCGCCGCCAACCCGGGCTCGGGTACGGCAAATCCGCGGAGGTCCGGGGCCGCCGCGTCGCCCCAATTGTTTAGCACCAGGTTCAGGTCGCCTTGCTCCACCGAGCCCGACCCGTTTAGGTCGCCCAGGGCGTAGCCCACGCCGGTCGCCCCCCAGTTATTCAGCACGGCGTTCAGGTCGCCCTGCTCTACCCGGCCGTCGAAATTGGCGTCGCCGAGGGTCGAACCGACCAGGTCCAACCAAGCTTCCAGGTCGGCGTCGTCGATGAACGCGGCGCTGGGGCCCGTGCTCACGAGGTTGAAGATCGAGGTGTTCGTCTCGATCGCGCCGAACGCGGCGAGCAGCCGGTCCACATCCGCCGCGTCCGAGGCCCCCGAGAAATCGAAGTCGGACAGCTCCCGCGGCGCGGCCAGCAGCTTGCGGACCCAGCCGTCCTGCTTATTCAGCACGTACACCCCGCCCAGGCCGTCCGAGCCGAAACGCAGGTCGGTCCGACGCTGATTCGGGTTGCCCGTGTTTGCGCCGATGACCTCGGCCAGGCCGTCGACCTCGACGCCGTTACGCGTGAGCCGCAACTCCTCGAACGGCGCGAGCGAACCGCCGTCGAGGCTCGCGAGATCGGAGAAGTCGTCGCGTTCGATCAAGTCTTCCACGGGCACGACGTAGATCGGCCCGCCGGACTGATCGACAAAATCGCCGAACAGGTAGTGCCCGTCGAGCTGCGGCAGGTTCGGGTCGCGCGCGACCGGCCCGCCGATGCTCGCGACGCCCGACTCTTTGATGCCGTTGTTGTTGAAGTCGTGGTCGTACTGCGCCACCGGGTAGGTGAAGATGTCCGTGGGGTGATCGGACGGCAGGGCACGGATATCGCCGTTGTTGCGGTTCTCGAACGTGCCCTCGCGGATCTTCCAGCCGTAGTTCGCGCCGGCTTGCCCGACGTTGATCTCTTCGACCGCGTCTTGCCCGATCTCGTTGATGAACAGCCGGCCGTCGCCGCCCAGCGACGCGTCGTCCCAGTTCAAGCGCGTCGGAGCGCGGAGACCGGTGGCCCAGATCTCGTCGAGCACGTTGGCGTCGTTCACGAACGGGTTGGACGACGGCACGGTGTAGGCGCTGCCGCCGTTTTGGAGCGGGTCGATGCGGAGGATCTTGCCCAACAGCGTGTCGGTGCGTTGACCGGCGTTGACGGGGTCGTTGGCGCTGCCGCCGTCGCCGGAGCCAAGGTAGAGCAGGCCGTGCTCGGGGTCGCCGGGCTGTGTGCCGGGCTTGAACGCGACCTGGCCGACGTTGTGGTTGGAAAACGGCTGGGCGACCTTCAGGATGTCGCGGCGGGAGGACGCGTCGAACGCCAGCGTCTCGGGGTCGACGTCGAACTCGGCGAGCGCGGAGAAGTGGTCCGTGCCGAAGCCCGCGGGGGTGCCGAACACGTTCGGGCCGCCGCTGTTGAACGTGGAGTACATCACGTACGCCTTGCCGAAGCCCGCGCTGCCAGCGCGTTGGAAATCCGGGTGGAAGGCGAAGCTGCGGACGCCCTTCTCGAAGCCGTCGGTGAAACCGGGCAAGGTGGTGGCGTCGAAGATCGTCTGCGGCGCCAGGTCGCCGGGCGTGAAGGCGTACACCCGGCCGCGCTGGTCGTTGGCGACGAGCCGGCCGTCGCCCGTGGGCGCGGGCAGGAGCAGGTCCAACCGCGGCGCCTGATTAAAGCCGCTGTTGGGCAGCCGGATCACGTCCACGAGCTCGACCGTGAAGTCGGTCGTGCCGATCGTGGTGTTGATCGGGTTTTCATTGTCGAGGTTCTGGGCGCCGGCGGCGACCACGAAGCCGGCGGCGGCGAAAACCGACGCGGCGGCCGCAACGGCGCAAGGGGGGCGAAGCATGATCTTTCTCACGGGTACAACGGATACAACAGACGCGAAACACGCGGTCGACGCAGAACCCTATTCTGGCACGCCTCCGGCAAAAATCCAAGCCAGAAATTG
>JBCDDH010000057.1:0-23862 GCA_039180415.1 Planctomycetota bacterium | reverse complement strand
CCGCCGAGCCCGGTTTCGAGTACGGCCACGTCCACGCACTGCTCGGCGAAGTAGAGCAGAGCGGCGGCGGTCATGATCTCGAAGAACGTCAGGCTCAAGCCGGTCTTGACCTCGGCTTTGGCGATCTGTTGGAACAGGTCGATAGTGGCGGGATACGACACCATCTGTCCATCGATCGTGATGCGTTCGCGAAGGTCCGACAGGTGTGGCGAGCTATACAGGCCGGTCGTGTAGCCCGCGGCGGTCAGCATCGAGGCGGTCATACCGCAGGTGGAACCCTTGCCCTTCGTGCCGGCCACGTGGATGGCTTTGATCTGTTCGTGCGGGTCGCCCAGCACCTCGAGAAGCTTCCGCATGCGGTCTAAGCCGAACGTCCGCTCGTCGTAAGACACGCTGCGGGCGCGTTCGTGATCGACGTGTTCAAAAAGCCACGCCTTGGCGTCGGCGTAATTGTGAAACTTGGGGGCACGCTTGGCGGAAGTTTTCCCGGTCGCGGAAGAGTTGGTTTTGGCGGCGGTTTTCCGAGAGCGCGTGCTTTTGTTCGGTTTTTTAGAGGTTGTTCTGGTCGAAGCCGGCATAGCTTATTCACCATAGTGAAGGCCGATCACCCTGTCAATCGAACGGCAGCAAATCCAGCTATAAAAACAGTTTACGCGGATAAATCGACAAACCCAAAATTTCATATTTTTGCGCTACGCCACGGACTTTGGCATCGAGGTCAGCCCGCGGGCGCGATGCGTTCCTGGCCTTGAAGATAGGGCCGCAGCGGCGGCGGGATCGTGACGCCGCCGTCACCGTCCTGGTGAATCTCAAGGATCGGGATCAATAGCCGAGGCGACGCCGCGACCGTGTTGTTCAGGCTGTGGCAGAACACCGTGCGTTTGCCCTTCGCATCGGCAGGATCGCGGTAGCGCAGATTCAGCCGGCGCGTCTGGTAGTCGTACAGCCGCGATGCCGAATGGGTCTCGCCCCACCCGCCGCCAGAATCATCCGCCGCGCATTCCGCCGCGCCCGGGCCGCCCGCCGCTCGCGAAGGCATCCAGCACTCCAGATCGATCATGTCCGCGTTCTTCGGCCCCAGGTCGCCCGTGCAGCACTGCAGCAGACGGTGGGGCAGTTCGAGCTTCTTCAGCAGCGCCTCGACAAATCCAATCATCTTCCGGTGCCAGTCGCGGCTCACTTGTTCGTCGGCTTCGCAGATCACCACCTGCTCAACTTTGTCGAACTGGTGGATCCGGTACAGCCCGGCCGTGTCTTTCCCGGCGCTCCCCGCTTCCCGTCGGAAGCAGGTCGATACCGTCGTGTAGCACTTGGGCAACTGCTCGGCCGACAAGATCTCGTCCATGTGATACGCCATCAGGCCGACCTCGCCGGTGCCCGTCAGCGCAAGCCCGCCTTCCGCCGTCGGGTTCGCGACGTCGTACACCTGCTCACGCCCGTGGGGAAAAAAGCCCGTTCCCACGAGCGTCTGGTGCCGCACCAAGCACGACGCGGACAGGGGGGTAAAGCCGTTCTCGACCGTCATGAAGTCGAACGCGAAACGCAGCAACGCCTGGTGCAGCCGCATGCCCTGCCCCGTCAGCACGTAGCTCCGCGAGCCGGCCACCTTCACGCCGCGCTCGAAGTCCACCAGGCCCAGCGACGCGCACAAGTCAATGTGCGACTTGCCCGCGAAGCCCTTGTTCTCAGCGAAGCTCTTCGCGGGATCGAACGACGGCGACGACCACCGGCTCAACTCGACATTCTCGTCCGCCGACCGGCCCACCGGCACGTCCGCGTCCGCGGGTTGAGGCATCTCCAGCCACAGCTCATCTCGCGCCACTTCGAGCGCCTTGAGCCGGGGGGCCAGCTCGTCCTGGCGGGCCTTGATCTCGTTCGGGCGGGCCTGCAATGACGCTATCTGCTCTTGCAAGACCGGCTTGTCGTCCGGCGACGCCTTTTTCAGACGGCCCGCCAGCTGGCCGATCTGCTTGCCGATCGCGTTCTGCTCGGCCTTGAGCGTCTGCTGCTCGGTGAGCACGGCCCGCAGTTGGGCGTCCGCGTCCAGCAGCGTGTCCACCGTGGCGGGGTCGCCGTTTTTGTTCCGGACGCCCTGGCGATAATGCTCCGGCCGGTCACGCAGGTCTTTGAGATCGATCATGGCCGCGGCATCCTACCGGCCCCACGGCGCCGCGACCGGTCCGAAGCTACAACGCAAACGCCCGCCTGGCCGATAGATGCAGAACTACGATGTCGCTCCGAGCCGTCGCCATGCCCACCGCTTCACGCCCCCGATTCCGCCTCCTGCCACCGGCCACGGCCGCTCTGCTTTCCGCCGCGCTCGCGCTGCCCGCCTGCCAGACCAGCCGGCTCGGCGACCAACCGATCGAGATCCGCATCACCGACCTGTCGCCCGAAGCGGTCGAGCCGTACGAGACCTTGGCGTCTTCCTCCGCTTTTCTGGATCAGCGCACCGTCGCTGCCCAATCGCTGCTGGAAAGCGATAGCCGGTCGGCGCAGGAAGTGCTCGCCTGGGCGCTCGAGCCCCAACGCCCGCTCGAGGTCAATCAGGCCGTGTTGCAGGCCATGTTCGCCTCGCCCGCAATCCCCGCCGACGACCTGTGGTGGCCGCTGCTGCGGCGGATCGATTCGCTGCCCCCGTCGCTGACCGACGACTTCGCGTTGGCGACGTCACGGTTCGAAGGCAAGCCGTACCCCGAACAGCTCACCCGCATCGCCGAGGACGCGTCGCGCTCGGTGGTGGCCCGCGTGAACGCCGCCGCCTCGTTGGGCCAACGCCGCACCAAGGCCTCCGCCTTGACCCTGCTGGAGCTCACCGCCGCCGATCAACCCCCGCCGCTGCGTGACGCCTCGTTCGCCGCGTTGGGGACGCTCTCCGGCCGCGACGACCTGGGCGCCGATGCCGCCGCGTGGGCCGCGTGGTGGGAGCAGGCCCGCTCGCTCAACGCCGCCGACTGGGAACGCCAACTGCGCGAAAACCTCGTCCGTCGCGAAGCCACCGACGACATCACGACCGATCAACTCGTCGATCGGCTCCGCGAGCTCAACATCACGCTGTATCGCTTGGCTCGCCCCGAAGACAAGCCGCGTGTCCTGACCGACCTGCTCGGGGAATCATTGCTCCCGCTGCGCGAGCTGGGCATTTCGTTGGCGGAACAGCGGCTCGCGTCGGGCGGCAGCTTCGACGAAGCGCTCCGCGCTGCGTTGCGCGAAGTCCTCGTGAACGAGCCCGCCGAACTACGCCAACGCGCGGCGACCCTGCTGCGCGACTTGTCCGACGAGCCGGCCGCCGACCGCGCCGCCCAGCGCCTGGCCGAAAGCAAGGAACACGTCACCGCGGTCCAGGGCGCGTACCTGCTCTTGCTCGAACGGCTGCCCCGCGCGATCTCCGTAGACGCCGCCCAAGGCTTCCTGCAAGACTCGGCGCTCCAGTCGCAGGCCGCCGCCGCGCTGGCCAGTGCCGCCCGCGCCGGCCAGCTCACCGGCGGCCAGAAGCGTGCCGTGCTCCGCGACGTCCGCGGGCTGTTGGAAGCTCGCGGCGGCAACCCGACCGCCGCGCTGGTCACGCTCACCGGGCAGGTCGGCCAAGACCGTGAATTCGAACAAATCGTCGGCTGGCTCGACCATCCCGAGCCCGCGATCCGCCGCGCCGCCGCGCAGGCTTGGGCCGACTCGCAGTTCCCGCTGGTCTTCCTCGCCGAACGGGCGGACGACCCGGTGATCCAGCCCATCGCCATCACCGCCGCTCGCCAGCGTGGCCAGAACCCCCAGACCCTCCGCACCCTCGCGCTGTTTCCGCCCGCTCCGGGGACCGCCGCCCGCGACGCCTGGGTCGAAGCCCTCATCGCCATGGCCGGCCGCGTCGCCGGCGACCAGGCGCTCGCCGCCGCCCGCGCCCTGCCCGCCGACTCGTTGTACGGGCCTCGCGAAGCGGTGCTCACCGCCGCCCTCGACGCGGCGCCGCTAGACGAGCAACCCAGCGCCGCCTACCTCGCCATGCTCCTCGACCGTGCCGAAATCCGGCTCGCCACGCAACGCCCCAAGCTCGCCGTCCTGGATTTTGAAGGCCTGGTACCCCGCCGCGACCGGCTCACCGTCGAGCAACGCGAACGACTCGACCGCGGCCTGGTCACCGCGCTGCTCCAGGACGACCAACTCGTCAAGGCCTTCGCCGTCGCCCGACGACTGTACGAAGGCGCGAACGGCCAGCTCGTCCAGCCTTCGCCCGACGACCCGGTGATCGATCTGTTTGTCGGAGCCGCCGAGTCACACGTCCAGGCCGGCCGCGACGCGCAAGGCCGCCGCCTGCTCGAAGAACTCCGGATGCTCCTGGGCCCGAGCATGAAGCCCGAGCTCGCCGCCCGCATCGGCAGCGTCGAAGCCCAAGCCCAACCGAGCGAGCCTGTCGATCCCGCGCCGCCGACCGCACCCGACACCGCGCCCTCGGGTCGCTCGGCTTCCGACCCGTCGACCGCGCCCTCCGCCAACGCTTCAAGCGATCGCTGACCGCAGCTGTCGTCGCCGTCGAATCAGCAGCCCCACGGCACCCCCCAAACCGATCGCCCCGGCCGGCTCCGGCACCACGGCGTTCCCCGCCGCGCCCGGCAAGCTCGGCGGACCGGTCGCCCCCCAGTTGTTGAGCACCCCGTTCAGTTCCGCCTGATCGATCACGCCCGAAGGCCGGTCGTTCACCCAGCCCGCGGGCACCCCCGCGGCTTCCGGCGAGGTATCCAGGCCCCAGTTGTTGAGCACGAGGTTCAGGTCCCCCTGCTCCACCTGCCCGCTGCCGTTGTAGTCGCCCACGATGCCGCGCGTCACCAACAGCACGGCGTCCGAATCGTCTTCCAGTACGCCGATCACCGGCGAGCCGTCCGCGTCGTACGCCAACGCCGCGAACTCGCCCGACACACCCAAGTTTTCCACCCGCCAATCGTCCGGCCCGAACCGTTCGGCATAAAACGTATTCGAGTCAAAATCGGTAAATACCACCCCAAGCCCACCCTCTCCGTCCGACGCAATCCCGCCATCAAGCAAACGGTAAGCATTGCTCGGTAGCGGCAGCCGCTCCCGGGTCAGGAACGCGCCGTCGTACACCCCGACCTCCACACCGCCCGAATCGAACGTCGAAAACGCCCAGCCCTCGCTCCCGTAAGCCGTCAGCCCGGCCTGAGCAAACGAAAACGCCGGCAGGTCGGCCGTCAAAACAAACGGCGCGGCCCAACCCAAGCTTGCGTCCTCGATCTGGATTTCCAGGCCCGACAGGTTTTGCGAAAGCAAAGCCAAGCGCCCGTCGGCAAGGTACGCGGCGTCCACCGAGAACACCGACAACGACGAATCGCTCGACATCGGCACCCACCGAGACCCCCACCGCGCGTCGACCGGGTCGAACGTGTCCAACGTATACCGCGGAAACCCCGGTTCCGTTTGATATGCGATCGTGGGAACGCCCCGGGCGTCCACCGCGATCGCTACGTCGGCGCTGGACACCGGTGCCCCGGACGAGAACTCAAAATCCAAAGCCAGGTTTTCGCGCCGGCCGAAATCCATGCCGTAGCCCAGGCCGTTGGTCGGCGTCGCGAAATGCACGATCCCGAAGGCGTCGGACACAAAATCGAGAGCGCCCGCAACGGGCGTATCGGCCGAAAACGACGAAAACCCCGCCGACCCGTCGGGGGTGTCGTAAGCCACCGTTGGCCGCCCCGTCGCGTCTCGGAAGCCCAACGCCCGGGTCCCGTCGGGCAACACCATCGCGTCGATCGGCGTGTCAAAGCTTGGCCCGCTGCCGTCGAACGCCACGCGCACGTCCCACGTCTGCGCCGCCATCGGCAGCGAAGCGTTGCACGCCGCCAAGACCGCGGCTACGCGCCATCGACCACAGCACCGCATCGCGTCCCCTCAATCCCGACGCCGCTTCAGCAACACCAGCCCCGCCAACGCCACCCCCAGCGTCGCCGGCTCGGGCACCTCAACGATCGGGTCGTACGCCACGTGCACGCTGCCGTTCTTGACGTAGGAAATCACCGGTAGGTCGTCGAAGTCGAAGTCCAGACCGAGTTGATAGAACGTGTCGACGTTCACGTCCACGAGCGTGCTGTTCCAGCCCGCCGACGCCGTCCAATACGCGTACATCAGGTCGCCGTCGTCTTCCACGAACGCGGTACCGATCGTGCCCTGCGTGTCGGCCGCGACCGGCAGCGGCGCTCCGAACGATCCCTCTAGATTGGGCGAGATCTGCGTCGCCGTCCACGACGCCGAGATCGGGTCGAACGTGAACGCCGCGCCGTTGGTCCAGACCACGTGCGGCCGGCCCAGCGCGTCGAACTCGAGGTTCGGCGTCCCTTGGAACGACACCCCGAGTTCTAATTGGAAAAACGACTGTGAGGATTGGGTGGGCGCAAAGAAGAACTCGTCGCCCGTGACCAACGCGCCTTCCCCGAACGGCGACACCGCCAAGTCCTGGATGTTCCCTTGTTCGTCGTACGGGAAGCCAAAGACGTTGCCGAAGTCGTCGGCGGTGAGCAGTGTGCCGCCGGCATTGAACGCTACGGCGACCACGTCCGAGGGCAGGGACGTCGACGCGCCGGTCGGGCCGAAGATCGCGCCCGGGTCGCTGGTGTTTTCGGACACCACCGCGATCCGGCCGTCGGCCGAGACCGAACTGCGGAGCGTATCGGGGCCGAACGGCGAATCGTCGAGCAAGTGCCAAAACCCGTTGCCGCCCCCTTGATCGCTCAACACCGGAAACAGCGTGAAGACGTCCCGATCGCCGACCACCAGCGGCCACGCCCCGCCGCGGGTCAGCGCCAACTGCGTGTTCTGCGGTTCGTATTGCGTGTCCGAGATAAACCAAACGAAAGACCCCGGATCTCGATCCGCCGCGTCCGCGGCCGGGGACACCCCACCAACAATCAGGCAGGCCGAAAGGGCCAACGTCAACGAACGACCACACCGCGGTTCCCGAAACATACTCTTCTCCGTCGCAAATAAACAAGGATTCAAATAAGACTCAAGAATCCTAATGCAAGAAACCGGTTACGCCAAGCGTATTTCGTAACGCTTTAGGTTCACTCTGCCGTTCAACGCCGATCCAAACCCAGGTCCAACGAAGGGGCCGAATGCGTCAACGCGCCGACCGAGATGCGGTCCACGCCCGTCGCGGCGATGCCCGCCACCGTGTCGATCGTCACGCCGCCGCTGGCTTCCAGGCCGACGCGCGGGTTTGTCGCGTCCCGCATCGCCACCGCCTCACGCAGCTGTTCCAACGACATGTTGTCGAGCAGCACCAGGTCCACGCTCGAGGCCAGAACCCGGCGCAGCTGATCGAGCGTGTCCACTTCGACTTCGACGAATTTCAGACCCGGATATTCGGCCCGCGCGCGGCCGGCTGCCCGGTCCAGCGTGGCCGTCAACGCCTCCAACGGCACACCATCCAGGTGGTTGTCTTTGACCAACATCGCGTCGCCCAGGCCGTCCCGATGCGGCGTGCCGCCGCCACAGACCACGGCGTACTTCTGCCAACGCCGCAGCCCCGGCAGCGTCTTCCGCGTATCGCAAATCGTCGCCTTCGTGCCTCGCGTCTGTTCGACGTACTTCGCGGTCAGCGTCGCGATCCCCGAGAGATGCGTCACGAGGTTCAGCGCGGCCCGCTCAAACGTCAAGATCTGCCGCAGCGGGCCGGACAACCGAGCCGCGCCGTCGCCCGGCGCCAACGGCTTGCCTTCTTCGGCCAATAGCTCCAGCCGCAGCCCTTCAAGGCCTCCCCGGCCGACCCCGCCCACCAGAAAAGCAGCGCCACACAGCACGCCCGCTTCCCGGGTACGCATCAGTGCATCGCCGTGTGCTTCGCCATCGACGAATGCCCAGGACGTCACGTCTACGCCCGACGGCGCGAGATCGACGGCCACGTCGTCCGCGAAACGCGCGGCGACCTCGGCGTCGGTCAACCCCGCCCGCCGGCACGCCCGGTCGTAGATCGCCGCGGCGTCCAGCGGTTCAGGCACGCGAGCTTCGGCGACGTCGGACATCGCCGCATCATGCCCGAAATCTCAACCCGACGTCTCGGGCCCGATCACCTACGAAGCCTTTCCGGGAAACGACACCGCAAACCGATCGTCTCCCAACGCGACGTAGCGCACCCGATCCCCCGGCGACACGCCCGCCGCCGCGTAAACCTCGCCCCACCCGCGCCACCGCAGCCTTGATCCAGCGGCAAACTCCGTCGACACCTCCCGCCCATCCGGCAGCACCAGCGTCAGCCGCGAGCCGCGCAGACGCTCCGAAACGCCCGGCAGTGCCGCGTAGCGGTTCCGGATCGCGCCGCTCGTCAACACCGTTTCGTGCAGCGGACTCACGGACCCCGGCAGCGTGTACCACGCCCGCATCGACTGCACGGCGTAGCTCGGTCCCGCCGATAGCGATTCGACCGCCCCCAGCGTCACGAACACCGCGAATCGCGCGTCACGCTTATCCCGCCAATACGCGTGGTCTCCGCCAACCCGCGCTTGAAACCGCCGTCGCAAGCCTTCGACATCGCTCGGCCGGAGCCCGCCAAACTGCTCCACACCCACCGCGATCGCCGTCGCCCGGAACGGCCCACCCGACTGCTTCAAGAACAAACGTTCGCCCGCCGCGATCGATCCGTACGGCTCCTTGGCCGTGCGCGTCAGCCGGCTCTCGATCGTTTTGGTCCCCGCCAACACCGCGTCGAGGTAAGGCTTACGCAGAATCGCGACGTGCACGTTCACGCAGCGATCCTAAATCAAGAGCCAAGCCTCAGCCCAACGCCTGCCCCAGCATCCGCGCTCCCGCGATCGCCGCCGCCACGTACATCACCGCCGTGAACGGGCCTTCCGGCACCCGTCGGTGCAGCCAGAGCCCCAACATCGAGCCCACGGGCACCGCGGCCAGCATCCCCAACGACACCCAGAGCGTCGCGGGAGAAATCAGTGCGCCCAGCAAATAAAACGGAACCTTCAGCACATTCACCACAAAGAAAAACACGACCAACGTCGCCACGAGCTTCCGCTTGTCCAGCCGAGCCTCCAGCCAGTACAGCGTCATGATCGGACCCGCCGCGTGCGCGACCGCCGAGACGAACCCCGCCAGCGCCCCGGCCAGCGCCCCGGCCCAAGCGGTGTCGGGCACCCGCCGGAGTCGGCCGCCACACCAACGAAAAACCTGTAACGCGACCATCGTCAGCGTGACCGAGCCGACCGTCACCGCCAGCGCCGTGGCCAGCGCGTCGCGCGAGGCTTCGCCGCCCAACCCATCGCGGCGTAGTAGCGCGAAAACCGCCAACGCCGCCAACACGATGCCCGCGAATGCCCCCACCAGCGCCGGCCGGAGGTGCCGCGGCGATCGCTCCCGGCGGTGCTGCGCGACCGCCACCAGGTCCGCACCAATCAGAACCGGCAACATCACGCCCACCGCGTGGTCCGCCGCGAGCACGTTGCCCACCAACGGCACCGCGAGCACGCCGATGCCCCCGCCGAACCCCGACTTGGCCACGCCGATCACGACCGCGGCCGCGAGAAGGGTCGCCCAGGCCAGCCAGGCCGGCGTATCGGGATGCAGCAGCAGTGGTTCCACAACGATCGTTGGTCACGGTTCGGCGAGCGGTCGAAAGCTGCGCCGACGCCAAGGCGCAGAAGAACATACATCGTTCGGCAAAGCGCAAAAAAAGCCCGCCTGAAGTCAGGCGGGCTTCACGAATTGCGGAAGGGATCCTCAAGCCGTCTTGCGGCGAAGGGCCATCAGGGAGAGACCGGCGGCCAGAAGCGCCGCGGTGCCGGGCTCGGGCACGTTCACCTGGAAATTCTTCTTGCGAATGCTCGCCGCGGTGTCATCGGGGCCGGCCGCCTGGAGCGTGTTGTTGATCACGACGTCGAACGAGCTGAGTTGGAACTGGGTCAGATCGATCACGACTTCGTTCGACCAGAAACCGCCGTCGGCAGGTGTCGTGGAATTCGTGGCCGAGAAAACGGCCGATTCTTCGACGAGGATGGTCTGCGTCGCGGTATCCAGGATCTTGACGAAAAGCCCGGCGGACACCGCGGCAACGTCGGCGTTGATCCCCAAGAAGCTGAAGTCGCCCGCTTCGCTGACGATCAGCACCGGGATGTCCGAGCCGTCGTTCGAGGAAACGTTAAAAGTGAGCGCTGCGTCGGTCGTATCGACCGGGGGCGAGGAGGCGGCAAAGGCGAAGTTTGCCGGATCAAAATCAAGCAGATCACCCGTCAAGAGCACGGGGTCGCCGAAAAGAGGCAGAGGGTCTTCGACCGGGTCGGCCGAAGATTCGACCACGTCGGTGTAGGTCACGGTCGTGCCGACGAAAGGGTCGGTGGTGTCAATCGCGGCGGTGGCGGTCGCCGCAAAAGGAACACTGACCAAACCCGCCAAAACCCCGGCTTTTTTCATCTCGGCGATCATGATCTCTCCTCAGAGGAAGCTAGCCCTTGGAAATCAATTGACGGGCGACAAATCTGACAACCCGTCCAAGCATCCATCCAGTAATAGAATAATCAGATGCTATGCCCCAAGCAAGGCATATCTCGCTCGATCTGCGAGAAAACTATCAAAAAGATTTGCCTTTTCGCGTGCGTTCGATCGGCCCGTCGGTGCCGCGATTCATAACGCGGGCGATGCGATTTGGTTGCGAGATCGCTGGGCGGCGTCCATGTCCTCCGCGGAAGGCGCCCGACCGGTGCGGATCATCCCCCGGAAACAATCGAACAAATACCGAGCATCGTGCGGACCGGGGCTGGCTTCGGGGTGGTACTGAACGGCGAAGGTGGGCTCACTGGCGTGGCGGAAGCCTTCCAAGGTTTTGTCGTTCAGGTTGATATGCGTCGGCTCGGCCCCGACGTTCTCCAACGAGTCCTGCGTAACCGCAAAGCCGTGGTTTTGGCTCGTGATTTCGACCTTGCCCGTGCCCAGGTTCTGGACGGGCTGGTTCCCGCCGCGGTGCCCGAACTTCAGTTTGACCGTTTCCGCACCCATCGCCCGGGCGAGCAGCTGATGGCCCAGGCAAATCCCAAATGTGGGAAGTTTTCCGCGAACGGATTTCAGCGTGTCGATCGTCGCGGTCACCGCCGCCGGGTCGCCCGGGCCGTTGGAGACGAACAGGCCCGCCGGGTCGTGCTCGAAGATCTGCTCCGGGCTCGAATCCCAGGGCAACACGACCACTTCCAGCCCAGACTCGGCCAGATTCCGCAAGATGTTCAGCTTCGTCCCGCAGTCCAGCGCGACGACCCGCGGCCGATCCGCCGACACCTCGATCGCGCCTTGGATCGGCTGCCACTGCCCCAAGCCTTCCGACCAGCGCAAGGGTTCGGAGCGCGAAACTTCCTGCACGAGGTTCCGCCCAACCAGCCCCGGGCTCGCTTTGGCCATGTCCACCAACTCGGCGTCGCCTTTGCCCGGATCGGTGCACAGGACGCCGTCCATTGCGCCGTCGGTGCGGAGCTTGCGGGTGAGCGCCCGCGTGTCGATCCCGTCGATGCCGGTGACGCCGGAGCGTTCCAGCCAGGCTTCCAGCTTCGCCGTGCTGCGGTAGTTGCTCGCGACATTGGACAATTCCCGCACCACGAAACCGGCGACCTGCGGCCTGGCCGATTCGAGGTCGCCGTCGTTGCTGCCGTAGTTCCCGATCATCGGGTTGGTCATCGTGACGATCTGCCCGGCGTACGACGGGTCGGTGAGGATCTCCTGGTAACCCGAAAGCGACGTGTTGAAGCACACCTCGCCCCCGACGCAGCGCGGCGACAGGTCGCCGTAGGCCCGGCCGGTGAACACGGTGCCGTCGGACAGCGCGAGGCGGGCGGGCGGGCGGGCGGCGGAAGGCGTAGGCATGGCGGGAGTCTAACGGAGCCTGAACGCGAGGAGTCGCGGTCGGATCGGTACGATTCGTCGTGTCTAAGCAAGGCTTCGTCCTACGAAACAAGGGGCCCATCGATGTTCAAACGCATCTTCCGGTGGTTGGGACGACACACCGACAAACTAGGCGTCGACGAGGCGACGGCCGACGCGTGGTACGAGGAAAAGCACGCCTTTCTCGTGCAACGGCTCGGAGCGGAGCACGACATGGTCATGCACGCCCTCATCCCCTTTGCGGTGGGCGGGACCCTGGACCTCTACTACTTCCCCCGCGGCATCCCGGGCACCGCGATCGCCACCAAAGAGCTCAGCGAACTGCCGGGAGAGGGGCCCAGCAACCGAGACTTCGACAACTACGAGTTGGTGATGTTCACGCGGCAGCCGATCGACCTGGACCACGCCCGGGACGAGGATCACCCGTTTGGCCGGATGCACCGCAACCTCAACGGCGTCCTCAATCTCATCGCTCGCTACGCGGCCACGGCGACCCTCAACCCCTACGAAACCTGCGAGTTCCCCGAAGACATGGAAGGGGTCGGCGGCAAATGCCTGATCTTCGACGCGTACCCCGATTCATCCGGCGGTCGGCGGCTGGGGCTGCTGGCCGTGATCGAGATTTTCCGCTCGGAAATGGAATTCAAGCAAGAGCACGGCGGCCAAGCGTTGCTCGAAAGGCTCAAAGAGGCGGGGCACTACCCCTACTCGGACCTCGACCGCGAGCCGGTCGCCTGAAAACGGTCAGCCGTCCCAGACGCCGAGTTCCACGAGTTGCCGCGTCGCCTGGCCGGCCCAACCGCGGTTGGCGGCGGGGCTGGCGGGCGAGGGGTGCAAGATCCGGCCGACCTTGATCCCGTTCGCGGGTAGGGCCGCGATTACCGCGTTCGCTTGCTGCTCGGCCCAGACGCCCACGCCGATCACATACTCAGGCTCGAGCACGCCGAGCACGCGGCGCAGGTGGTGGCGGCACGCTTCGACCAACGGCTCCCGCTCCGCCGACGGCAGCTTGTCGGGCGTCACGTTGCGCGCCGACTCGGCCATGAACACCAGCGGGCAGAAGTTGGCGATGAAGTGGTCGCGGAAAAACGCCTCCGGCTCGCCGAAACGTTCTTCGATCAGCCCCCACACCCGCCGACCCGACACCTCCGAACGCCCACACGCCAACCCCTCGATCGGCCGTTTGGGGTGTTCTCTTTCCGGCTTCCCCACCGGCTCATCCAATCCTAAAAAGTCACGCACCGCCGCGACCTCGCCGAACGGCACGCCCGTCTGCGCCATGCCCCACGGCCCGGGGTTCATCCCGAACAGCACCACCCGTTTTTTCGAGTTGCCGAACCGCCGCGTGTACGCCTCGACCATCGGCCAGGCGTAATCCAGCGGGTTGTAAACCGTGTGCACCGGGGCCCCGAACGTCATCGTCGACAACCCCTCGGACAGCCGTTTGGCCGCGTCTAAAAGCTCGTCTCCAATCTTGCCATCGGTTTCGGAAAGGGCGGCCATGCGGAGAAGTTATGCGGTTTAGCGCACGTTCGCGATCACGCCCGATCGAACCACCGCGCGGGCAACGCGTCGCGCTGAGACTCGAGCAGATCGTCGATCAATGCGTCCGTGTCGCCCACCGAGAACGTCAGCGGGTCTGTTAGCAGCGCACGCCGCAGCAGCCTTCGGTCCGTGTGGTGGGCGGCGGCGGCGGCGAGCTCGTGCGTGTCGAGCACCTGCTCGCACAAACCCCGCACACCCCGCGGCATCTCGGGATACGACCGCGGCCGCGCCCCGTCCATATCGACGTCGCAAAGCAATTCGAGATACGCGTCATCCGCCATGTTCGGCACCGCGCCGCCGTTCATCGTGTTCAGGTGCATCGGCTTGCCTAAGCCCCCGACCATGTTCTCGATGAGATCGGTCGCAGGGTCCGGGCCGAATTCGGTATCGAACTCGGCGATGTCGACGCGCCCCTCCACATAGTCGGCCACGCGGCGCCAGACCTCGGCCGTCCACCGAAGGCGGTCCGGCACCTCAAAGATCTTCAGCGGCGGGTGCGCGTCGCGACCGGCGAAGCCGGGGTGCTGGTAAAAACGCACGTACTCCTTGGTGTGGGCCGTGACCGTGGGTATCACACCAAACGCGTCGTGCAGCTCTAAAGCGATCCCGTTGTTCAAAAAACCTTTGGCTTGATTCGCGTAGCCTTGGGCCTGCTGGTTCAAGTCGGCCTCGGCGTTTTGCCGGACGTGATCGACGATCTTCGGGAGCACGTCCCGACCGTCGTACGACGCTTCGAGCAGCCACGTGAAGTGGTTCGGCCCGGCGCTGCGCAGGCGGAACTTGTCGTCGTTGGGCACGCCCGCGGCTTCGGCGTATTTCTCGTGCAGATCGAATTGCGCATCGCAGAGCGCGAGGGACTTGAGCTCCGGAAAAAACCGCGCGAGGCCGATGCCGTGCACCGCGGCCGGGTTGATGTAGTTAATCACCCAGGCGTCGGGGCAGAGGTCCAGCACGTCGCTTGCGCAACCGGCGATCTCCGGCCACTCGCGGAGCGTGCGGAATACACCGCCGGGCCCGATCGTGTCCCCCGAACACATCCGGATGCCGTATTTCACCGAGGTCTCGCAGTCCACGCCCCGGAAGTGAGCGTTGCGATCGGCAAACGAGAGGACGACGAAATCCGCATCTTTCAGCACGTCGCGGCGCTGCGTGGAAGCCTCCAGTTTCAGCGGCACGCCGTTGTGTTCGATGGCCATCTCGGCGAGGCGTTTCATCTTGCCTAGGCGATCCGCATCGGTGTCGACCAAGGCAAGCGTGCCTTCACGCAGATGCGGCGAATGAATCATCTGCCAGACGGCCTTCCGCCCGAAAAAGAGGCTCCCGGCACCGACGATCACGACTTTGGGTTTAGGCATTCCGGGCTCACATGAAACGAGTGGCGTCGAGCGACAAAAAAACCCACGGCGTGAAGCCGTGGGTCTTAGGAAAGACGAGATAAACGCTCACGCGATGCCGTCGAGCTTGGCCATCTTCATCAGCAGGTCGACCACGCGGTTGGAGTAGCCCCATTCGTTGTCGTACCAGGAGATGACCTTGTGGAAGGTCGGCGACAGGCCGATGCCCGCCTTGGCGTCGATGATCGAGCTGCGCGGGTCGGTGAGGAAGTCGGTGGAGGCGACCTGCTCGTCGGTGTAACCGAGGATGCCCTGCATCGGGCCGGACTCAGACGCGGCCTTGAGCGCGGCCATGATGTCGTCGTAGCTGGTTTCCTTCTCGGTGCGGACGGTCAGGTCGACGCAGGACACGTCGGGCGTGGGCACGCGGAAGGCCATGCCGGTCAGCTTGCCCTTGAGCTCGGGCAGCGCGAGGCCCACGGCCTTGGCGGCGCCGGTGCTGGAGGGGATGATGTTGGTGTACGCGTTGCGGCCGCCGCGCCAGTCCTTTTTGCTCGGGCCGTCCTGCGTGGGCTGGGTCGCGGTCGCGGCGTGCACGGTGGTCATCAGACCCTCGACGATGCCGAACTCGTCGTTGATCACCTTGGCCATCGGGGCGAGGCAGTTCGTCGTGCAGGACGCGTTGGAGACGACCTTGCTATCGGCCGTGAGCGAGCCGTCGTTGACGCCCATCACGATCGTGGGCACCTGGTCGGGGCTCTTGGTCGGGGCGGAGATCACGGTCTTCTTCGCGCCGGCCTTGAGGTGCTTGGCCGCGCCGTCGTAATCGGTGAAGAAGCCGGTGGACTCGACGACGTAGTCGACGCCGAGCTTGTCCCAGCCCAGGTCCTCGGGGTTCCGCTCGGACATCGACGGGATCTTCTTGCCGTTAACGACCAACGCGTCTTCGCCGTCGTTGGTGACCTCGCCGGCGAACCTGCCGTGGTTCGAGTCGTACTTCAGGAGGTACGCCAGGTTGTCGGCGGGGACCAGGTCGTTGATGCCGACGACTTCGATCTCGTCGTCGCTGCGGTAAGCGGCGGCGCGGAACACGAGCCGGCCGATGCGTCCGAAACCGTTGATGCCGATCTTGACGGCCATGAGCAGAAACTCCCGTGATGGGGGGGATTGGGGTTGCAGCGCGGCCGAGGTCCGGCCGCCACGATCGGCGACCCTAGGGGATGTCCGGGTCCGATTCAAATCGACGGCGCGACCCTATTGCCGACGACTCGGACGCGTGCATTCCGGGGGGAGCGGTATGCTGCAATCGTTCTAGAACGCCGCCCAGGAATCCGCCCGTGTCCCTCGGAAAACAACGCCTCGCCGTCCTCACGCAGGGCCGGACCAACGCCGTCTCCGCCAAAACCGCCGTGTCGCTGCTGCGGTACCGGCCCGGCGAAGTCGTCGCCCTGATCGACACCGAGACCGCCGGGCAAACCGCGCAAGAAGCGCTGGGCTTCGGCGGCGACGTGCCCATCGTGTGCTCGCTGGCCGACTGCGGCGACCTGGACGCCCTGGTCATCGGCGTCGCCCCCGCCGGCGGGAAGCTGCCTCAGGAGATGCGCCACGCCGTGCTCGAGGCCGCTCACCACGGGCTCATGCTCATCTCGGGCCTGCACACGTTTCTCCAGGACGACCCCGAGATCGCCGCGATCGCCCGAGAGCACGACGCAACCATCTTCGACATCCGGAAAAACGACGAGCGCGAGGTGGCCGACCGCCTCGGGCTCGACGACCGGTGCCTCCGCATCCACACCGTCGGGCAGGACTGCTCGATCGGCAAGATGATGACCAGCGTCGAGCTCGCCATGGGCCTACAGCGAGCCGGGCAAGACGCCAAGTTCGTCGCCACGGGCCAGACCGGCATCCTCGTCGCCCCCGGCGTCAACCGCGGCCTGGCCATGACCGCCGAGGAGATCGAAGACCCCACCAACGGCGGGGCCCCCATCGACTGCGTCGTCGCCGACTTCATCAACGGCGCCGCCGAACGCCTGGTCAAGCGCAACCAGCACCACGACATCATCGTTCTCGAAGGCCAGGCCACGCTCGCCCACCCCAGCTACTCCTCCGTCACCTACGGCCTCTTGCACGGGGCGCTGCCCGATGGCTTGGTCATGTGCTACGAGCCCGGCCGGCCGCACATGGTCGGGCGACCGCACATGCCGCTGACGGACTTGAAACAGCTCCTCAAGTTCTACGAGCACGCGTCCAACCTCGAACACCCGTGCAAGTTCATCGGCGTCGCGATGAACAGCCGTCAACTCGGCGGCGACGAAGCGAAGATCGAAGCCGAACGGAACCGCGTGCAAGACGAACTCGGCCTGCCCGCCTGCGACGTGATCGTGCACGGCCCGGACACGCTGGTCGACGCCACGCTCAAGCTCAAGGCCGAACTCGGCAAGGGGCACTGAACAAACGCTCAACGAGCCGCGACCGTCAGGGTGCGGGCCCGCATGACGCCACCCCACCCGCTCCCTCACGGTCGCGGCTCGTCAAAACGGTCATCCATCATCCCGCCATGCTCGAACTCAAGCTCCACCCGCTCGAACTGCCGCTCCGCCACGCCTGGACCATCGCCCACGGCACACGGACCGTGCAACACAACCTGGTCGTCGAACTCCACGACCCCGAGACGGGTTTGTCGGGTTATGGCGAGGCGGCGGCGATCCCGTACTTCGGGGTGACGATGGAGAAGATGGTCGATGCCCTCACGCCGACATCTCGCATGATCGACGTCAACCACGGGACCGGCGACGAGCCTTTTGGGTGGGACGCGGGGCGAGAAGACTTCGAAGTCATGATCGGTGACGCGATGACCGCGTTGCATGAGACCGGAGCGCCGATCGATTTCACCGCAACCGGGAATCCGCAACGCTACGGCGCGGCGGCTTTCTTTGCGATCTGCGCGCTCGACGAAGCCATGCATGATCTATGGGGAAAGCAGACGCAGACGCCCGTTTGGAAACATTGGAACCTCGACCTGTCCACCTGCCCGCCCTCCGACTACACCATCGGCATGGCTGAGCCGGACGCCATGGCCGACAAGCTCAACGAGTTCCCGAACTTCCCGGTTTACAAGATCAAGCTCGGCACCGGTTCGCCCGAGACCGACCTGAAACTCGTCGAACGGCTCCGCAAAGAAACCGAAGCAACCTTCCGCGTGGATGCAAACTGTGCGTGGACGGCCGAGCAAGCGATCACGATCTCCGGGCCGCTCCAACAACTCGGCGTCGAGTTCATCGAGCAACCGCTCAAACGCGAAGCGTCGCGCGAGGAACACGAGGCCGTGTACTTCGGCTCGGACCTGCCGATCATGGCCGACGAGTCGTGCATCACCGAAAGCGACGTCGACGCGTGCGCCGGCGTGTTCCACGGCGTCAACATCAAGCTCATGAAATGCGGCGGCATGACCCCCGCCCGACGCATGATCGCCCGCGCCCGGGAGCACGGCATGAAGGTCATGATCGGCTGCATGACCGAGACTACCGTCGGCATCTCCGCCATCGGCCAGCTCCTGCCGCTGCTGGATTACGTGGACATGGACGGCGCGCTGTTGCTCGCCAAAGACGTGGCCGACGGCGTGAAGGTTGGCGACGACGGCGTCGCGGTCTTCCCGGACACGCCGGGCAACGGCGTGACCTGGCACGGGCTAACGTGACGCGATGCCCGAAACGCCGCTGAGCGTGACCCAAGTCGCCGCGATGATCCGCGGCGCGCTCGAGACGCCGGAGCTTCAGCGCGTCCGCGTCGTCGGCGAGATCTCCAATCTGTCGGACCGGGCCCACTGGTTCTTCTCGCTCAAAGACGGCGGAGCGGCGCTGCGGTGCGTGATGTTCGCTTCGGCCGCGAAGCGTTGCGGCTTCAAGGCCAAGGACGGCATGGAGGTCGTCGCGGCGGGGCGGATCGATTTCTACGACGCGCAGGGGGCGGTCCAGCTCTACGTCGATCGGCTGGAGCCGGTCGGCGTCGGGGCGTTGGAAGCCGAGCTGCGGGCGCTGATGGCCGAGCTGCGCGACCGGGGCTACTTCGAGCTCGAACGCAAGAAGCCGCTGCCGGCGGTGCCGCGCAAGATCGCGGTGGTCACGTCCGGAGGCGGGGCGGCGTTGCAGGACGTGATCGACACAGCCGGGCGGCGTTGGGCGGGGTGCGAACTCGTGCTGGTGGACGTGCGGGTGCAGGGGCCGGACGCGGCGCCGCAGATCGTCGGGGCGCTCGACGCGCTTTCGGAGCACGGGGCGGCGCACGGGATCGACGCGATCGTCCTCACCCGCGGCGGCGGGAGCATCGAAGACCTCTGGGCGTTCAACGAAAGGGCGGTCGCCGACGCGTTGTTGCGCTGCGACTTGCCGGTCGTCGCGGCGATCGGCCACGAGACGGACACGACCATCGCAGAGCTCGTGGCGGACGCGCGGTGCGCCACGCCGACGCAGGCGGCGATGACGCTGGTGCCCGACGCGGCGGCGCTACAGGAGCAGGTCGCGCAGCTGGAGCGGCGTTTGGGCGTGACGCTGCGGCACCGCCTCGAACACTTCCGGGCGCGAGTGGAGACGGCGGGGCGGTCGCCGCTGCTGCGGGAGCCGCGGAAGCTGGTGGAAGCGTTCCGGGAGCGGGTCGTGCGGGCCGAGTCCCGCCTGCTTCCGGGCGTGCGGCGGAACCTCGAAAGCCGGTCGGCGGCGCTAGCTTCGGCGAGCCGTCATCTGGAGGCGGTCGGGCCCCGGCGGGTCCTCGAGCGCGGGTTTACCTACACGACCGACGCGGCGGGGCACGTGCTGCGTTCGGCGGAGGACGCGGCGAAAGCCAAGGCGTTAAAAACGGTCTTCGCGGACGGATCGATCGACAGCACGGTCGACGCGGTGTCGAGGGCGAGTCGACCCGCCGCCGCTCCAAGCACCCGGCCCGCGAAATCGAAAGGCAAGCGTCCATCGAAAGGCGACGCAGGCGGGCCTTCGCTGTTTGACACGTGACCGCGGAGCGTCGGCCTCGGGTTGGATTATGCTCCGGGAGTGACGAGCCCGAAACGCGAAACCGAGCCGGACACGCTGAGCTTCGAGGCGGCCCTCGAGGAGTTGGAGGCGTTGATCGAACGGGTCGAGTCCGGCGAGATCGGCCTGGAAGAGGCGATCGCGCAGTACGAACGCGGGGCGGCGTTGGTGAAGCGTTGCCGATCAGTGCTCGACGTGGCCGAGAAACGGATCGCGGAATTGACGGCGGCGGAGCTTCGCTCCGGGGAATCGGAACCCGAAAACGGAGATCGGGCCGGGGGCTGAGCGTTGCTGTTTTTTCCGATCCGCGATCCTTGATCCCCGATCTCTAAGCCATGCCCGTGTCTCCCGAGACCTACACCGTGATCCTGATGGGCCTGTGGGGCGCGTGCGTCGGGAGTTTCTTAAACGTGGTGGTGTTCCGCGTGCCCGAGGGGTTGAGCGTGGTGAGCCCGCCGTCGCGCTGCCCGGGATGTGAGAAGAAGCTGGCGTGGTTCGACAACGTGCCGGTGCTGGGTTGGCTGTGGCTGCGGGGCAAGTGCCGGAACTGCAAGATGTCGATCAGCCCGCAGTACCCGCTGGTCGAAGCGTTCACAGGCATCGCGTTCGCGGGGCTGACGTGGGCGTATTACTTCACGGGCTTGCGGCCCGCGTTTGCGGGAGCGGGGGTGCTGAACACCTGGCCGGTGCTGGGCGTACATCTGTGCCTGTTGGCGTGCATGATCGCGGCGACGCTGATCGACGCGAAGCTGTACATCATCCCGTTGGGGATCGTGTGGACGGCGAGCTTGGTCGCGCTGGTTTCACCCGTGGCGGGCGCGGCGGGGTTTCTTGGAACCGATTGGCAAGCGATCGAGTCGCACTGGGGATCACTTACGCCTTTGGCCCTCGGCGTGGAATTCGCGATCGCAGCGGGAGGTGCGGTTGGCCTGATCGTGTCGGTGGTCCTGTTGCGAATCGGCGTGCTCCCGCTGAGCTTCGCCGAGGAACCCGAAATGCCCGAAGGAGCCGACCCGGACGACCCGAACCTCATCCTCGCCCACCCCCACCCCCGCCGCGAAGTGCTCAAAGAAGTTTTGTTCTTGACGCCGCCGGTGTTGCTCGCGGTTTTGGCCACGTTGTTCTGGCCGGGACTTGGCAACGGGGAGGTCTGGTTCACGCATGCGCTAGCGGGCGTTGTGATCGGTTATCTCGTCGGCGGCGGCGTGGTCTGGTCCATCCGCATCTTCGGCACGCTGCTGTTCGGGAAAGAAGCGATGGGCCTGGGCGACGTGCACCTCATGGCCGCGGTCGGAGCGGTGATCGGCTGGCGGGACGCGACGCTGGCGTTCTTTCTCGCGCCGTTCATCGGCATCGCGGTGGTGCTCGTCACGGCCGGCGTCGGGGCCGTACTCAAGGGCCGGACGCGGGTGATCCCGTACGGGCCCTCGCTCTGCGCGGCAACGCTGGTGGTGATGCTCTTCCGCAACGAGATCTGGGCTTATCTCTTACCGACGCTGGGCTAAGCCGAAGCCGGCGCCCAAACCCCCAGCAAAGCCATCCGCGAATCCGTAAACTCCTGCTTCCCCGATCAGGAGACCGCCATGACTCATTCCCCTATGCCGCTTGTGGTTGCCTGCGTTTGCCTGTTGGTGTTCGCCGGCCCGGGCTGCCAATCGATCACCAGCCTGCAGCAAGAGCGAGACGCGCTCTACGGCCAGAACCGCGCCCTCCAGGCCGAGGTCGATCGCCTCATGGCCGAGAACGACCAGCTCCGCGCCGCCCCGGCTCCGACGCCGATCTCCGCGCCGCCGCCCGGGCCGGCCCCGGCGTTCCTGTCGCTCGACGGCACGGGCTTCTCGGGCATCGGCGGCGTCGAGATCGATACGTCCGTCGCCAACGAGGTCACCGTCCGCGTGCCCGGTGACGTGCTCTTCGCCCCCGGCCAGGCCACGCTCAGCAACGCCAGCAAGAAGACGCTGCGACAGGTCGCCGAGGCGCTCACCGACAACTACGCCGGCCGGCAGGTCGTCGTCGAAGGACACACCGATTCCGATCCGATCCGCAAGAGCAACTGGGCGAGCAACGAGGCACTCAGCGAAGCCCGCGCGAAGGCGGTCGCCGACTACCTCGCCGAGCGGGGGGTGAGCAGCGCCCGCCTCACGACGGTCGGCCTGGGGTCCAGCGAACCGCGCGGCAGCGATAAGGCCAAGAACCGCCGCGTCGAGATCGTGGTGCGATGAAACCGCCGCCGTCGAGGCAGATCGAGAAGTCCGCATGATCGCCATCCTCGACTACGGCATGGGCAACCTGCGTTCGGTTCAGAAAGCGTTGCAGCACCGGGGACACAACGCCGAAATCATCGCCGACGCCACGGGCGTCGCCGACGCCGCGCGGCTGATCCTTCCGGGCGTAGGCAACTTCGCCGACGGGATGCGGCAGCTTGACCGGCGGGGCCTGATCGATCCGCTGACCGCGTTTGCCGCGTCGGGCCGGCCGATGCTGGGCGTGTGCCTGGGGATGCAACTGATGTTCGAGTCGTCGACAGAGGACGCGCCGGCCGACGCGCCGATCCCGGGGCTAAGCCTCATCGACGGCGAGGTCGTCCGCTTCGTCGAAGACCAGGGGCCGGACCGCCCGCGGCTGAAGGTCCCGCACATGGGCTGGAACCGGATCGAACTCACGGACGCCGGCGCGGCGCTGGGTGCCGGCCTGCCCGACAACCCGCACGTGTACTTTGTCCACGGCTACTACTGCCGGCCCGTCGACGACGCTGATGCCGCCGCCCGCACGACCTACGGCCGACCGTTCTGCTCGGCGGTGCACCGCGGCAACCTCTGGGCCACGCAGTTCCATCCCGAAAAGAGCCAGGCGGTGGGGCTGCAACTCTTGGACAACTTTGCGCGGTGGTCGTCATGAACCGCGTGGGTTCCGAGGCCACCGATGTCGGCCAGACGTACGGGCAAACCGGGCCGGCGCTGCCCACGGATTCGCTGGCGCTGGCACGGCGGGCGCAGCGGGTGACTTTCCCGCGGTTGGCGGACCCGAGCGGGTATCGCCCGGGGCTGACGAATCTCACCCGCGACGCCGAAGCCCGGGGCTACTGGCTCGGCATGTTTCGCTCGCACGCCGGCGGGATGTGCCGGGGGTGGATGGCCGAGGCCGCGGAACGCGGCATCTCCGAAGAAAAGGCGAACGCGCAGCGGGCAGAGGCCCAAGCCGAGTTCGGGGCGTATTTAGATCGCGTCCAGGCGGACCCCGCAGCGTTCGGCCAGCTAGACATCCTTTCGCTCTGCTGGGCCCGGGAAGACGCCCTCGAACGGGCGGGCATCGTGGACGCCTACGCGATCCCCAAGCGACAAGAAAACGAGCGGGCGCTGCCGCTCCTGCCGGCTTTGCTGGCCGAGTTGGACGCGATGCCCGAGGCGGAGCGGTTCGCCGCGGCCTGGCGGGGCGTGTTGGCGGGGAACATCTTCGATCTGGGCGCCAAAGAAACGATCGCGATGTTCGAATCGGGTCAGATCGACTTCGAAGCGGTGCGAGCGAAGCTCAAGCCCCGGCCGTGGCGGTTCGACGATTTCGAAGCGCTGGCCGAACGGTTCGACGCGAAGCGGCATCCGGCGTATCGGTGTGCGTGCCTGTTCGTGGACAACGCCGGGCCGGACGTCTTGCTGGGCATGCTCCCCTTGGCCCGGGAACTGCTTCGCCGGGGCACGGGGGTGATCCTGACGGCCAACACGCGGCCGTCGCTCAACGACGTCACCCACGACGAGCTGGTCGCTTTGCTCGATCGCGTTACCGAGCACGACGCCCCGCTCCGCGAAGCCCTCGCCGACGGCCGGCTCGAGTGCGTGCCCAGCGGCAACGATGCGCCGCTGATCGACCTGCTCGCCGTGAGCCCGGAGCTGGCCGATGCGGTCACCCGACGCGGCGTGGACCTGGTGGTCCTTGAAGGCATGGGCCGGTCGGTCGAGAGCAACTTTCACGCGGGGCTGACCTGCGACGCGGTCAAGGTCTGCATGGTCAAGGACGCGGGCGTCGCCCGGGAGCTGGACGCCGAGGTGTTTGATCTGGTGCTCAAATTCGAGCCGGCCGGGGCGTGATTTTTTTTGCGG